>JALHNI010000009.1 GCA_022843605.1 Bryobacter sp.
GAAATAGGGGTCGGCGCCCAACTCGCGAGCGCGAGCGCGGTCCCGGGAGGAGTCCGAAGACGTCAGAACAATGACCGGCGTGTCTTTGAAGTTGGGGTTGGCTCTGATCCGCTCCAGGACTTGTCCGCCGCCAAGGCGGGGAAGGTTCAGGTCGAGCACGAAGATATCCGGTCTGGGACTGTCGCCGTCGCCGGTAACAAGCTTTAAAGCGTCTTCTCCGTTGCGTGCCAAGCGTATTTCGTAAGGCACCGCATTCTGATTCAGCGCCCGCCTGACCAGAAACACGTCGCCCTCGTTGTCTTCCACCAGAACAATTTGCATCGGAGATTCACTCATCTTGATCCGCATTCTCCGGGAGCTTCATCACGGTTGCGCTCCTGAAAGGTTGCGTCGATTGGCACATTCAATAAGATACGCTAAATCGGCCGCCGGCCCTGAATGACCCGGATCAATACCACGGCGATGGCCAGGAAAAGCAGAATGTGGATGAATCCGTTCATCGTGTAGCTGCTCACCAAGCCAAGGAACCACGCAACGACTAAAACCACTGCCACAGTCCAAAGCATGAGGGATGAGTCCTTTCACTCGGACATTCTTATGCAATCTGGTTACCACTCTCAGATCAAAGGAGTTCGGAGCTGGAATCGACCCGGAGACAGGCAAAATCTACCGATGGCTGTGAAACATTTGCCTAGGCAGCGGGGAGCGTGAAGAAGAAAGTCGTTCCTTGCCCGACCGCGGACTCGACCCAGATTTTCCCGCCATGGTTCTCGACAATGCGCTGACAGATCGCCAAGCCGATGCCCGTGCCCTCGTAGTCCTGGCCGTGCAGGCGTTTGAAGATTCCGAAAATCTGCTCCAAGTACTGCGACTCCATTCCGATCCCGTTGTCTTTAATCGCGAATCGCCAGAGCGAGGCCCCCTGCCGCCGGGCGGAGACCTCGACGATGGCCGGCACGTCTTCTCGGCGATATTTAAGCGAGTTGCCGATCAAGTTCTGCAGAACCTGAGTCAGCCGAACCGACGCAATTCGAACCTTGGGCAGTTCGGAACAATGCACGGTTGCTCCCGTGCGTCCGATAAGTGATTCCAGGTTGGCGACCGCATCCTGAGCCGCTTCATTGCCATCGGCCAGGTTGTCCTGTAGTGCCGGTGCGCTCACGGTTGAGTAGGCCAGCAGGGCCTGCAGCAATGTTTCCATACGGTGCGAGGCCCGCAGGGACTGGTCAATGTAAGAGCGCGCGGTTTCGTCGAGCCTGTCGGCGTATTCTTCGCCCAGCAATTGCGTGTATAACGCGACCATCCGCAGGGGTTCCTGTAGATCGTGGCTGGCGGCGTAAGCGAACTGCTCCAGGTCGGCGTTGCTCCGGCTTAGGGCTTCGTTCGAACTTCTTAGCTCTGCCGCGCGCTGGCTTTGATCATCAATGTCCGTGCAGCTACCAAACCACCGAATCACTTTTCCCTGCTCATTCAGCAACGGGAGCGAACGGCAGAGGAAGCAGCGAAAGGTTCCGTCGGAGGCCCGCTTTAGGCGGGCCTGAAACTCAAAGGCGCGTCCAGCGGCGAGCGCTTCGCGCCACTGCGGGAGGATAGTTTCGGTGTCTTCCGGATGTAGGATGTTCTCCCAAAGGCCCGGTTGAAGCGGGTCAACTGCCAGGTACTCATTCCACGCGGGGTTGGTGTACTCAAACTCGCCGTCCGGCCGCGTCGACCAGATCACCTGCGGAAGTGAAGTGGCGAGCCCACGAAAACGGGCCTCACTCTCGGTGAGTTGTTCGCGTTGTTCCCGCTCCTCAGTGATGTCGGCGTGGACGCCGACCCATTCTCGAACGTCGTTTTGGTCGTCAAATAGCGGTAGGGCGCGTACGGAGAATAGCCGATAGACGCCGTCGTGCCGGCGCAACCGATGCTCGGTGACAAACTTCCGCTTCTCGGCGACGGCGAGGTTCCATTCCGCAAGGGTTCGCTCGAGGTCATCCGGATGCAGGGCGGTGGACCAGCCGTAGCCACGGTACTCATCGAAAGTCTGTCCGGTGAAGTTGCTCCAGGCCGTCTGCTCGCTGTCCATTTGCCCTTCGGCATTGTTGGTCCAGATAATGTCACCCACCACCTCGACGGCAGTCTTGAATCGCTCCTGAGTGTGGCGGCTGATCCGTTCGGCCAGAATCCGGGCACTGATGTCAGAGAAGTATGCGGCGCGCTCTGTGGCTCTGCCGGCGGCGTCGCGAAACGTCGTCATATCTGTGAGGACGGGAAAGATCCGGCCATTCTTGTGCCGATGCAAGGATTCGAACGTCACTTGCCCTTTCTCCTGCAGACTTCGCAGGTGAGGTTCATCAATGGCAGCCAGCAACGTTGAGAAGTTCTTTCCCAATAACTCGGATTCTTCGTAGCCGTGCATGGCGGCGAAGGCGGGGTTCAGGTCGCGCAGGGTGTTGTCTTCGGAGTCGATGACCGCCATGCCAAAGCCGCCGGCACGAAAGAGCCGATGCCATTTTTCGATTTGCCGCTGGGCATCGCGGCTTTCTCGGATATCGCGAAAGACAAGGACGGCGCCAACCATCTGGCCGTCCGCCGTCCGGATAGGTGAGCCGCTGTCGGCGATGGCGATGGGCTCACCTACCTTTGGCAGCAAGAGCAAGTGCCGTGGCGCCGTTGTTTGAATTCGCCCTTCGAGGACACTCTGAAGCGGGTTAGAGAGAGGATTGCCGGTGCTTTCGTCGGCGATCCGGAACACTTCGGCGGCTGGCCGGTCGGTGGCCTCGTCATGGGCCCAGCCGGTGAGGGTCTCGGCCATCTTGTTGAGGAAAGTCACTCGTCCTTCGCGATCTGTGGCGATCACTCCGTCACCGATGCTGGCGAGGGTGATCTCCAGGCGCTGGCTGGTACCGGCGAGTTCCTGGATTGCCGAATTCCGCTGCGCGATGGCGCCATCGACGGCGCGCTTCATCAGAAGCAGGATGAGAAACGTAAGGGTGCAGCCCACCAACGCGACCAGAAAGGTGTCGAACGCCCGGCGCTCGGCAATCTTGGCTTCACGCGCCTGTTCATCGTATTCGTCGATGAAGAGCTGCGCACTCAGGCCGCGAAGTTCTTCCATTTCTTCCCGCCCGCCCCCGGTTTGAACGTACTCGGTGGCGGCCTCGAGGCCACGCCGATAACGAATCTGCAGGCCAATAGACAGGAATCCGAGGCGTTTGTCTGTGAGTTCGACGATTCTGGAGGCCAAGTTCGATTGATACGGCTGTACCGCTACTTCGAGAAGCTTCTTTTTGCGGGCGGGAATAGTCTGAACGATGGCTTGATAGGGTTCCAGGTCTCTCACCTCGCCTGTGAGTATGAACATCCGCATTGCGGCTTCAGCATCCTTCACTGCTGTCAGAAGCGAGCCGTTGGCGTCGAGGACGGCGCGGCTGCGTGCGCTGGAGCTGACCGCATTTTCGAAGCGTCGCCAATTGAGGAACGCCAGGAACGCAACGACCGCCAACGTGATCAGCGCGAGGACGAGCAGCCCGCGATCCACCCGGCGCCGGAACCTCTGCAATTTGTGTCTCACTCTCAGATCCTCTCGCGAATTACGCAAACGTTTCCCACAGAATGCATTTATTGCATTGTTTTCGTCATGACCATCGCCCGGTTGTGTCCTGAATTCAGTTGCGGGCCGGAATGGCCACCAGCTTGCTCTATGGTAAGCACGACTATCGCCATTGACTGCAAACTCGTGGCGAGAGTCGTGTTCATGGCCGGCCTGACCAACAGCGGGCCGGCCAGGCAAACTTCCTGAGTCCTCAGAAAGGTAACGAAAAAACATGCTCGGTTGGATGACGGTATTTGGATTCTTGGCGATTGGGGGAGCTTCGGTAGGCGAGGTTGAGGCGGGTAAACTAACCTTTCTTCTTTTCGGAGCGCTCTTTCTGGTCGCCTGGATTTCCAGAACCGCGGGTCGCAGGGCGTGGTAAGGAAAGGCACGGAAAAAAAGACTTCAGACCGAATTGTTCTGGCCATCTATGGTTCGGGTGCGGAGGAGGCGGAAGTTGCGAGACAGCGACTCCGTGTAGCCGGCGCGGACCGCTGTCAGATCGTTCAGTCGGCGGAGCCGGGGCCAAAAACCGCGGCTCCGTATTTTCCTGATTTCTCGTGCTTGCTGTTACCGGGTGAGCGCCTGCTCTTCGTGCTGACGGGCCGCCTGTCGACGAAGGAAATTGTCGAAACGCTCCGGCAGGACGGTCTACCTGCGATCTTCGTACTTCCCGCGAATTGGACGAAGGAGGAGTGCTTTACCGAGTCGTTTGAGCCGCTGAGCGAGGACAGCCTGGTGCAAGCTGTCCAGGCGCTGGGGGACGACCATGGGGAGCGGGGCGAATTTACGGCCAAGCCGGGTCTGCTGAAGTTGACCGCGGCAATTGAAGTGACGCTGTCAGAATCGCGCGCGAGCCTGGTGGATGCCACGCGGCTCGGCCACTCATTGACTGCTTCCTCGGCGTGGCTCCTCGACAACACTCACGTCTTCGAAAGCCATTTCGCCGAGGTTCGGGCGAACCTCCCGAAGCACTACACCCGCATCCTGCCGGCGTTGCGCCGTCGGCCGGAAGAAATTCGCATTTACAAACTCGCGGTAGAGATCGTCCGCCGGACAGCCTGCATCATTACGCAGGAAAAACTCGTCGCCTGCCTTACCGCCTATCAAACTCGTTACCCACTCGACATCGCCGAGTTGTGGGCCTTTCCCTTGATGTTGCGCATCGCTCTGCTTGAGGAACTGGGGCGTCTGGCCGTGGGGGTGGGGCATGACCAGGACCTCCGGGAGGCGTCCTACCTCTGGGGAAATCGGCTGGTCGCCGCCGGTCGCGTCTCCGGGCCGGCGCTCGATTCCGCGTTGGCAGAATTAGGCAAACAGCCCTACGCTTCGTCGTGTCATTTCCTGGCATTCCTGGGCGAGCAACTGATGGGCGAAGACGATGCGCTGGGCCCGGTGCAGCGATGGGCCGAGGAGCGTGCGGACGAATCGCTAGCGAGCCTAGTCCGCCGGGAACAGCACCACGAGGCGTCGGACCGCGTTTCGATTGCGAACGACATCACTAGTTTGCGGGAACTTTCCCGGATCGACTTTAAGCAAGTATTTGAAGCCGTTTCGCCCGTGGAGGCGATTCTCTGCGGTGACCCTTCCGGCGTGCATCCGCAGCAGGATTTCAATACGCGAGACCGTTGCCGGCGAGCGGTGGAAGACATTGCGCGGCATAGCCGCAGCAGCCAGTTTGAGGTGGCGCGGTACGCCGTGGAACTCGCGGCCGTGGCCACGGTGCCGCACCAAAGGCAGACGGGCTACTATCTGCTCTCTGAAGGCCGGGCCGCATTAGAGCAGCGGGCCGGAAACGGCACACCGGTGAGCTTGAGTTTGCTGCGTGGAGTACGCCGGCATCCGACCTTAACTTATCTGACGCTGATCTTCTCGCTGACGATTGGTTTTGCAACCATCGCGATCGCGTTGGCATGGGAGAACGGCGTACGCCAGGAGGTACGGCTGGCGATCTTTGCGATGCTAGCGATTTTCCCGCTAAGCGAATTGGCGTTGCAGATTGTGAATGCTTTGCTGGTGGCGTTGCTGCCGCCGGCGCGCCTGCCGCGGTTGGCGTTTGAAGACGGGGTCCCCGTTGAGCACGCCACACTGGTCGTCGTCCCGATGATGCTTTCGAACGAAAGCGTTGTCCGGCAGGAGATTGAGAAGCTCGAAATCCGTTTTCTCGCTAACCCCGAGCCGAACGTCTATTTCTCACTCTTCTCCGACTTCACCGATGCCCCCGAGGCGGTGATGGCGGGTGACGACCAGTTGCTTGGACTGGTGCAGGAAGGAATTCGGGCGCTCAATGAGCGCCATGGAAGTCAACGGTTTCTTCTGTTCCACCGGAATCGGACCTGGTCAGAGACGGAAGAGCGCTGGATCGGACGGGAACGCAAGCGCGGCAAGATCGAAGATCTGAATGACTTCTTGTGTGGGGGCGACGCGTCGATTGTGGCGGTAGGCTCTTTACCCGATCCCATTTCTTTCGTCATCACGCTGGATGCCGACACCCAGTTGCCCGCTGGAACCGCGCGGCGCTTGATCGGGACAATCGCCCATCCGCTGAACCGCGTGGAGATTGCCGCCGATGGCCGGCATCGTCAACGCGGTTACACGATTATTCAGCCGCGGGTGAGCATCTCTCTGCCCAACGCTACCGCGACTCGATTTACGCGCGTAGTGGCGGATGCCCAAGGGACTGACCCTTACTGTCACGCGGTGAGCGATGTTTATCAGGACCTGGCGGGAGAGGGAATTTTTCATGGTAAGGCAATCTACGATGTGCGTGCCTTCCATGCCATTCTCGCCGACCGTTTTCCGCCTGCCACACTCCTAAGTCATGACTTGATTGAAGGCGCCCATGTGGGTGTCGCTTTCGCGGGCGACATCGAACTTTTTGAGAGTGTGCCTATCGACTACGCGAGCTTCAGCCAGCGGCAGCATCGCTGGATTCGTGGCGATTGGCAGATTGCGCGCTGGAGTTTGCCTACGGTGCCTGCCGCACAAGGCGGTATGGTGACGAATCCTCTGCCATTGCTGGACCGGTGGCGCATCTTCGACAACCTTCGGAGGAGTCTGGTCCCGGCGGCTTCGATTCTGTTTCTGTTGTTCGGCTGGCTGATCTCGCCGGCACCAGGGGTTTGGAGCCTGATTCTGGCGGTGGCTTTAGGCGTGCCTGCCCTTGCCACGATCGCCGACCGGGTGATCCGCCGCATCAGCGGGGAAACCTATGGCTGGAGCGGGTTAACAGAAGAACTTCTGCGAGTGGTGACGGTGGTAGCCTTTTTGCCGCATCAAGCCTGGCTCTCGCTGGATGCGATTTCCCGTGTAGCGTACCGCAAGCTGGTGAGCCGGCGGCTGCTGCTGCAATGGCAAACGGCAGAGATGGCGGCGTCGGCCGTGTCGCGGCATTTCAGCCGGACGCTGGTGCACCTGATGGTGATTAGCGCGGTGTCTGTGGTGCTGATGATCCTGCTATTCGCGCGGGACGCGCTGTGGCCCGCCGTCCTGTTTCTCGGCCTATGGGCCTTGAGTCCGCTGGTGATGCGGTGGCTGAGCGTCCCGATCGCCGATGGGCGGCAGCGACCCTTGAGTTTGTCGCAGACCGCTATGCTGCGGCGCATGTCCAGGCAGATCTGGCGCTACTTCGACGACCACGTTGGTGCGGCCACCAACTGGCTACCCCCTGACAACTCGCAACTGGCCCTCCGGATAGAAGTGGCGCAGCGGACTTCGCCCACGAACATCGGGCTTTGGTTGACGTCAAGCCTCGCGGCGGTCGACTTCGGCTATTTAACGCCTGACGAGTTCCTGACGCGGTGCTCTGCCAGCCTGGAAACGCTTGATCGCCTTGAACGCTACGAGGGGCATTGGTTGAACTGGTACGACACGCAATCCTTGGAGCCGTTGGCTCCGCGCTACGTTTCGACGGTGGATAGCGGCAATCTTCTGGCTGCGTTCTGGGTGCTGGAGCGGGGCTTGCTGGAACTTCCGGATTCGCCGGTACCTGGCCCGGCCTGCCTGCGGGGTTTGGCCGATACGCTGGCCGTGCTTACGGAACAGAGCGGCCGAGACCCATCACTGAGAATTCCCGCACGCGCGCTGAAGCGCCTGTTTCGCGTCGGTGCGCGCGGCCATGAGATTATCGGGCGGCTGGGGCAAGCGGCGCATCCGGTGGCGCAACTGACCGCCGCTTTCCGGTGGCAGGCGACGACAGGCGGCGAGCATGCCTACTGGGTGTCGAAGATCGACCAGCAACTCGTTAGTTGGACGACGTCCGCCTCGCGGTATCTCGCCTGGATGCAGACGTTGGCCGCGCCGTCCGATGCTTTTCTGGGCAAGATTCATGCGGACGCGGCGGAGATTCGGCGCCGCGCACTGCGCACTGTGCCGAATCTGGCGATGCTGGCCGCGGGCTCCGAACAGCCGGTGGAGGAACTCCTAGTATTGGCGGGAAAGGGCGTGCCCGCAGCGCAGGCGGCCTGGATGCGGCAATTGGCGGCGGAGTATGGGCAAGCGCGGGCGGCGGCGCGGGAGACGTTGGGCCGGTGCCAGACTCTCGCGGCGCAAGTTCGCCGGCTGGCTGACGGCATTCGCATGGGCTTTCTTTATGACCAGCGCCGGCGTCTGTTCGGCATCGGCTATTCGGTGGGTGGGCCGGTGGAGTTCTCCAGCCACTATGACTTGCTGGCGAGCGAATGTCGCATCGCTAGTCTTGCCTCGATAGCCAAAGGCGACGTGCCGCTGGAACATTGGCTGGCGTTGGGCCGCGCGTACGTTACCGCGCCAGAAGGCCAGGTGCTGCTCTCCTGGACCGGCACGATGTTTGAGTATCTGATGCCGCTGCTCTTCATGCGCTCGTTCGAAAACTCGCTGTTGGAAGGCGCCTGCCAGAAGGCCGTGTTGCGGCAGATGGAGTATGGGCGTGAGCAACACGCTCCGTGGGGTATCTCGGAGTGCGCCTACAGCGTAGTGGACTCCAATCAGGTCTATCAGTATCACGCGTTCGGCGTGCCGACCCTGGCATTGAAGCCTGGCGTTGAGGGCCACCTGGTGGTTTCTCCCTACTCGTCATTTCTCGCGCTGAGCGTGTTTCCGCGGGCAGCGGTCGAGAATCTGGAGCGGTTAGCGGCGATGGGGCTTTCCGGGCCCATGGGTCTCTACGAGGCCATCGATTTCTCGCGGGAGAATGCTCGTGGTGGCGGCCGTGGCGTGGTGATTTACACTTACATGGCGCATCACCAAGGCATGAGCCTGCTGGCGATCGACAACGTTCTGCATCGCGGTGTGATGCAGCGGCGCTTCCATGCGAATCCGAGTATCAAGGCCGTGGAGTCGCTGCTGTTCGAGCGGATTCCGCCGATGCGCTCGGTGTTGCGGCAGTCCCTGCCGGAGCCACCGACGGAAGAGCTGATTGCTGACGGATCGGTGAGTTTTCGTGCCGTGCAAGACGACGGTGCGGTGCCGCGGGTGCATTTGTTGGGGAACGGCCGCTACGCGGTGATGCTGACGAGTACCGGCGGCGGCTACAGCCAGTGGAATGGGTTGGCCCTTTCGCGCTGGCGGGCGGATACAACGCTCGACAATCGGGGAAGCTACCTTTACATCCGGGATACGCGTTCCGGCACAGTCTGGTCCGCGGCACAGCAGCCCGTGGGCAGCGAGTTCGGGACGGCGTCGGCGCGGTTTTCTCCCGATCGCGGGGAGTTCTCGCGGCTGGCGCTGGGGATCGAGACGCTCATGGAGGTATGCGTTTCTCCGCGGGATGATGCCGAAGTCCGGCGCATCACGTTCATTAACCGGTCAAGCCGCGCCCGCACGCTGGAGGCGACGAGTTACGTGGAACTGGCGCTATTTCCGCCGCGGGCGGATGCCGCGCATCCGGCGTTCAGTAAGCTGTTCGTACAAACAGAGTACTTACCGGAGGCGGGTGCCTTGATTGCTCACCGGCGTCCACGCTCGCCGCACGAAGAGCCGGTCTGGTCGGCCCACCTGCTGATCTCACCCAGCGATGGCCTGGAGTTTGAGACCTCCCGCGCCAAATTTTTGGGCCGGGGCCGCACCACGGCGCAGCCCGAGGCGATGGAGGGCGAACTGAGCGGCACCGTTGGCACGGTGCTGGATCCCATCTTTAGCTTGCGCAGCCGCTTCACGCTGTCTCCGCGGGAGCGGATCGAGCTGACGTTCGTTACCCTGGCGGCATCCTCGCGTGAGGCGCTGCTCTTGCTGGTGGAGAAGTTCCGTCAGCACGATTCTGTGAAGGACTCCTTCGAGATGGCGTGGACGAACGCCCAATTGGAACTGCGTTTTCTAGCGATCGCTCCGGCTGCCACGCTCGCGTTTCAGGAACTGGCGAGCCACTTGATCTATCCAAATGCCCGCATGCGTCCCAGCTCTGCGCGGCTGGGCCGCAACGCCTTGAGTCAGGAAGGATTGTGGGCGTACGGGATCTCGGGTGACCTGCCGATTCTAACCTTGACGCTGACCGATTCGCGGAGCCTGGGTCTGGTTCGCGAAATTCTGCTGGCGCACACCTTCTGGCGCTTGCGTGGTTTGCGGGTGGACCTGGTGATTCTGAATCAGGAGACGCCGACCTACGATCAGCCCTTCCATCATCAACTGCGCCGGTTGGTGGAGTCCCATACGGTCCACACCGGGGTCGACACGCCCGGCGGCGTTTTCCTCCGCGACTGGCATGCCTTGCCGGAGGTCCATCGCACGTTGCTTCTGACTGCGGCGCACGTGACTTTGGCCGGGATCCGAGGGAGTTTGGCGCAACAACTAGCTCTTTCAAATGAGCCGGTAACTTCGTCGCCATCGCTCCAGCCGGCGGCCCATCAGGTGATCGACGAGCCCGGGCAGTTGCCGTTTCTTGAATTGCCCTACTTCAACGGCATCGGAGGTTTCACCGGCGACGGTCGCGAGTACGCAATCTACCTGGACAAGGGAATTCGTACGCCAGCGCCCTGGTCAAACGTCATCGCCACTCCGGGCTTCGGGACGCTGGTGACGGAGAGCGGGCTCGGTTTCACTTGGAGCGGCAACAGCCAGGCCAACCGGCTGACGCCTTGGCACAACGATCCGGTGAGCGATCCGCAATCGGAGGTGCTCTACATTCGGGATGAGGAGTCTGGCGAGTACTGGACGCCGACGGCGTTGCCGGTTCGCGAAGAGGGCGCTTACCGGGCGCGGCATGGCCAAGGCTATACAGTTTTCGAACATCACAGCCATGGTATTCAGCAGGAACTCACCGTGTTTGTAGCGATGGACGAGAGTGTGAAGCTGTGCTGCCTGAGGTTGCGCAACGACTCGGGCCGTCCGCGCCGCCTTTCGGTAACCTGGTATGCCGAGTGGGTACTCGGGTCCCGCCGAGAAGACAATCAACTGCACGTGCAGCCGTCTTACGATGCCGCCATCGGCGCGCTAATGGCGCGAAATCCCTGGAACGAGGTTTACTCGGGACGAGTGGCGTTTGCGACGCTGTCACCGGCGCCGGAATCATGGTCTGGTGACCGGACAAACTTCCTGGGGCGCAATCGCTCGCAGGCGCGGCCGGCAGGCATGGAGCGGATCCACTTGAGTGGCCGGGTGGAGGCAGGCCTTGATCCCGCGGCGGTGCTGCGAACGCCACTGAGTCTTGCGGTCGGCGAGAGCCGGGATGTGACCTGCATGCTCGGCCAAGCCGAGAGCGACGCGGCAGCGCGCGCAATCGTTGAGAGATTCCGCGCGCCAGGTGAAGTACAAAAGGCCTTGGATGGAGCACGTAGCTGGTGGAACGAGCGGCTGTCAGCAATTGAAGTGCATACGCCGGTGCTGTCGGTGGACTTCCTGCTGAATCGGTGGCTGATGTATCAGACGTTGAGTTGCCGGTTCTGGGGCCGGTCCGCATTCTACCAATCCGGTGGGGCATTCGGTTTCCGCGACCAATTGCAAGACACGATGGCCCTGGTTTACTGCGCACCCGAGATTGCTCGTGAGCACTTACTCGTCGCGGCCGCCCGTCAGTTTCCCGAAGGGGATGTGGAGCACTGGTGGCATCCTGACTCCGGCGTGGGCGTGCGGACGCTCTGTTCGGACGACTTGCTCTGGTTGCCTTACGTGACTGCACACTATATTCGAGTCACCGGCGATGTCGAGGTGCTGCAACAGATGGTCCCGTTCATTGATGCGCCGCTGTTGAAACCCAATGAGCACGAGCGGCTTTCCCGAGCCGTGGTTTCTCCGATATCGGATACGTTGCTCAACCATTGTGAGCGGGCCCTGAATAAGGCACTTTCGACGGGCGCACACGGTTTGCCGCTATTCGGCAACGGCGACTGGAATGATGGGATGAATCTGGTGGGCGCCGCTGGCCGTGGCGAGAGCGTCTGGCTCGCGTGGTTTCTCATCGAAGTGATTCATCGCTTCGCGCCGCTGCTGCCCGAGGCGAGGAGTGAGCCGCTGCGCGCGATCGCGGCCCGGTTGGCCGTCGCCATCGAGACGGAGTGCTGGGATGGCGAGTGGTATCTGCGCGGCTTTTTCGACGATGGTTCGAAGCTGGGATCGCACGCGAATACTGAGGCTCGTATCGATTCGTTGCCGCAATCCTGGGCGGCAATCACGGGCGCCGGCGAGCCGGAGCGGACAAGACGCTCGCTTGCGTCCGCGATGGAACTTCTGGTGCCGGGGCCCGAGCGCATTATTCGGCTGTTTACTCCGCCGTTCGATGTGGCTAATCCCCATCCGGGTTACATTCAGGGCTATCCGCCCGGTTTGCGGGAGAACGGCGGACAGTATACGCATGCGGCAATCTGGCTGGCGCTGGCTTTTGCCCATCAGGGTGACGGTGAGACCTGTTTCCGGCTGCTCGACTTACTCAATCCGGTGGAGCAGGCCCGGGATCTACCGGCCCTCCGTCGATATGCGGTGGAGCCTTATGTGATTTCGGCCGATATTTATACCGCACCCGGTCTAGTCGGCCGCGGCGGGTGGAGTTGGTATACGGGCTCGGCATCCTGGCTTTATCGCGTTTGGATCGAAAGTGTATTGGGCCTGCGTATCTCCGGAGATACCTTTACGGTGGAGCCCTGTGTGGCCGAATCCTGGACCACTTACTCCTTTACTTATCGTCCCCGCGGCGCCAGTTACCAAGTCACCGTCACTTACGACCAGGCGGTCGAGGAGACGGAGATTGACCTGGACGGCGTGCGGCTGGGCGATCGGCACATTCCGCTACGGCTGGATAGCGGCGCGCACACCGTATGGGTCCGCATGGCTGCGCGCGATGCGCGAGAGATTCAGGAACCCCTGCGGGCACTGGCCGACTAGCGTGATTCGGGTAGGCCGTGCGGAGGCGATCCCGGTAGCTTCTGATGCGTCTGGCGGCTGTCATTTTGGCGTGGTTGGCGGCGGCTTCCTCCGCCGACACCATGCAGGAGCGTTTCGCAATTGGCCTTCGGGCGCAGAAGGCTGGCGATCTCGAGACCGCCATGTCCGCCTATCGCGGAATACTGAACCAGAATTCGCGGGCCACATGCGCCCGATATCTGTTGGGCATCTGCGAGCTTCAGCGAGGGAATCTACCGGCGGGCATCCGGCAATTGGAGCAGGTGCGCTGGGAAGATCCAATCCACGGCAAGCGGCTTACACTCTCGTCTCGACATACGTTGGCATCATTGACCTGGACGCGGCCAAGCGGATTCTCGAGACCAACTTGCGTGGTGACCTCAGCGCCGAGGGCCACTTCATGCGCGGGTCTCACTCAATGGCCCGCGGTGACTACGCTGGCGCCGGTTTCCGCGTTGGAGGCGGCCCTCAAACTTGGGCCGAAGCTGCCGGGGGTGCGCTCCATGTTAGGCGTTACCCTCTGTCTCGCGAACCGGCTGAATGATGCGATTCCTGTGCTGGAGTCCGCCCTCCAAGAGAATCCACAGGACAACAACGCCGCCGCCTTTTTGGGCTGGCCTTACAAAGAGCGGAATCGCCCCGGTGATGCGCTGGCCTTGCTATCGCAGACGGTGGCGGCCCGGCCGGACGATCACCGCGCACTGTTCCTGTTGGCACAATTGACTCAGGCTCGGGGCGAGCCTGCCGCGGCGTGGCCATGCTGGAAAAGGTGGTGGCGACGGAGCCCGAACATCGGGGCGCCCATGTCTTGCTGGCGAGGCTCTATCAGCAGTTGCGGCGCCCGGAGGACGCAGCACGCGAGCGGGCGACGATCGTCCGTCTCAATCGTGAAATGCCAGCCGCTCAGCCCGTGCGCTAACGGGCGATGCTAAACGTCCGTTTCGCCACCCGGCGATTGACGCTGGTTCATGGCGTCTTCCAGAATCCGGTATCGTTCGTTCGCGCGGGTGAGGTGGTCTAACATGGCTTGTTCGGCTTCGGCAACGTCATGCGCGGCGATGGCGGCTAACAGACGCTGATGCTCGGCCAGGGTGATGAACTCCGAGCCGGGCAGGCGCAGAAGGTCGCGCCGGAAATTGAAGAGCCAGTCGAGCATGGCTTCGCTCAGGATGACGCAGACACTGTTGCCGCTCATCGCGGCGATGGCGGTGTGAAACGCCATATCGCGTTTCACGAATTCCGGGGCGTCCTCCAACGCGGCGCGTTGCTGTTCCAGGGCGTGTTCCAGGTTTAAGATGTCCGCCGGCGTCGCATTCTGGGCGGCGGTCTTCACCATGCCGACTTCGAAAAGTATTCTGGCTTCTTTCAGGTGCTCGAGGGTGGTGGGTGAAGTTTGCAGTAGATGCAGCATGGTTTGACCGATGCGATCGAACATGTTGCGGGTATCCGGCACTGCGATGCGGGCGCGTTCGCCGTGACTGATTTCGATGAGTCCGGCTGAGCCGAGAGATTGCAGTGCTTCACGCACGGCCGGCCGGCCCACAGCAAAGCGAGCCATGAGGTCCCGTTCGGAGGGCAGCCGGTCGCCGGGTTGCAATTCGCCGCTGCGGATCATGGTGAGCAGACGATCCCGTACCTCGTCGGCCAGCTTACGGCGCACGATGGGTTGAGTGCTCATGATCTCTGGTCTGATTTTCGTACACTTAGTGGGCAAATTGTGAGCGCCGGTCCTATGGTATCCTAAGTATACCAATTTATCTCATGAATCGCTATGACCGGATCTATGCACGCTATGAAGTTGAAACCTCGTTTCCGCTGGAGGACGCGATCGGCGTCATGGCCGGCGAGCAGTCTAGTGGCACTTTTCTACAGATTCCCGGCGAGACAGCAGAGCTGAAGGAACGAAGCGGAGCGCGTATTGAGTGGATTCGAGAGACGGGCTCAGGTGCACAGCCATCTTTGCCTGGGGCGGCGTCGCCGAAAGGTGTAGCCTCGCCGGTGTGGCGGCGAGCAGAAACGCTGCTCTCCTGGCCGATTGCCAACCTAGGCCCGAGCTTACCGAATCTGTGGGCGACCGTTGCGGGAAATCTCTTTGAACTGCAGCAATTCTCGGCGCTGCGGCTGGTGGACCTCACGCTGCCAGAGCCCTTCCGGGATGCTTATCTGGGCCCACAATTTGGCGTCGAGGGGACACGGCGGCTGACCGGTGTGGCTGATGGCCCCCTGATCGGGACCATCGTGAAGCCTAGCGTCGGGCTTTCGCCGGCAGAGACTGCGGCCCTGGTGCAACAGCTCGTCGAGGGCGGGATCGACTTCATCAAAGACGACGAACTCCAAGCCGACGGCCCACACTGTCCTTTTGCCGAGCGCGTTGAGGCAGTCATGGGGGTAATCCGTGATCACGCTGAACGCACGGGAAAGAGGGTCATGTTTGCCTTCAATCTAACGGGTGAGATTGATCAGATGCTGGCGCGGCATGACTTGGTCGAGCGGGCGAACGGCACTTGCGTCATGGTGAGTCTGAACAGTGTGGGCCTGCCCGGGCTGGCGTATTTGCGGCGGCATTGCCGGCTGGCGATTCATGCTCACCGGAATGGCTGGGGCCTATTTCAGCGGTCGCCGCACATCGGGTTGGGGTACCTTGCCTATCAGAAGATCTGGCGATTGGCGGGCGCGGACCATATGCACGTGAACGGATTGCGCAACAAGTTCTGCGAACCGGATGAGTCGGTGCTGGCGTCGGCGCGGGAGTGCCTGTCGCCGATGTTCTCGGGCGAGGGCCGCGGCTGTGAAGTGATGCCGGTGTTTTCATCCGGACAGACGGTCAGGCAAGTCCACGACACCTGGAGCGGACTCGGCAGCGCGGACCTGATCTATGCCGCTGGTGGCGGTTTGGTGGCCCATCCGGGAGGCGTGGCGGCCGGCGTCCGCGCGATGCGGCAAGCCTGGGAAGCGGCAATGAGCGGCATCAGTCTGGAACAGCAGGCGGCCACCCACACCGAGTTGCGGCAGGCGCTGGAGAAGTATGCCGGATGACGAACCGGCTTTTGCTGACCTACTACGGTGACGACTTCACCGGCTCCACCGATGTGATGGAGGCGCTTACGGTGCATGGCGTTCCGACCGTCCTGTTTCTGCAACCGCCGAGTCTGGATGACCTGCGGCGCTTTCCAGATTGCCAAGCGGTTGGGGTGGCGGGAGTCAGCCGTAGCCAGTCGCCTACCTGGATGCGCGAGCACCTGCCCCCGATGTTTGCGGCTTTGCGGGAACTCGGCGCGCGTCTCTGTCACTACAAGGTCTGTTCGACGTTCGACAGTTCACCGACGCACGGCAGCATTGGCTGTGCGGTGGAGGTGGGGCGGCAGGCTTTCGGCAACGGCACGGTTCCGCTGGTGGTGGGCGCTCCGGCGTTGAGACGCTATGTGGTTTTTGGGAATCTCTTCGCGTCGGTGCAGGACGAGACGCATCGACTCGATCGGCATCCCACGATGTCCCGTCATCCGGTTACGCCCATGCGGGAGAGTGACCTGCGGCGCCATCTTGCGCAGCAGACGTCGCTTCCGTGTGGGCTGGTGGACGTCCTGCAGTTGCAGGCCGGGAGTGGCTTGGAGGGGTATCGGCGCCTGGCGGGGCAGATGCCGCTGGTGCTGTTCGACACTTTGGATGCGGCCAGTGTGCGAGAGGCTGGCCGAGCCATCTGGGAGTCCTGTGGCCAAGCCCCGCTGTTCGTGGCGGGATCTTCTGGTGTCGAGTACGCGTTGATTGCGTGGTGGCAGGCGCAAGGCCTTCTGGGCCCGGCGCCCGCCCTGCCTGTTGCCAAGCCGGTGGACCGTCTCTTAGTGGTCTCGGGGAGTTGCTCGCCGGGTACCGGCGAGCAGATTCGCTGGGCTTTGCAGCATGGCTTCGCCGGGGTCGCTGTGGACCCGGTTCGGTTCGTTTCGGGTGAGGGTGAGTGTGAGCGGGTGCGGCAATTGGCGGGAGCGGTTCTGGCGCAAGGGCAGAGTCCGGTGGTTTACACCGCGGCGGGGCCGGCGGACGTGGTGAATTCAGATGGCCAACGAATCGGCGAGCGTCTGGGGTCGCTGGCCGCCGAACTGGCCCGCCGGAGCGGGGTTGACCGAATTCTGATCGCGGGCGGCGACACCTCGGGTCACGCCGGTCGGGCGTTGGGTATTCAGGCGCTCACCATGGTGCGTCCCTTCGCGCCGGGGTCGCCACTGTGCCGAATCTGGTCAGATGATCCGTCGGTCGACGGCAGGGAGATCCTTCTCAAGGGTGGGCAGGTCGGGGGGGAGTCACTTTTCGGGCAGGTTCGCGCCGGAGCGTGATGTACTCATCACACCACTTGTGATAAATTGTCAGAACCAAATGACCCAAACCATTGCACTCTTCGGAGCCGGCGGCAAGATGGGCTGCCGCATCACAGACAACCTCAAGGATTTGGCCCACCGTCTCCTGTATGTGGAGGTGAATCCGGCCGGAATTGAGCGGCTCCGGGCACGCGGACTGGACGTGACGCCGCACGCCGATGCCGTTCGCGAGGCGGATGTCGCCATCCTGGCACTTCCCGATTCGTTGATCGGCAAGGTGGCGCCGAGCATCGTTCCGGGCCTGAAATCAGGAGCCATCGTGATCTGCCTGGATCCGGCCGCTCCTCACGGCGGTGAACTGCCGGCTCGCTCCGATATCTCCTACTTCATTACGCACCCCTGCCACCCGCCGGTGATCCATGACGAAACCGAACGCGAGGCGCAGATGGACTTCTTCGGGGCCATCAAAGCCAAGCAGCACATCGTTTGCGCGTTGATGCAGGGGCCGGAAGCAGACTACGCGACCGGCGAAGCGCTGGCGAGGCAGATGTTTGCGCCGGTGATGAATGCCTACCGGGTGACGGTGGAGCAAATGGCGATTCTGGAGCCCGCCCTGTCGGAGACGGTGGCGGCCACGTGCATGACGATCATTCGAGAGGCCATGGACGAGGCGATTAAGCGCGGTGTGCCGGAAGAAGCCGCGAGGGAGTTTTTGTTGGGGCACATTAAGGTGAGTATCGGCATCCTGTGGGGTTACATCAATTCGCCGTACTCCGACGGGGCTTTGATGGCGATTGCTCGCGGCAAGACAAAGCTTTTCCAGCCGGATTGGGCCAGCGTTTTTGAGCCCGAGAACGTGATGTCCGAAATCAAAGCGATTACCGCCGGCACATCCGTTGCGCAAAAGTAATAGATTGAAGAGACCGATGCGCTGGATTCTCCTTGCCGCCCTGCCGGCCACTCTGTGGGCCGTTGACTCCGAGGCTGGACAAGCTTTGGAGATTCTTCGCGCAAATTGTGCCTCCTGTCACTCGAAGGGACTGGCGCTTTCGGGGCTCGACCTGAGCAGCCGCGCGGCGATGTTGAAAGGCGGCTCAGGCGGTCCGGCGGTGATCGAGGGGAAAGCCGCACAGAGCCGCTTGATTGAGGCGGTGGAACGCAAGGGCAAGCTCGCGATGCCGCCCAATAAGTCACTGAGCCCGGCGGAGGTGGCCGTCCTTCGCGGTTGGGTGGACGCGGGTGCGGTTTGGCCGGCGGCGGAAGGCCCAGCCGCCGGGCCGATTTCCACGTGGTGGGCCTTCCAGAAGGTGAAACGGCCGACGGTTCCGAAATCCGGCGACGCGCGGGTTGCGAATGCGGTAGACGAGTTCGTCTTGCAAAGGTTGAAGGCGGAAGCTCTCTTACCGAGCAAACCCGCTAGCCGGGCGACGCTCGCGCGGCGGGCCTACCTTGACCTATGGGGCCTACCGCCAAGCTTGGCGCAGGTACGTGAGTTTACTCAAGACAAGTCGCCCGATGCCTGGCCCAAGCTAATTGACAAGTTGCTCGCCTCGCCCCGTTACGGCGAGAAGTGGGGCCGCCATTGGCTTGACTTGGTGCGCTATTCGGATACCGCCGGCTTTGAACTCGACAGCTACATCAACGACGCCTGGCGCTACCGGGATTGGGTGGTGCAGTCGCTCAACGAGGACAAACCGTATGACCGATTCATTCGTGAGCAAATTGCGGGCGATGAGTTGTTTCCGGAGGACCCGGTTGCGCATACCGGCACGGGAATCTACTGCGTGGGGCCGAACCGCGACCTTTTTCCCGACCAGGCCGACATCAACCGCGAAGAGGTGCTGACGGACTACGTCGACACCACCTCTTCCGTCTTTCTCGGCATGACGGCTGGCTGCGCCCGGTGCCACGACCATAAGTTCGACCCCATCTCGCAGGAAGATTACTACCGCGTGCG
This sequence comes from Bryobacter sp., assembly GCA_022843605.1. Classification (GTDB taxonomy): domain Bacteria; phylum Acidobacteriota; class Terriglobia; order Bryobacterales; family Bryobacteraceae; genus JALHNI01. Next base: position 19,151 of record JALHNI010000009.1, read on the forward strand.
GGCCATCTTTGCGCCGGCCGTGAAGACCAAGGTGGCGCTCAACCGGCTCTCCTCGCTTGGTTTCGATGTTGCCGAGAACGTGCGGGAATGGAAGCTGCGCGAGACCGGCGACCAGATTCGCGCGGTGCAGGCGCGCTGTCAGGATCACGTGCGTACCGAGAAGAACGCCAGGATTCCGGCGGAAGCGCGAGAGGCCCTGCGGTTGTCCGATGGTGAACGTACACAGCGCCAGCGCGAACTGGCGACGCAGTATCAGCGAGCCGCTCGGGTGAGCGACGACGATGTGCGTGCCTGCCTGTCTCCGGAAGAAACCGCCAAACTGCACGAAATCGAGAAGTCACTCGTGCAGATGTACGCGGACTATCGGCCGAAGCCTTTTGCCTGCGGCATCGCTGATTCCTGGAATGTGGCGCCCCGCACGTTTCTACCGTCGCGCGGTTCCCGGCCAGAACGTGAAGTACAACCTGGCTTTTTTACGGTTCTTGGCGGTGGCGAGGTGCCTCCTCCCGCGGAGAAGCGCGAAGCCACCGGGCCCATTCCGTTGATGCCCACCACTGGCCGGCGGGCGGCGCTGGCCAAGTGGATTACTGACCCCAGCAATCCGTTGACGGCGCGGGTGATGGTGAATCGCGTGTGGCAGTATCACTTTGGCCGGGGACTGATTGCGACGCCCAGTGACTTTGGTACGCGTAGTGGCAAGGCGACCCATCCGGAGCTGCTCGACTGGCTGTCTGCGGAGTTCGTGGAGCGTGGGTGGTCCTTAAAGCAGTTACATCGCCTCATAATGACTTCAGCGGCCTACCAGCAGACCTCCGTGGCATCAAAGGCGGCGAACGATCGCGACCCATTGAATCTGTTGCTTTCGCACTTCTCCCGTCGACGCTTGAATGCTGATGAGGTGCGCGATTCGGTGCTGCACGCGACGGGAGTGCTGAACTTAAAAGCTGGTGGGCGTCCCGTGGTTCCACCGCTTACGCCTGAGGAGAAGGCGACTCTGACACAACGTCCTGAGAGCGCCTGGGTGCTGACGGCCGATTCATCCGAACACCTACGGCGTAGTCTTTATCTGATTCAGAAGCGTACCTTCCGCATGCCGATGATGGAAGTGTTCGATTCGCCGGACTCCATGTTGACTTGTTCTCGCCGCGAGTCGAGCACGACGGCGCCGCAGTCACTCACCCTGCTGAACGGCGTGTTGACGATGGAGCGCGCGCGGGCCATGGCCTTGAAGCTGGCTCCGCAGGAAAATCGTACTGCGATCGCGAGTGTGTGGCAGCAGGTGCTGGTGCGTGAACCCAACGAGGCGGAACTGGCCCGGGCAGAAACATTTCTCACCACCCAGAGTAAGAATGCAGGCGGCAGGACCGAGGCGTTGGTTGAGTTAGTCCGTGCTTTGCTGAATTTAAATGAGTTTCTCTATGTTGACTAAGTCACGTCGTGATTTTCTAGCTGCCGCCGGAAGAGGTTTTGGCGCGGTGGCCGCCGCTTCCTTACTGCCATCGAGCTATGGCGCTACGAGTCCCTTGGCGCCCAAGGCGCCACATCAGACGGCTCGTGCGAAGTCGGTGATCTACCTGTACATGCACGGCGGGGTGAGTCATGTCGATACGTGGGATCCGAAGCCCGAGTTGAATCGCCTCTCCGGCAAGACGCTGCCGGCCAGTTTCGTCAAGGGCCTCAAGACCAGCCGCATTGATTTCACGAAGGCTCTGGCGCGCGGCAACGCTTGGCCATTCCGTCCACGAGGACAATCGGGCATCGAAATTTCTGACCTGTTTCCGCACATGTCCGGCCATGCGGATGAACTGGCAATGGTCCGCTCCTGCCACGGCGATGCCTTTGACCATGCGCCGGCGATGTACTTGCACGCCACCGGATCACAGTTTCCGGGTCGGCCCAGCTTGGGCTCCTGGGTGAGTTATGGCTTGGGCTCAGAGAATCAGAACTTACCGGCCTTCGTCGTCATGACGGATGGCGCGATGAAGTGCGGTCCGCAGGGCTACGGTGCGGGGTTTCTGCCGGCCGTCTATCAGGGAACGATGTTTCGTGGCGGTAAGAGTCCGGTGCTCGATTTGGCAAGCCCGGAAGGCGTGAGCCAGACGACTCAGCGGGCCACGCTCGATCTGCTCGGCGATCTTGACCGCCAGCACCTCTCCGAGCGTCCTTTCGATAGTGATCTTGAAGCGCGGCTGGAGTCCTACGAACTCGCTTTCCGCATGCAGTCCGAAGCGCCGGATGCGGTGGACATCAGCAAGGAAACCGAGGCGACGAAGCGTCTGTACGGCATCGGAGAAGGACTTTCCGATGACTTCGGCCGCAAGTGTCTGCTGGCTCGCCGCCTAGTGGAGCGCGGGGTCCGATTTATTCATCTCTACTCCGGAACACACCTCGGCGACGACTGGGACGGTGCGCACAACGACCTTACCGGCTCGCACACGAAAATGGCGGCGAAGACCGATAAGCCCATTTCCGGCTTACTGAAAGACTTGGCCGCTCGCGGGCTCTCCGACTCGACGCTGGTGATCTGGGGTAGTGAGTTCGGCCGAACGCCGCTTGCTGAAGGTCGCAACGGCCGCGACCATCATCCCTACGCCTTCTCGATGTGGTTTTCGGGGGCCGGCGTCAAGGGTGGCCGAGTGCTGGGCGCAACGGACGAATTCGGTCTGCGGCCCATTCAGAATCCCGTGGTCTCTCACGACATTAACGCCACGATCCTTCGGATGCTGGGCATGGACCATCTGAAGTTGACTTACTTTTATCAGAGCCGCGACATGCGCTTGACTGATGTCCACGGCGAAAACGAGTTTACCCGTTTTCTGGTGGACGGCTAACGTCTCACGAAGGCTGGATTGTCAAAGCGACCCCCGCCAGGATGATTCCGCCGCTGAGCAACATGAGCGGAGTTATAGCTTCGTGGATAAATAACGCGCTCCAGATGACTCCGAACATCGGCACCAAGTAAGTCACAGACATCGTGAACGTGGGTCCGGCGTTGCGAATCAGGCGGTAGTAAATGAGATACGCGATCGCTGTGCACAAGATTCCCAGCACCATGACACAGCCCCAGGCGAGTAAGTTCGGATTCGCGGCAGGCAGATTGGCGAGCGCGAAGGGGGCGAGCAGGCCAATCGAGATGAGTTGCGAGCCGGTGGTGGTGGCGATGGGATCGATCCCGTTGAAATGGCGACGCGCGAAATTTGCGGCGAAGCCGTAGCAGAGGCTGGCGGCCAGGCAGGCAAGTACCGGATAGAGCGAGGCGGCGATCGCCGGTCCGCTGCCGCGATTCAGGATCAGCAGCACGACGCCGCAGAAACCGCAGATCAGTCCGGCGATGGCGCGCGGCTTGAGTACCGTGGAAAAGGCCACGGCCCCGATGAGCGCACCGAACAGGGGCACCGTTGCGTTCAAGATCGCCGACGTGCCGGCGGGAAGGTGCGCCGAGGCGTAGGCGAAGAGCGCGAAGGGCACGGTCTGTGTCGCCAAGGCGAGCACGAAGAGTTGCGGCAGTCGTCCGGCGAGCGGCAGAAAGCCGCCCTTCATCAGCAGGAGCGGGAGAAGGAAGGCGGCGCCAGTCGCGACGCGGGTTGCGGCCATGGGCACAGCGCCGAACTGCGGTACCGCGATTCGCATAAAGAGGAAGGATGCGCCCCAAATTACGCCCAAGGCGAGCAGGTCCAGCAGGTCACGGCGCTTGATGTGGTCCACACACTATTCTCTACCGCCGTAGGTGGGTCAGCATTTGCTCCACGGCTGCGGGCGAAATCATGTGGCGTGGAGCGGTGTCGTCGATCTCCAAAGCGAACGCGCCTCGCGTGCCCAGTGCTTCCCTCACTGCCTTTTCGTAGACACGATAGGCTGCTTCGTAATCCAGGCCATGGCGCACGGCGTTGTGCTGCCGTTCCCCGAAGCAACAGTCGTCGCGGCGATTCAGGATCTGCACTTGTCGGCGGCCCCAGGCGCCGAGCGCGTATAGGTCGCCGTAGCCCGCGAAGCTGTAGAACGGGGCCAGATACTGCTCTTTGTCGCCTACCGAATCGCCGGTCCGCAGATAGAGCGGAATGCTGCCGGCTACCGGGAAGCTGTAGGTGATCGAAGGATCGATCGCGGAATAGAGGGTCGTCGTCCAGCCGCCGCCTGAAAGGCCAGCCATATGTACTTTCTTATAGCGGCCCCGGATCGCATTCAGGCTGATCGCCACGGGCTCCAAAAAGAATTTGAGGGCATTGCCGCTTTCGGGTTTCAGCGCGAAGAGCTCTCCGTGCGGCAGCGTGCGGCAATCCCCGGGACGCATGTGGGGCATGTAGGCGGCGAGCACCGCGTAGCCCGCTTCAAGGAACCGGTCAATGGCGTGCGCCATACCTGCGCCGCGTGGATCGGCGGCATCGTCGAAGGTGCAGGCGTGGCCATGCTGCAAAACGATCAACTGGCCGTTTGGCTTCAGCGGCAGGAAGTGGTGGGTGGTGTTTTCCTGGCCGGCGTCCATGCGAATCGAGTACGTGTCGACGGATTTCAGATGCTTGAGGTCCTTCACCGGGCTGGTGCCGTTCTTGTCGACGGAAGCCGGCCGTGTTTTGGGCACGCCCGCTGGGCCCCAGATGTAGCTGACGATCTGCGCGCGCTTCTGCTGGGCAAGAACTTCCGAGGTGACGGTGACCCGGCGATCGTCTACCAGCACCGGGGGCGGCAGCATCAGGACGTCCGCAATCTTTGGGGCGAGGCCGTCGGCCATCCATTGAAAGCCGAGGTCGTTGGGGTGGACGCCATCTACCAGGCCATCGAGCTGACTCGGACCCAATAACGACAGGCCTTCAACGAGAGTGAGGTTCCGGTCGCCGGCATTGATGCGCGCCTTCACCACTTCGCGGATATGCTCACGCATCAGCGGGATGCGTGCCTGCTCGCGCGCCATCGCAATGGGTGTGATGGCGATAATCGGCGTGGTGGGGTGCTTCCTCCGCACGGTGTCCAGAAACGGCGCATAGACCTCTCGCAGGCTTTCGATGGTGGGGTTGTTTTGCGAGAAATCGAGCACGAAGACCGAAGCATCGATTTCGGCCACCATACTGGCCACCGCTGGCTCGCCTTTGCCGTTGCCGGAGAAGCCGAGGTTGACGAAGTCCAGGTTGAGCTGACGCGCGAGGATCGCCTGATAGCTGAGCCCGCTGCGGCTGGCGCAGCCACCCTGCGTGATGGAGGTGCCGTAGAAGACCACCGGTTTCGCGGCTGCAAAGCGGCGAGCCTTGGTGAGCGCGGAGCCTTCATCCAGTCCGATCGCTTTCACGCTGACGGGCTTATACAGCGACAGGTAAAGCGTAAGCTCCCGATCCTGCTTGGGCAGGTTCTCGAAGAAGACGTGCTCGATGATCTTGCCGGCCGCCGCATCCTTGGGGGCGATGGCCGTGGAGTGATAAGCGCCGTCGAGGTAGAGGTCGATACCGGTTTGCCCGAAGGCGTGCATGTTGGCCATGTTGGGTGGCGAAGGAAACTCCAGGCGCATTTTGAGGGTGCTGGAGTCCGTACGGAAGCGGATGCGGCCGCCGCTGGGCGACAGGCCCAGGTTCCAGACCGCGGGGGGCAGGGTCTCTTTCAGCCGCAGGGGCAGGCGAATGGGCTCGCCTTTGTTCTCGGCGTACCAAGGGAGACCGTGGACGGGCAAGCGCGGGTCAGGGGGCGCGATCCAGTCGAGGCTAAGCGCGGCAAGTGCGAGCACGAGGTGCATTCGTGCATGATACGCCGTTATTTCTTCTTGATGAGATTCGTCACGGCGCGGCGGTTCTCTTCGCCGTCGACGATGAGGCGATCGTTGTTGGCGAACCAGACCAGGCTCTTGCCTTCAGTAGTGCGCTGCGGTACGCCGGCAAGCAAATCGACCATTCTAGGCCGCGTGCCTTCCAGCACCAAACGAGCTTCGCCCACATAGTATTCGGCATGGTCGCCCCAGCCTTGACGGCTCTTCGTATCGCGAGTCTCGACGATTTCCACCTTGCCATCGGCGAAGGCCTTCTCGAGACCGCCGTTCGGGCCTTCCCAGTTTGATTCCGAGTTTTCGTTCGACGAAAGATAGGCGCGAATCTCCTGGCCCTTTACCTGCAAACCGGGCCGCGTGAGGACCACGCCCCCGCCACGGTAGTGTGCGAACTGATCCTTGTCGGAGTAGAGCAACTCGGGTGCGCGGACGATGGTGAATACCTGTCCCTTCGCACTCGCCTGCCGGTCCAATAGCTGGCTGACCACCTGTCCATTGGCTTTGAGCTTTTGCGCGGGACGGTCAATGTCGATGCGATTGGCGCTGAGGCGATTGGCGCCCTGCCACATCACCGCGCGGCCTTCGTAGCGCACCAGCGTATTCTTCGCGGTGGAGTACATCTCGTTGGCGGTGGCTCGAACGGGCTCGCTGCCATTCATCAGGCCCGCGGCGTTGGCCTTGCGCTCCCCTTCGCGGACACTGCGTACCTGGCCCTTGGCGGTGAAATCGCCCGACTTCTGGTCCAGCAGAATGGTGTCGGCGTCAGTCGATCCGCTGGGGTCCCAAACGCGGGCCTTGCCGGTGAGGTTGATCTCCCCTTTGGCCTGCTCCAGCGAGGCGCGGTCCGCGGTGGCTTGCCGCGGACCTTCCTGATAGCGAAAACCTGTCCACTGCTCAAGCCTGGCCAGTTCGCCGGAAGTGGGCGAGAAAAACGCTTCGAGGTCCTGGGACCAGGTGAGCACCGGCGGCGCTTTGGAGGCTGGCTGCGCGGCCGGTTCAGTGCGCGTGGACGACTTTACGCTGCGAAGCTTTTCCAGAACATTGTTCTTGCCATAAGTCATGTAGAGCCGCTCGCCTTCCAGTCGGCGCTGGCGTTGCGTGGGAGCATTCGGAATCAGTTCGATCACGCCGGGATCATGCGTTTCCATCCGGTCAATCTCCTCGCCGCCTGGGCGCATCACCAATTCGATGGAATCGCTCGAGAGGACCTTGGTTTCGGCGGGAATCGATTTGGGTTTCGGCACGGGTTTGGCCTCCACCCGGGCTTTGCCTTGTGCAAAAGCTTTTTGCAGCGTGCTGGCCGCGTCCGTGGCGATGAAATCGAGCTGAACGCGGCCCGCGCTCATCACCGTGCGTTCGCGATCATTGCCCGAAATGAGCCGCGCCGCGCCGTTGCCCTCAATCTTCTGGGCCTGGCCCTTTTCATTGAAGTCGATGCGCAGGGCGTCGGCGGCATACTCGAGTGAACGGCCCTTTTGCTGCTCGGTGCCCACAGCTTGGTTCGCATCGACGCGGCGCACGATCCCCTGGTCGAGCTCAACGACGGAGTCCTTGGCGTTCAGAACGAGTGTGTCGCGCGTGAGCTTCGCCCAGGGCTTGAGATAGACCTTGCTTTCCAGTTCCTTGTAGAGGGCCTCCCCGGCTTCAACGTGCATGGTCTTCTCGCCGGCGTGCCAGGTAAGGGCGACCGCGCTACGTAAGTTCAGTTCGCGCAGGGCCGGGTCGTAGTCGGCGCCGACGGCCTGGCCTTCGCCCTGGCCGAACTTGAACCAGACCGGCTTATCGGTGGAGGCTTTGTTGGAGTCGAGTTCAAACCGGACGCTCGAACTCTTGATTTCGAGAACGCGGTTGGGCTTGGGGCCATCCTCCGGAATGCCCATCGTGATCCGGACATCACCTTCGGAGAAGAGGACCCGGTCCCCCTTCGTGAAGCGTGCCTGGGCGCTCTCCACCAGGTCGTACTTGGTGCCGGTTGCATCGTAGAGCAGCAATTCCAGGCCTTCAAGCTCGGTGGACGGAGGATCTTTGATCTCGCGAAAACTGGAGGCGCGGATGAGGGATTTCGGCTTGTCCCCCTGGTTGTTCGCCCATTCCCACTTGGAGGCTTTGGCGGAGAGACCCATCCCGAGGGGCGCGGGCTTCGCGGGGGCATTGCGCGCCGTGATCTGCTTCTGGCGCAAGTAAGAGTTGCCAACGGAGATCACGATGCCGAGAATCGCAATAACAAGCAACCAAGCAAACCGGCGCATCCATCTATTACCCTAGCAGACTAGCGCCGAAAGGGCGAAAGTGAACAAAAGAAGCACTTTACGGGGTTGCCTCGCGAAAAGCGGAAATTCTGCGCTATACTCAGAGGGTTCGTTTCTCCGCCACTCGGGCTTGGTGCCCGGTCGGCCACACTGAGTTTGGATTAGGGTTCTAATGTTTTTTAAGATCAGGGACCTTGAGTTAAAGCCAAACCGGTTTGAGGTTGCCTTTGCGCCTGGAGAGGTCGATCTCCTGGATCCCGAGCTTCAACAGGCTGGGCCGCTGACCGCCGAGGGAGTTGCAGAATTCCTGGACTCGGTGAGCGAGATCCATGTTCGCGGGGAATTTCGCGTTCGCGTGAACGCCCCGTGCGATCGCTGCCTGGAACCGGCGGGCGAGGAGATCCGGCAAAAATTCGACCTTTATTACCGTCCCATGGAAGAACTGGAAGGCGGGGTGGAGGTCGGATTGAAAGCGGCGGACGCGGATGTCGGCTTCTATGAAGGCGACGGCATCTCGCTGATCGATATTTTGCGGGAGCAGATCCTGCTGGCGTTGCCCGCGCAGCGCGTTTGCCGTAAAGATTGCCGGGGCTTGTGCCCGATTTGCGGTTTGAGTTTGAATGAGCAGCAATGCTCCTGTGTCGCTCCGGCGGTGGAAAGCCGTTGGGAGGCGTTAAAGAGTTTTAAGCCTGGCTTGAAGGCCGGGAAGTAAATTATAGAAGTACGGATCGAAATCCATGCCTAATCCTAAAAGACGTCACTCCAAGCGCCGCACCTCCACCCGCCGCGCTCACGATGCCCTGCGCGTCCCCGGCCTCACCGATTGTCCCCATTGCTTTGAGCCGAAGCTCCCCCATCGTGTTTGCCCCAAGTGCGGCAAGTACGGCAAGGCCGGCCGCGAAGTGATCGAAGTCGCAGAAGCCTAAACTCCTGGGTTCATGCTGACCATAGCCGTCGACGCCATGGGCGGGGATCATGCCCCGAAGCCCGAGGTTGAGGGCGCAATTCAGGCGGTCGTTGAACACAACGTCCGCGTCATTCTCGTCGGTCAGGAAGAAGTCCTCCGGCGCGAATTGTCGTCCCATCAAGGCGATTGGGAAGGCCTGCCCATCGTCATCCACCATGCCAGCGAAGTGATCACCATGGAGGACAGCGCCTCCAAGGCGATGCGCTCCAAGAAAGACTCCTCCATCCGGGTCGCCTCGCGTCTGGTTCGTGAAGGCACCGCTCAAGGATTGGTATCCGCCGGTAATACCGGCGCGGTGATGGTGACCGCCAAAACCGTCCAGGGCATGGTGTCCGGTGTTGACCGGCCCGCCCTCGCCGCCGTCTTCCCCACTGCGAAAAGCAAGCCCTGCGTCATGGTGGATGTCGGCGCCAATGTCGACTCCAGCCCGGAGATGCTCGCCCAGTTCGCCATCATGGGCGAACTCTATTCCCGCGTCATTTTCCATGTGAAGCATCCCCGCGTGGGCCTCTTGTCCATCGGCGAAGAGGACCACAAGGGCAACGATCTGGTGCATAAGACGCAACCGCTGATGAAGAAGCTGCCGATCAACTACATCGGCAATGTCGAGGGCCGCGACCTCTACAACGGTCACGCCGACGTCATCGTTTGCGACGGCTTTATCGGCAATGTCGCGCTCAAGGTAAGCGAAGGGCTGGTGGAAGTGATCCGCCACAAACTGAAGGATTCTCTGTCGAGCACCATCACCCGCCAGATTGGATCCGTGCTGGCGCGCAACGGCTTCAACGAGTTCCGCAAAGGCTTCGATTACTCCGAATACGGCGGCGCGCCGCTGCTCGGGGTGAAGGGCGTTTGTATCATCTGCCACGGCCGCTCGAACGCCAACGCGATCAAGAACGCGATCCGCGTCGCCGCCGACTACGCGCGCGGCCGCATCAACGAACGCATCGAAGAAGAACTCGCCGCGACCAAACTCTAGCGGGCGCCTCCTAGAAATCCAGCCACCTCTCGCTAGTCGGCCGACCGACAGCCGGGAGCCCAATTGCGCTCCACTTTGGGCCGTCAGGCTGGTTCTATCGTGAAACGCCCGCCAAGTTCCGAGTAGTGCGTTGCGCTGGAGCTGATGCGCATCGCTCGACACTGTGCGACTGATCGGTACCGAATCGCAGACGGACGCGGTCGACTGCATAGTTGGTTCGAGCCGATCATAGCCGGTTTCCGATAACTGCCAGTGACCATCAACCACCGAGTGACTGTGGATGGTCATCCCGGCCAGTGAAGCGGGATAGCGCTAGCTTCGTTTGGAACTATTTGAATCAGCACAGTACACCGAATTCAGGCGGCCTCTTGACTGGGCCAAAGAACTGCTCATAGAAGCCCATGAAATGTTTTGCCGCCCGCCTGGTGCTTTTCGCCGTTCTGGTTCTCGGATCAGTTCAATCTGCTATGGCGCAGTCTCACGGCTATGGATTTGCAGGGGTAACCATGGGCGACAAGTCACTTCAGAGTGCCCTTCGTTATGGCTTGGGTGGCACATTCGCCGTCCTGCCGCGTTTAACAATCGGTGGAGAGGCGGGGGGCTTTCAAAAGAGCGGTACGGGCCTGCTCGCTTCTGGCAATCTCGGAGTGCACTTCCGACGGCACGTCGAAACTGGATTCGATCCGTTTGCCACGGGCGGCATTACCGGAGTCCGTATTGGCGGCGAGACGGGATTGTACGCAAACGTCGGCGGCGGTTTCAACCAGTGGTTTCGCCCGCGGGCCGCCTTCCGGCTGGAGTTTCGCGGCTATCCCGGCCGTCAAGACTTGAATAGCTTTTCGGAAATCCGGTTTGGGATTTCATTCCGTTAAGCCTAAGAGTTGCAGACCTCTCTCAACAACCCGGCAATGCGACCATAACACACGCGAAGTCCGTGCCGTTGTGGGTGCGTTTTGAGATAGAACCCGCAAAACGGCACAGCGTAGCGGAGACTGGAACCGTCGTCGGCTTCGTCCCTGGTGTGGCCGCGCCGCATCGCCGAAACCAGTACGCCCGCCAGCCGAGGGCTAGTTCGCGGTTTCCCTTCGCGACAAATCGCGGGCGGAGGTGCCCCCTTGCGATGACTGCCTTAGGAGTGTCAGGCTGATGGAGAATGATGTGGAGGCTCATTTTTTGCTTGAGTGCCATCTTGCCGCTGGCCGCCGCACCGGCGGGCACACCGGTCCAGGGCACTCCATTTTTTCGATACACAGTCGACCGCGGGCAACTGACGTTTTACTTGTCCGGGCAGATAGAAGGTCGGCCGCGCCCAATCGTGCTTTTCATTCAAGGCACCGGTTGCGGATCTCCATTCGTTCAAGAGAACGGGCGAATCCTCAGCGGTCTGCAATCTATCCTGCACGAAGTCAGTGCGGGGGCGGCCCGGATCATGGTTGTCGAAAAGCCCGGCGTCCGCTACCTGGACAACCCCGCGCAACCGGCTGACCACAGGCACTGTCGTCCGGAGTTCGTGCGGCAATATACCCTCGATAGTTGGTCCGGCGCGCTCGTTCGCGCGCTGGAAATCGTGAGAACGTTCGCCGGGGTTGACCGAACGCGCACGCTGGTGATTGGGCATTCCGAGGGAGCGATCGTCGGACTGCGCGTCTCGAACCTGGCACGAAATATTACTCACGTGGCGGCCCTCTCCGGAGGTGGGCCAACGTATCTGTTCCACATGAGCGAGTTCTTCCGAAAGAAAGGACTCGACCCAGAAAAGGAACTCTACCCATGCTGGACGGAGGTTCTGGGCGACCCTTCCAGCACGTCGCGGTTCTGTTGGGGGCAGACGTTTCGGCAATGGTCGAGTTTCATGAGAACCTCCCTCGTTGACGAGGCACTTCGCTCGCGAAGTGCCCTCTACTTTGGGCACGGAACCCGCGATGACCAAAACCCCATCAGCGCTTTCGATGTCTTGCGTGCTGAACTCGCCGCTCGCGGACGGAAGGCGATTCTCGACAGAGTCGAGTCCGGTGATCATGGCTTTGACCTGCCCGGCCAGCAGCCGCCGGAGGGATTTCTCGGTGTTTTTAGGCGTACTCTCGCGTGGTTCGGATCTTGATCCAAACGCAACCCCCGTCCAGATCGTCGGCTATCCGGAAGTTGGCCTCGAACGGCGTGCTCAGAAGGATAAAGAACGAGTAGTCGCGATAGCGAGCTTCGACCAGAGCAGCCTGGTGTCTATTCGGATGGCCGCACAGGTTGTCGCAACACCGTCTTCAACTTCTCAGGCGCTACGCGTGTGGCGTCCGTCAAGTAGATCTCGTGGAACGGGTGGCTCGGCACCAGGTGCTTGGAAGGCAGATACTCCTCGTACATGCGCGCCACCATGGCGTTCTCGGAAGTAGGGGGACCCACGTGTGTGAACTGGACGCTCCGGCCTTCATGAATTTCCTCTCTGCGCAAGCTCGACGGCCCTTGGCCGAGCGCTTTGCTGGCATTTGCGATCGCATCGGCTACGATCGTTTTGTCCATCCAGTCCGCGAGCACGATCATCGTGCGCCATCGCCATTCTTGCTTCGGCGTGCAAGCCAGATTTGCTTCGGTATCCGTCCAATAGAGGGCCTCCAACGGAGGCTCGACGAAGTTCGCACCCAGTTGTTCCTTCGCCATCTTGCGAAGCGGCACGATCGAGGCGAAGAGCCACTTCACGGCGTGTCGATACTCCGGACCCGCAGGATCTCCGGCACCATCGATCACAAGATAGGACAGGGGTGGAACGGCCACTTCGACGAAGCGGTCCACTGGGGGGTGATAGAGCGTCTTTGTATCGTCACGAGTCAGGGTCTTTCCCATAGTTTCCTTGGCATGCTTGGGGCCTTATCCCAGTTCTGGCCTGCGTTCCATGCAGGCGATGGTTGCTGCTACCCATTTCGCTTCCGCCGACAGTTGGCCCAGTGAATACTCGAACAGTGCATCCACATGATCCGGCAGCGGCTGACCAGAGAGGTGCAACTTCTCCAGGCGTGCTCGTTCGTCGTCAATCGCCTTCCCCCGCATTCCCAGTGCATGCAGCGCCACCGGCTGATCCAACAGCGGCCAGTGAATCATGCCGAGGAGCACGGAAGAACGTACGGCGCGGAATTCACCCAGCGCTTTCAAGCTTTGCGCTTTCACCGCTTTCGTCCCCGGTTCCGTCAGCGAGTACCTCTTGCGCGCCTTCGCACCGGAGGTCTTCCCGGCTTTCACGAGCTTCTGGCGTTCAAGTTTGTTCAGCACGAAGTAGATCGACGAGAAGCCGATCTCGGTCCACTCGCGCATGCCACGATCGTCGATTACTTGCTCCAACTCGTAGCCATGCCGAGGCATCTCCGCGAGCAGACCAAGCACGAGTAAGTCCGCATCGGTGAGCGCCTTCGCTGGCATATTCTAGTACTAGAATATGCTCCGTAAATTGTCAAGACCACGAAGGACTCCGGAGCTGAAAACGGAGGCAACGCCGGTTGGCCTATTCTCGCTCCGACTTGGCAAACTCCTGGCAACTCGTCAGCCTGGTCACAGCGATGCAAAATATCGCTAACCCATGAATCCTCATCGCGTTCCGCCGCTTCTGCCGGTTCGCCCGCGCCGTTTCCTTCACCCCGTACGCTATTCTCCAATCAGGTGGCGACAAGTTGTTGAAATGGATCGGATAACCTGGAAATTGGGTTTGTTTCGTATTTGCGCTTCCGAACGGGGAAGCCGGCGGGAATAAATCTGCGCCGGAGATCGATAGAATTAACCTAGATGACCCCGCGCCTACTTTCCGCTCTCGTCCTGACAACCGCGCTGGTCTCGGCCCAGAAACTCGATCCCATCCAGTGGAAAGCGGAGGCGCCTTTGGCTGCCGCACCCGGGAGTACGGTGCTCATCAAAGTGTCGGCCACTATTGAGCCGGGCTGGCACCTGTACTCCCTCACCACGCCGCGCCCCTCCATTCCCACCACCTTCAAGCTCGCCGATAACCCCGTCTTCGCGTCCGCCGATCCCTTCCAACTGAAGCCCGAACTCAAGGTGGATCCCAACGGCGCGCAGGCTGAGCAGTATTCCGGCCAAGCCGACTTCTACCTGAAGGCGAGTCTGAAACCCGATGCCCCAATCGGGCCGGTGACGGTCGTGGTGCAGGTGCGCTATGCCGCCTGCGATGACAAGCAGTGTCTGCCTCCGAAGCGCAAGACCGCCGAGTTTACGTTGAATGTTCAAGCGGGTGCGGCCGCCTCGCCGTCCGAACCGCCTGCCGGATATACCGCCGGTGTCGGGCGTACGGAAATCCCGGCTGAGAATTCCGGTGCCGAACCGATGCCCGCGCAACCGGCCGCCCCCGAAGGGCTCGCCCAGTTTCTGCTGGTCGCTTTCGGCCTCGGCCTTGCCGCCGTCTTCACGCCTTGTGTCTTTCCGATGATCCCGATCACCATGTCTTTCTTCCTGAATCAGCCGCAATCCACGCGGGCGCAACAGGTGAAGCAGGCCTTCATCTTCTGCCTCGGCATCGTGGTGCTGTTTACTGGCATGGGGCTCGCGATTACGGCGGCGCTGGGTCCGTTTGGCGTGCTGCAGATCGGGTCCAATCCTTGGATCAACGGCTTTATCGGCCTGATCTTCCTGGCCTTGGGGCTCAGTTTGCTGGGCGCCTTCGAGATCACGTTGCCGAGCGGATTGCTCACCAAGTTGAATGCGGCGAGTTCCGGCGGCGGCACCCTGAGCACGCTGCTGATGGGGTTAACTTTCTCGCTCACCTCCTTCGCCTGTGTCGGCCCCTTCGTGGGCACCCTGCTCGCCGCCAGCGTGGGCGGCGACAAACTCCAACCCGCGCTCGGGATGGCCAGCTTTGCCAGCGGACTCGCTTCGCCCTTTTTCTTCCTGGCCCTCTTCCCCAGCGTGATGGCCAAGATGCCGCGCGCGGGTGGCTGGATGGTGCGCATCAAAGTCGTCTTTGGCTTCGTTGTGCTGGCCCTGATGTTCAAGTATCTGTCGATCATCGACGCGGTGATGCGTCTGGACATCTTGTCTCGTGAGCGTTTCCTCGCCGCCTGGTTTGTGCTTTTTGCGCTGCCCGGCCTTTATCTGCTGGGTTTCCTGAAGATGGAGGGGATCAAACCGGATGAGGAAGTCACGGTACCTCGCCTGATTCCGGGTGTCGCCTTTTTGATCTTCAGCTTCAGCCTGCTTCCCGGTATGTTTGGGGGCAATCTGGGCGAACTGGAGGCCTATATTCCGCTGGCGAAAGAGACGGCCGGGAGCGGATCGTCTTCCACTGGCGGTCTGGTATGGATGAAGAACGACCTTGCAGGGGCGCTGGCGAAAGCGAAGGCGGAGAATAAGGCCGTCTTCGTCAACTTCACCGGCTACGCCTGCACCAACTGCCATTGGATGAAGGCCAACATGTTCACCCGCCCGGAGGTCAATGCCGCCATGCGCGACATGGTTCTGGTGGAACTCTACACTGACGGCACCACGCCGGAGGATGAGGCCAACCAGAAGCTGCAGGAATCCAAGTTTAAGACGGTGGCGATTCCCTATTACCTGATCATGAACGCCGAAGAGAAGATACTGGCGTCGTATCCCGGGCTCACGAAGGATCCGGCGGTGTGGCTGAAGTTTTTGGCGGCCGGCAAGATTTAGGTTCGGAGTATCTCTACTGTCGCGGAGAAAGGTGTTTCCAGAAGCGTTCGGGACTCTCCAGAATCCCTCGCGTTACCTGGTAGTGCGAGGTATCGCGCAGGCTGACGATGCCTAGCTTGGGATCATCGAACGAGACGATCCTCGCCTCGGGATAGGTCAGCAGAATGGGCGAATGCGTGGCGATGATGAACTGAGCATCACCGGCCGCGACGCGATCGCTGATCGCCGCCAGCAGCACCAGTTGCCGTTGCGGCGAAAGGGCTGACTCGGGTTCGTCTAAGAGATACAGCCCCTTGCCGATGCGGTTTTGCAGGACTTCCAGGAAGGATTCGCCGTGCGAACGGGTGTGCAGCGACCGCCCGCCGTAGATTCGGTAAGGATCTCCCCAGAAATCCGGATCGGCCGCCCTCGCTTCCAGCAGCGAGGCGAAGTGAGCGTGGAACTCGGCACGGAAAAAGTAGCCGTCCTTAGGCTTCCGCCGGAAGGTGGGCCGCAAAACCCGGCTGAGTTCGCTTTCGCGTTCAGGGCCGTGCTGGTCAGCGTTTTCGTTCTTGCTGCCGCCGGAGACCGGCAATTGGCTCAGCGCGGCGATGGCTTCGAGCAGCGTTGACTTGCCGGAACCGTTTTCGCCGACAAAGAACGTCACGGCGCTCGTGAAGGCCAGATTCAGCTTCGCCACGAACGGAAGCGAGAAGGGAAACGGTTCCCCTTTCGGGATGCGATCCGGCAGCACGCGCACCCCGCTGAGATAGGCAGATCCTCCGGCCACAACCAATTGTACGTGCCGTCTGGCGGAGTGGCGGACCGGCGAGCCGCTAAACTGGAAGCTACATGGCGAGGACTCTCGATGTCGGTTGCGGCATCAACAAATACCCGGGGTCGATTGGGATCGACGTCAACCCCCGGACGAAGGCCGACGTCGTCTGCAACCTCGACCATTTCCCTTACCCTTTCCGCGATGGCACGTTCAGCGAGATCCGGGCGATCCACGTCATCGAACACGTGGGGGATGTCATCCGGATGCTGGAAGAGTTCTATCGGCTGCTGGAGCCGGGCGGCAAGGTCATCATCGCCACGCCGCACTACACCGACTTCAGCTCGTTCTGTGACCCCACCCACCGCTGGCACCTGAATAGCTACAGCCTGCGCTACTTTGGCGAGCGCAATGCCGGTTACGGCTACTATTCGGGAGCCCGTTTCAACGAGCAACGCGTCTACGTGAAGCTGCTGGCGCTGTGGCGCTATCTGGGTTTCGAGTTCCTGGTGAACCACTTCGAGCGCTTTCGGCGCTTCTGGGAGTATTACCTCTGCTACGTCATTCGGGGCAAGGTGATCGAGTGGGAATTGAGGCGGGTTTAGGTGGACTTTAAGGACCAACTGAAGGCTTCGGTCAGCATCGTTCGCGTGGTGGGCGACTACGTGAAGCTACGCCGCGCCTCCCCGGGCCGCTACGCCGGACTGTGCCCCTTTCATACGGAAAAGACAGGTTCGTTTTCCGTCAGCGAGGACAAGGGCTTCTACTACTGCTTCGGCTGTAAGGCGTCGGGCGATGTCTTCAAGTTCGTCCAGGAGATCGAAGGCGTCACGTTTTTCGAGGCGATGAAGCTGCTGGCGGAACGGCACGGCATCGCGATGCCCAAACGACGGGACCTGACTGACGAATCCACCGAACTGCGGACCGCCCTGCAGCAGATGCACGATCTGGCGGGGCAGCACTTCCAGCAGCAACTGGCGAGTCCGGCGGCCGAAGCTGCGCGCGAATACCTGCGCAAGCGCGGACTCAGCAAACGGGCGGTGGAGGAGTTCGCGATCGGCTACGCCGATGCCGGCGGCGCCACGCTGCTCAAGAAGTTGCAAGCTGCCGGTTTTGCGATTGACCAGATCGAGGTGAGCGGACTCATCCGGAAGCGTGAAGCCGGCGGCCACTACGACTACTTCCGCCACCGCCTGATGTTCCCGATTCACAACGAGTCGGGCAAACTGATTGCTTTTGGCGGCCGCGCCATCGGAGACGACGAGCCCAAGTATCTGAACTCACCCGAGACCAAGCTTTATTCCAAAAAGCAGGTGCTCTACAACCTGCACCGGGCGAAGCAGGCCGCCCGCAAGAGCGACTTCACGGTGGTGGTGGAGGGCTACATGGACGTGATCGGCGTCACGATGGCCGGCGTGGGCAATGTGGTGGCGCCCTGCGGCACCGCTTTGGGCAATGAACAGATTAAGGTGATTCGCCGCCATTCCGATAAGGTGGTGGTGAATTTCGATCCGGACAATGCGGGTGCGACGGCGACCGAGAAGTCGATTCAGGTGCTGCTGGACGAGGAGATGCATGTGCGGGTGCTGGCCCTGGAAGGCGGCCTGGATCCGGACGAGTATGTAAAGGCCAATGGCGCCGAACTCTATCGCAAGCGCTTGGAGGAGGCGCCACGCTATTTTTTCTGGCTAGCTGACCGCGCACGAACCAAGTTTGACGACGGCACGGCGGAGGGCCGGATGGAGGGCTTCCGCGAGATTTTGGAGCCCGCGATCAACCGGATTCCGAATCGGCTGGAGCGGCTGGCCGTGGCCAATGAGATTGCCGCCTACCTGGGCGTCGATGGCGCGACGATCCGGGAGCGTTTCCGCAAGGAAGAGTCAGTGAAGCGGACGGAAAAGCCCCGTCCGAATCCGCTGGCGATGATTTCGGACTCGGAACGAACTCTGCTGAAGGGAATTTTTGACGATGCGGCGTTGCGGGCCGTGGTGCTGGAGTGGCTCAAGGCGCATCCGGTGCTGGAATCGCTCCCCACCCGTGGCCTGTTTCGGGCCATGATTGCGCTTAATGAAGGAGGCGGCACGTGGGGCTTTAGTGAAATGGAAGCCCGGCTCGCGGAAAACGATCGCGCCCTACTGGCCGCCTTGATTCTCGCCGATAAGGCTTCTGAACGCGAAAATGAAGGCTTTACGGCAGAGCAGGCGACAGCTTGCTTGGCCGCGCTGGATCAGGTGTGGCGCAAGCAGGAGATTGTCCGGCTCGACACCCAGATTAAGCAGGCAGAACGAGAGCGCGACCTGACCTTAGCCATGCAACTGATGCAACAAAGAAAAACACTCGAACGCGGCCGATGGGGAGCCAGCTCATGATCCTGCGCGGCTGTTGTATTCTAAGGGAAATCGGAGAACATTCCGGTGGTCTCGACCGAATTTTGAATTGGGGCTTCCGTGGCAAGTGAAACAAAGACCGGCCGTTTGAAGAACCTTCTCGACTCCACCGGGAAAGAGAAGGGGTACGTCAATTACGACGAGCTGGATCGCGCGTTGAACGACGACTTCGCCGCTGGCGCCGACATCGAAGAACTTATTGGCGACTTCGATGCTTCGGGTGTAGAGCTTCTCGAAGACCTCGACGTAAAGCCCAAGAGCGAAGAAGCCGAAGAAGCCGGTGAACTCGAGCTTCCCGTCGATGTCGTTGACAAGACGAACGACCCCGTGCGCATGTATCTGCGTGAGATGGGTACGGTGCCGCTCCTCACCCGCGAGGGCGAAATCGACCTGGCCCGTCGCATCGAACGGGGCCGCAACGCCGTCGATCGCGCCATCTCCCGCTCCACGCTGGTGGTGCTCGAAATCCTCAGCCTGCGCGAGGAACTCGCGCGCAACGACCTCTTCATTGGCGAAATCCTACAGATCCCCGACACGTTGAGCGACGTCGATGAGGAGGATCCTGGCGCCCAGGTGGAGGCCGAATTCGCGGCCGCCCTGGACGACATTGAGCACGAATACCGCAAGGCCCAGTCTGCGCGGCAGAAGATGCTTGCCGTCTCCCGCAGCTTGAAGCCGAAGCAGCATCGCGCACTGCGCTGGAGCCTGGCCCGCGCCGTGGTGGCGATCTCTCGCCGGATCCGCATGGTGCCCTTCACGCACCAGATGCACCGGCGCTTCGTTCACCGCCTGCATTCGACGGTGGAGGAGTTGCGTCAACTCGAGCGTGAAGTTTCGCGCGCGCAACGGAAGAGCGAAGAGTTCGAAGCGCCCGATTCCGCTACCCGCGATCGCCGTAAAGAACTGAAGCTGGCCCAGAGCCGCATTCAGCAGATTGAAGAAGAGGCGGGCGCCACCAGTTCCGAACTGCGCCGTTCGCTGCAGATTGTCGATCGAGGCGAGGCCGAAAGCGTTGTCGCCAAGAAGCAACTGATCGAAGCCAATCTGCGCCTCGTCGTCTCTATCGCCAAGCGCTACACCAACCGCGGACTGCAGTTCCTGGATCTGATTCAGGAAGGCAACATCGGCCTGATGAAGGCCGTGGACAAGTTCGATTACCGCCGCGGCTATAAGTTTTCTACCTACGCTACCTGGTGGGTGCGTCAGGCGATTACCCGCGCTATCGCCGACCAGGCCCGCACCATCCGCATTCCCGTGCACATGATCGAAACGATCAACAAGCTGGTGCGGACGCAGCGCCTGATGCAGCAGGAACTGGGCCGCGAGGCGACCACCGAGGAACTCTCGAAGCGTCTGGAACTGCCCGTAAATAAGGTCCGCAAGGTGCTGCGCATCGCGCAGGAACCGATTTCGCTCGAGACGCCGGTTGGCGAAGAGGACGAGTCTCACCTGGGCGACTTCATCGTCGACAAGCGCCAGACTTCGCCGTCGGAAGCCGTCATCAATCTCAACCTTCGCGAGCAAACTGCGGAAGTCCTCAAGACGCTCAGCCCGCGCGAAGAGAAGATCATCAAGATGCGCTTCGGCCTGCAGGATGGCAGCGAGCATACGCTCGAAGAGGTTGGCCAGCACTTTATGGTCACCCGCGAACGCATCCGGCAGATCGAAGCCAAGGCGCTCCGCAAGTTGCGCCACCCTAGCCGCAGCCATCGCCTGCGGGCGTTTCTCGATACCGCCAGCCACGACTAAGCCCGCCCGCCGTTGGTTTGTGATAAACCAAAGCATGCGATTTTCGTTGGCTTTGTTTTGCGCCTCGCTTCTGTCCGGTGAAGAGCTACCGCTCGTCACGAACGTGGAATTCCAGCCGCTGGCCGCGCAAGTGACCCGCGTATTGCAGGCTCTGGAACTGGTGGGTGAACCGCTGCCCGCCTCGAGCGCGGCGGAGATTCGCAAGATCCTGGACGGCGGATCTGGCGGCGCTAAGGAAATCGCCCGTCTGCAGGAGTTGTTGGACGCCTACTGCCTGGTGGGCGTCAACATCAACCCGGAATCGCGGGTGAAGGTGCAGCAAGGCCCCGCGCAAGCCGCGCTGGTGGAACAGGGCTGGCGCGCCTTCCTCGTCAAGGTTCACAATGAAGCCGGCGTCACCGCGGTGCTGGCGGCCGATAGTCCGAATCTGGGCCAGTTGGCGAACTCCTCCGCCAATGTGGTCGGCCGCAAATGGATGGACCTGGCGATGTTCAACAAGCAGCCGATGCGGGTGCATCTGTCGGGCCTGGAACTCGAATACAACATCCTGCAGGTCTATTCGAAGGATGCCGGCAAGCGCGAGGGCAAGCTGACCTTCGACGTGGGCCAAGGTTCGCAGGACTTAGGCTTTCGCAACGAAGTCGATATCCTGTTCACCGCCGCCCCGGCGGCGAAAGTCACCCTCCGCGTGAAGGACTCCGACGGCCGCCCGACGACGGGTTCTTTCCAGATTCGCGATGCCAAGCGGCGCGTCTATCCCTCGCAAACCAAGCGTTTGGGCGGCGATTTCTTCTTTCATCCGCAGGTCTATCGCGCCGACGGCGAGTCTGTCGCTCTTCCGCCGGGCACTTACACGATCGAGTACGGCCGCGGGCCGGAGTACATCACCAAGACCCGGACGCTCACCATCGCGGACAACCAGCCCGTCACCCTCGATATCCAGTTGGAGCGCTGGATCGATCCATCGAAGTTGGGCTGGTTCTCCGGCGACCATCACATCCATGCCGCCGGTTGTGCCCACTACGAGCGGCCCACCGAGGGCGTCTATCCGCAAGACATGATGCGCCACGTCATGGGCGAGGATTTAAAGGTAGGTTCGGTGCTGACCTGGGGACCCGGCTGGTATTTTCAGAAGACCTTCTTCGAGGGCAAAGAGAACAAGCTTTCCACGCCTGAGCATCGCATTCGTTATGACGTCGAAGTCTCCGGGCACCCTTCCAGCCATACCGGCCATTTAATGTTACTCGGCCTCAAGCAACAGGACTATCCCGGTACTCAGCGCATTGAGGATTGGCCCTCCTGGGGTCTGCCGATTCTGCAGTGGGGGAAGAGCCAAGGCGCGGTGGTTGGTTATACGCACTCCGGCTGGGGGCTTCAACTCAAGGAGCCGAAGTTACCCTCGTATGAGATTCCGCCCTTCGACGGGATCGGCGCAAACGAGTACATTGTTGCCGTAACGCATGGTGCCGTCGATGTGCTGTCTACCGCCGACACGCCCTACCCCTGGGAATTAAACATCTGGTACCACGCGCTTAACCTCGGCTACCGTACGCGGATCTCTGGCGAAACTGATTTCCCCTGTATTTACGGGGAGAAAGTCGGCTTGGGCCGCAGTTATGTCCGGCAAAAGGCGCTCGACTATGAGGACTGGGTCCGCGGCTTACGCGACGGCCGGAACTACGCCTCGGACGGCAAGAGCCATCTGATCGACTTCCGTGTGAACGGCATCGAGATGGGCACGAATGCCGACGTGAAGTTGGCAAAGCCGGGAACGGTGAAGCTGAACGCGCGCATCGCGGCGCGTCTCGATGAGACACCCAACGAGGAACTGCGAAACAAGCGCGCCGATCAGAAGCCTTACTGGGATGTTGAGCGGGCTCGCATCGGGAAGACGCGCACGGTCCCGGTGGAAGTGATCGTCAATGGTCAGGCGGTCTTGAGGAAGGAGATCGTGGCCGATGGCCAGTTGCGGGACGAGAGTTTCGACGTGCAGATTGACCGTTCGGCCTGGGTCGCTGTACGCATCCTTCCGTCATCGCACACCAATCCGGTGTGGGTGACCGTGGGCGATCAGCCGATCCGTTCGCGCAAGAGCGCGGAGTGGGCCTTGAAAGCTGTTGACCAATGTTGGAGCCAGAAGGTCAATCGCGTCCGGCTGAGCGAGCAAGGCGAGATG
This sequence comes from Bryobacter sp., assembly GCA_022843605.1. Classification (GTDB taxonomy): domain Bacteria; phylum Acidobacteriota; class Terriglobia; order Bryobacterales; family Bryobacteraceae; genus JALHNI01. The sequence goes on from JALHNI010000009.1 coordinate 41,798, forward strand.
AAGCGCGCTTACGATCACGCCCGCGCCGAATACCGGCGCCTGCTGGCTGAAGGCCAGGATTGGTAGGCATTGGCCACGAGCTCGAAGCTCCTGCGCTTCAACGGAGCCGTCGAACGGGATCCGGCCATCGAGCAGTCCGTAAGGCGTGGACCAGGGGCCGAAGCCGAGGTCACTGGTGAAGTCACTGATCAGCCCGTTCCTGCGATTTCTGCCCGACCATCGAGTCAGTACCGGTGGAGTTGCCGACGCCGGAACTGGAGGGTCCGGGAAACATGCCATTGAGGCCGAACCCGATGTGGCGCCGGTGAATGTTCCACTAGGGAATTCGCAGTTCCGCGGCACCGTAAACGTGACGCTGCCCTTCAGGTTCAAGCGGGCGCGGATGGTGCCGAAGGGCACTATATCCCATTGGCCAACCCAACGCAGCTATGTTCGTGCCGGGACACGGCACCATAGGAAACGCGGGATGCGGATCCTGGCCTAAGAAGGCGTTCGGTAGGCCGACCATGTTGCAGGCGCTGGGCTCCATCCATCGGCCCGAACAGGGAGATGGTTATCGCCCCGACATTTCGATGTGTTCCGGGCGCCGGGGAACGAACCCGCGCAGGTGGCCTCATGGTCCAGGGTCCGACCGAACGCTCGCACTCAGCTTGGTTCTGTCTAAAGCTTGGACAACAACCCAGTGCTAGCTGATGAGTTCTCGCACCACGTTGCCGTGAACATCGGTCAGGCGGAAGTTGCGGCCCTGGAACTTGTAGGTCAGCTTCGTGTGGTCGAAGCCCATCTGGTTGAGGATCGTGGCGTGCAGATCGTGTACATGCACTTTGTTCTTGGCCACGTTAAAGCCCAGGTCGTCGCTTTCGCCGTAGACCAACCCTGGCTTGAAGCCTCCGCCGGCCATCCACATAGTGAAAGCGTTGGGATGATGGTCGCGGCCGTCGTTGCCACCTTGCACCATGGGGGTGCGGCCAAACTCGCCGCCCCACAGGACGAGCGTGTCATCGAGCATGCCGCGCTGCTTCAGGTCGGTGACCAAGGCGGCGCAGGCTTGGTCAGTATCCTGGCAATTCGCGGCTAAATCGCGTTTCAGTTGGCCGTGCTGATCCCAGGCCTCGTGGAAGATTTGGACAAAGCGGGTACCGCGCTCTACCAAGCGGCGGGCCATGAGGCAGGAGTTGGCAAAACTGGGTTTGCCGGGTTCGGCACCGTACGCTTCAAGGATGTGCTTGGGCTCTTTGCGGATGTCCATGAGTTCCGGCGCCGCTACTTGCATGCGCGACGCCATCTCAAACGAACTGATACGGGTGGAGATTTCGGGATCGCCGATCGCCTCCAGCCGCAACTGATTCATATTTTTGAGGGTGGCGAAGGTCTCCTGTTGTAACTGTTCGTCGATGCCGGGCGGGTTCGATAGGTAGAGCACCGGGTCGCCGACGTTGCGGAATTGGACGCCGGAGTAAACCGTGGGCAGGAAGCCCGATCCCCAGCAGGAGTTGCCGCCGCTGGGACCCTTCTTGCCCGTCGAAAAGACAACGAACGCCGGCATATCGCGGCTCTCGCTGCCGAGGCCATAGGTTACCCAGGAACCAAAGCTGGGCCGTCCAAAGATCATGTTGCCGGTGTTCATCAGCAATTGGCCGGGCGCATGGTTGAAGGCATCCGTCGACATCGACTTCACGATGGTCAGGTCGTCGATGATCTTGGCCGTGTGTGGCAATAACTCGGAGATTTCGGTACCGTTCTTGCCTGCTCGATTGAACTTGAACTTCGGCCCGAGTAACGTGGAATTCGGATTGATGAACGCGGCGCGATAGCCCTTGAGTAATTCGGGCGGCGGCAGCGTGCCATCGAACTTCGCGAGTTGCGGCTTGTTGTCGAATAACTCCAAATGACTTGGCGCACCAGCCATGAAGAGGTAGATGACGCGCTTGATTTTGCCGTCGAAATGCGGCTTCTTGGGGCCGAGCGGATCGCTTCCGGCCGTCGCCGCGACACCGGCCTCGGCCATCAGATGATGGAGTGCCAAGGCGCCCATGCCGACGCCGCACTCTTGCATAAACCAACGACGTGAGGTACTCATTTGCTTATTCCTTCGTAATGGCTTCGTCGAGATTGAGCAGCACGCGCGATACCGCCGTCCATGCCTGCACTTCGCCCAGGTGACCGCCGGCCCCGGCGTAGCGCGCCTTTTGGCGATCGAGCAGCGCCAGCAGTTCGGTCGTTTCTTTCGGCTCTGGCGTTCTGGTGAGAACGCGGCGGAAGGCGTAACTCAGACGGTCCTTGTCGGTTTTGCCGCCTTCGCGCATCGCGGTCTGCGCCAATGCCCTCGCCGTCTCAATAAAGAGCGGTTCATTCAAGGTGGTGAGCGCCTGGAGCGGGGTGTTGCTACGCGATCGCCGCACGCAGGAAGAGTCCCCGTTGGGCGCGTCGAAATTTTGCAACGCGGGGTAGGGCACTGAGCGATAGCTGAAGGTGTACATCGCCCGGCGGTAGCGAGCGAGCCCCTTCTCCTCTTTCCAGATCTTGGGTCCGTAACTCACCGGCGGTTGATAGAGGAACTCGGGCGAAGGTGGGTAGACGCTGGGTCCGCCAACGCGCGGGTTCAGCAAGCCGCTGGCGGCCAGCGCGATGTCGCGCACGATTTCTGCTTCCACACGTAGGCGTGGCGCGCGCGCCAAGAGCCGGTTCGCCGGATCTTTCTCGAGCAACTCGGGCGTCACCTGCGACGATTGCGTGTAGGTCGCCGACATCACGATTTGCTTGTGCAACTTCTTGAGACTCCAGCCCTGCTCCATGAAGTCGACGGCGAGCCAGTCGAGCAACTCAGGGTGGGACGGCGTATCGCTCTGTTTTCCTAGGTCTTCGCTGGTGGCCACCAGGCCGGTGCCGAAGTAGGCCTGCCACACGCGATTGACAAAGGCACGCGCCGTCGTGGGCGCCTGACGGTCCACCAGCCACTGGGCAAAAGTCAGGCGGTTCCGGGGGGCGTTCGGGGGCAGGGGATTCAGGAAAGCGGGAACTCCCGGCTCCACGGCCCTGCCTGGCTTAAGGAAGTCGCCACGGATTAACAGGCTGGTTTTGCGAATGTCCTCGCGCTCGGCCAGCACCAATTGCGACTCGCTTTCCGGATGCTGCCGCCAGAGTTCGTCGATCTGCCGGTTGGCTTCGGCCCATTCGTTTACCGTGGTCCGCCAGTAACTAAAGACCAGTTGGTCCAGTTGCGGAGTTCGTGAGGAAGCCGAGATCAATTCGCGCACCTTGGCCGGCAGGGGATCGGCCTTTGGCTGTTCGACGGTGGTGTAGGCCAGACGGGTGCGGCCCAGATTGTGGGTCTGGTTGTCGTCGCTATTCCAGCCGCCATGGCTCTGCTTCAGATATACATCGATCAGCAGGCCATTCGGATCGCCGATTGGCTCGGCCAGGACAAAGACGGCTTTGCGTGGTTGATTGCGCAGCGAGGGGCCGGCGTCAATGCCCCAGGCCGTGTCGTCGTTACCGTCGATGGCATAGTCGATTGGGCCCGTCACGCGCCGCTTGGTTGACTTGTCGAAGTACATGGCGTCGAGTTCACGTTCCGGCAAGTTCAGATCCGCCGTGGCGCTGGCAATCTTGATCTTGCGTGTCTTCTTCGGGTCACTCGCCGGAGCTACTTCCACTTCGAACTCGGTCAAAGCCCCCGTCCCTTTGATCGAACGGCCGGGCCCACCCAGCGGCAGATTCGGATCGTTCAGTAATTCCAGGCGGAAGGCCCGGATGTTGGTGGCATTGGTCTTGATCGTGAACTTTACCCGGACCTTCGTCGGCGCGTAGCCCGCCGCCACGACGCTGCCGTCCGGTTGAATGATGTACTTCTGCCCCCCGGTGGAAATGTCGTCAATGCTGAGCTTCGGTACGGTCCATTCGGGCTGGTCGCTTTTCACCGCAGCTTCCCACTTGGCCATTCGCGTCTTCCAGTCCGGCGTACGATGCTGCAGCTCGCCCTCGATCTCGCGAATCTTGCGGAAAATGTTCGCTCGTTGCATTTCTTCCTCCGGCGCATAGACGGCCAAGCTGCCTTCGCTGGAGTTGTTCAGGAACGCGAAAATCTTGTAATACTCTTCCTGGGTAATGGGATCGAACTTGTGGTTGTGGCATTGCGCGCACTGAATCGTGACGCCCAGCATGCCTTTGCCGATCGCTTCCATGCGGTCGAACATGCTCTCCATGCGGAACTGCTCGGGATCCACGCCGCCCTCTTCGTTGATCATGGAATTGCGCAGAAAGCCCGTTGCCACTTTTTGTTCCTGGGTGGCATTCGGCAGCAGGTCTCCCGCCAATTGTTCTGTGAGGAACTTGTTGTAAGGTAGGTCGCGGTTGAAGGCATTGATCACCCAATCGCGGTAGAACCACACGGAGCGTTGCTTGTCTTTCTCAAAGCCATCCGAGTCTGCATAGCGCGCGGCATCCAGCCAATGACGGCCCCAGCGCTCGCCGTAGTGGGGCGAGGCGAGCAGCCGATCGACTTGCTTCTCATAGGCTCGCGGACTGGGGTCCTTCAGGAAGGCATCGATCTCCTCGATTGAGGGGGGCAAGCCGGTGAGGTCCAGGCTGAGCCGGCGGAGTAAGGTCGTCTTGGCCGCCATCGAAGAAGGCTTCAGCGATTCCTGCTCCAGTTTGGCGAGAATGAACCGGTCGATCGGCGTGCGCACCCACGGAGTATTCTTCACCGCGGGCAATGCCGGCCGAACCGGCGCGATGAATGCCCAATGTTTCTTAATGGCTGCGGTCGATGCACTGGCCCCATCCGGCCAGTTGGCGCCCTGTTCGATCCAGCGCTTCAGAATGTCTACCTGTTCAACGGGCAGAGCCTTACCGCCCATCGGCATGCGCGCCTGCTCACCGATGCCGGCCACGCGCTGGTAGAGGGTGCTGTCCGTGGCTTTTCCCGGCACAATCACCTTGCCGGACTGCCCGCCGGCTAAGGCAAGCGCCTTCGCGTCCAGGCGCAGGGCCGCCTGCTGCGACTTTTCTCCATGGCAGCCGTTGCAGCTCTTCACGAAGATCGGTTGCACATCGCGGACAAAGTCGACCGGCTGGCCGAACGCGGGAGTGAGGCAAAAAGCCAGTAGGTAAAGTGAGCGCTGCATAGGGCTGCTTCAAATTTACACCCGCCGGGGCCGCTCCATCGCAGCGGCCTGGGCCCTACAATGGAAGTGCGGGAGGTTTCCATGAAACCGATATTGATATTGCTCGCTGGTGTCCCCCTGCTGTTGCAGGCCGGGAAGATTGCTGACGACGAGCGCATCCTGCTCTTGCGCGGCCTGATGTCGGAATTCGGTACGGCGAAGATCGTCGTGCCTCGTTCAAAGAAACCGCTACCCATCCTTGCCCAGCAGGGGCCCGATCGGCAGAAATGGGCCGAAAGTCTGCAGGAGGAAGGCCCCTGCGCCCGCACGGGTGACCTGGTGCAGATCACCAAGGTCGAAATCGATGACGACAAGGTCACGCTCCAACTCAATGGCGGCTACAAGGGTGGCCGGAAATGGTACGAGAACGTACAGGTTGGTGGCGGCATGGGCAACAACACCCGTACCGCGCCGATCGGTGGCGGCAATCGTCGAAGCGGCCCCGCCGGCACTTCCGTGGTGCTGCACTTCCCCAAGGAATTCGAAAGCATCAGCGTTGCGGACGTAAAGAAGTGGCTCGCTCCGGCCATCGATTTCGAAAAACAGCGCAGCGCCACCGAAAACTACATCGAGCAGATGAAGCCCGAAGTACAGGCGGCCATCAAGGAGCAGCGGGCGCTGGAGGGGATGGACAAGGAGCAGGTGATTATGGCCATGGGCAAGCCGCGTGGCAAGTCACGGGAAACCAAAGATGGCCTGGAGCTTGAAGACTGGGTTTACGGGCAGGCCCCCGGAAAAATCACTTTCGTCACGTTCGATGGTGACAAAGTCGTGAAAATCAAAGAAGCTTTCGCCGGTTTGGGCGGCGCTACCGGACCGACACTGAAGGCCCAATAGCCCAACCTGTGTTCCAATGACAAGGATATAGTGACTGAAGCAGTAGCGCCGACAGCCTGGACGTACTCCCCCGTCCTCGGACATTACGACGAGGTCATCGACCCGCGCGGCCGCCCGCGAAAACACTGGCGTCGCCTCGCGAACACCATGACGCGCTTGGGCCCAGGCCAGTTTGCGCGCCGCTGGCAGCATGGACGGCAGCTGATTCAGGCGAACGGCATCACGTTCAACGTCTACGGTGATCCGCTAGGGCAGGAACGTCCCTGGCCGGTTGACCCGATTCCCTTGGTGCTCTGCGGCACCGAGTGGAACGCGATCGAAGCAGCCGTGTTGCAACGTGCCATGCTCTTTAACCTGATGCTGGCCGACATCTATGGCCCGCAACGGCTTTTGAGCGACGGATCGCTGCCGCCGGAACTCATCTTCCACAACCCCAGTTTTCTGCGGCCTTGCCACGGGCTTACCGTGCCGCAAGGCGTCTTTCTGCACCACTACGCGGCGGATCTTGGCCGGTCACCCGACGGCCAGTGGTGGGTGGTCTCGGACCGTACTCAGACGCCCTCCGGCCTCGGCTACGCACTGGAGAACCGGATGGTGAGCGCGCAGATTCTGCCAGAGGCCTTCAAGCGCTCGCACGTCCGGCCGCTCAATCGCTACTTCCATGAGTACCGGCAAGGCCTACTCGAGCTTACGCGGACCAAGCGGGAGAATCCTCGCGTCGTCCTGCTCACGCCTGGCCCGTTCAATGAAGCCTATTTCGAGCACGCATATCTTGCCAAGCACTTGGGCTATACCCTCGTCGAAGGCGCCGATCTGGTGGTGCGCGATGAACGAGTTTTCCTGAAGACGCTCGGCGGCCTGGTTCCGGTCGACATCATCTTGCGCCGGCAGGACGATACCTATTGCGATCCGCTATCATTCCGCGGCGATTCGGTGCTGGGCGTCCCTGGCCTGCTCGCCGCCGTTCGGGCCGGAAACGTCGTCGTCGCCAACGCCCTGGGCAGTGGCGTGCTGGAAACTCCCGCGATCTCCGGTTTCCTGCCTGCGATGTGCCGCACCCGCCTGGGTGAGAGACTCAAGATGCCTTCGCTGGCCGCTTGGTGGTGTGGAGAGGAAAAGGCGCGCCAGTTTGTCCTGGCGAATCTAGAAAAGCTCGTCATTAAACCGGCATTTCCGCGCTTTGGCCTGCATCCCATCTTCGGCGCCGGGCTCTCGGCTTCCGAGCGTGACGACCTGCGCCGGCGCATCGAAGCCGATCCCTCGCAGTATGTCGCGCAGGAACAGATGGCGCTCTCCACGGCCCCCATTTTTTCTGACCATGGCCTGGAAGCCCGTCATGTCGTGCTACGTGTCTTCGCCGTCTGGTCCGGCGACGGTTACGTGGTGATGCCCGGTGGGCTCACCCGCATCTCCACCTCTCAGGATTCGCTGGTCGTCTCCATGCAGCAGGGTGGCGGTAGCAAAGACTCCTGGGTGCTCGCTGACCACGATGAAGAGCCGCAGGCTCCTGAAGCCACCCGTCATCCCGTCGACATCACACGAACGCCGGACCTCCCGAGCCGTGTCGCCGACAACATGTTCTGGCTAGGGCGCTACCTGGAACGCGTCGAGTCGCTTGTCCGTTTGGCGCGCGCTTTGTTGCCTGCCCTTTCCAGCGAAGGAGACCTCGGCGGCGGCCTCTCCATTGAGTCCAGCGTCGAACTGCTGATCGGCTACGAGTATCTGCCGGAAGAGATGCGCGATGCTCCGGTGCTGGAGCAGCGCCGCTGGTTGGAACGCGTGCTTCGCTGGATCGTCTTCGACACGGAGCGCGTCAACGCGCTGAGTTGGAACATCAACCAGGTTCGCCGCTCCGCCCGCAGTTTGAAGGAACGCCTCTCGAGTGACGCCTGGCGTCTGCTGAATCGGCTCGACCAGGAGTTTCCCTCGGCTATACTCTCCGGTGAAGCTCATCTGCTCAATCAGGTGAACACCCTTGATCGGGCGATCCTTACGCTGGCCTCTTTCTCCGGCTTGATGATGGAGAACATGACCCGCAGCCAAGGATGGCGTTTCCTGGATATCGGCCGGCGGTTGGAGCGCGCCCTCCAATTGGTGGAGCTGTTGCGCCATGGCTTGGCTGGGGTGATCGTCGATGAGCAGGCTGCGCTGGAACTACTGCTGCAGATCGCCGACAGCGCTATCACCTATCGCACCCGCTACTACACCAGCATGCAAGCCGACCTGGTGCTGGATCTGCTGCTCGTCGACGAAGCTAACCCCCGGTCAGTGGGCTTTCAATTGCAGACCCTGGCTTCGCACATGCGCAAACTGCCCGGGCAGGACCAATCCGCGCGCCTGCCGGACGAACAGCAATTCATCGTCAAAGCGCTAACGGCGGCTCGCCTAGCCAAGACGAGCGAACTCGCCGCTGATCGCGATCAGCTTCGCGTCTTCCTCGACGAACTCCGCCAGGACCTCTTCAATGCTTCGAACGCCCTCAGCAGCCGCTACCTCAGTCACTCCATGTCCACCCGTCTGCTGGCCTCCGCATGATCTATCAGGTTCGTCATCTCACGCGCTATTCTTACGCGCTCCCCGTCACCACCACGCACAGTGAACTGCGCCTGACGCCGCGCGAACTGCCTTGGCAGAACCTCGTGCGCAGTTCCATCACGCTGGACCCGCAGTTTGAGACCATGCGCAGCTTTCGCGACTACTTCGGCAATAGTGTCCGGTACTGCTGCGTCCTCACGCCGCACCATGAACTCGCCATCACCGCGGAAAGCATCGTGGAGGTGCAGGAGACGAATCCCCTGATTCCCGCCGCGACCCTGCCGTGGGAACAGGTGCGCAGGGGCCTCCGCGCTTTTGACGATCCCGTAGCCTTGCAAGCTTTCGAACTGGCCGCCGAGTCGCGCTACATTCGCTGGACGCCGGCAATCGCCGACTACGCGCGCAGCAGCTTCACTCCCCAGCGGCCGATCCTTGAGGCTGCCGCGGAACTATCCACCCGCGTCCATCGGGACTTCAAGTACACCCCGGACTCCACGGACATCGATACGTCCGTCGACGATGTCTTTCGGAGCCGCCGCGGCGTCTGCCAGGACTTCGCCCATTTGCTGATTGCCATGCTGCGGTCACAGGGTCTTGCTGCCCGATACGTCAGCGGCTATCTGCGCAGCGGCGGCATCGGCGCCGAGGCTTCTCACGCCTGGGTAGGTGTCTTCGTGCCCGGTAACGGCTGGGTGGACCTTGACCCGACGAACGACGTCGTTGTCGCCACCAGCCACGTCACGCTCGCTTGGGGCCGCGACTACGGCGATGTAACGCCGGTGAAAGGCATCAATATGGGTGGCGGCGACCACACCATCGAAGTTGAGGTTCGCGTGGAGCCACTAGCCAGCATTCCCGTGCCGGTCGAGGTCCGTCGCGTTGCCGGCCGTCGCTGGGACCGTTAGCAGCTGAGGGCCGGGTCGTCGTGAATTGACCGCGGGCATCTCTGCGCGGAGCAGCGCAAGCCGTGCCTGGCGAAGGGCGACCCCACGTGCTAGTCCAAGACGAAAGAGGTCAAACGACGCCCGGTGGTCAATGCTGAACACCGGGTTCAGTTTGAGCCTTGATGGTCAGGGCTAGCCGTCACCGGCTGCTCAACCCGTCACAACCTGCGGGTGCGGCCCTGGCGAGTCACTCGCACCGTCACATAAGTGCAGATGCCGTCCCGAACACGGACTAAATCAACGTCTGCAGAAGGCGCCATTCAAGGAGAAACCCAACTGGTGGATTCTTCCGAAAAATGTAACACCCAAAGGCGTGCAATCGCATCTGGCTATCATCATTGGCTTTGGCCATCTCTCGTCAGAGTTACGAGTTCCACTATCCGTCTGCGCGGAGCGGGGCCACTGTATTTGGCCACGTGCGTGCTCCATCGTGATCGAGGAGTGACGATCAAAAATACATGAACCAACTAAAGGAACTACTCGTCGACGAATTGTGTGACCTTCTCCATGCGGAAGGCCAGTTGTTAACTGCCCTGCCGAAGATGGCTGAGGCGGCACATCATCCGAAACTCAGGGAAGCTTTTCTGAATCACCTGCAGCAAACAGAGGGCCAGGTTGAGCGACTGAAATCCGCCTTTGAACTTCTTGGCGAAAAGCCACAACCGAAGCCGTGCAAGGCGATGGCGGGGTTGGTTGCTGAGGGCGCCGATACCATCAAGGATGGAGCGGACAAATCCAACATTGCCGCCGACCTCGGGCTGATAGCCGCCGCGCAGCGAGCGGAACACTACGAGATCTCAGCGTACGGTACAGCCCGAAGCCTTGCCCGGCAAATCGGAGAACCGAAGGTGGCCACGCTGCTGGCCCAGACACTTGGCGAAGAAGAAAGTGCAGACTTCCTTTTGACCGAACTGAGCAAGCCGTTGATGCAGCAGGCTACCTCCGAAGAGAATTCGTCGGAAAGCAAAATTACAAAAGCGAGAAAGCAAACGGCTTGAGTCGAGATAAGGCAAGACACTCCGATGTCTCGCCTCCACCACGAAGCAACCCAGGCTATAGACATCTTGCCAGTGGCGCGGCGCATAGTTGTCATGGTCAGCAAGAATCAAAAAGAGAAAAGGATTTAGTAATGAAGAACAATTTATTGAAGGCATTGAGAGGCCAAGCTTTAGCCGTTGCGATGATATTTGGTGCTGTGGCTTCCACCGGCTACGGACAAGACCCAGATAAGGCTGCTCCGAAAGCGGATAACACGAAGGTGAATAAACGTGATCGGAATGCTGGGGAAGCCACGGCGGATCAGCAGAAGGTGAACGAAACGGACCGGGACCTGACCCAAAGAATTCGGCAATCAGTGGTTGCAGATAAGTCCCTGTCCACTTATGCCCACAACATTAAGATCATCAGCCAAAATGGTGTTGTGACTTTGAAGGGCCCAGTCAATTCAGAAACCGAAAAGAAGTCTATCGTGGCCATGGCTGTTAAAGCGGCGGGCGACGCAAGCAAAGTTACCGATCAGATCTCTGTAAAGCGGTAAAAGTCAGACGCGAAAGAAAAGGAATTACAAATGGAAAGCAAAAACACAGCAGTCTTCGGCATTTATAAGAGCAGCGCTCAAGCAGAGAGCGCCGTGGACCGGCTCACCGTGGCGGGATTCTCTAACAACGACATCTCGGTGCTACTGCCCGACGCGCAAAGTTCGAAAGATTTTGCGCACGAAAAGAACACCAAGGCGCCCGAGGGGGCAACGACCGGTGTGGCTACCGGCGGCTTGCTAGGTGGGACTCTTGGCCTGTTGGCAGGCATCGGAGCACTCGCCATCCCTGGCATCGGCCCCTTCATTGCGGCAGGGCCGATCATGGGGGCGCTCGCGGGCCTCGGTGTCGGCGGTGCCGTAGGGGGATTGGTCGGTGCGCTGGTCGGCATGGGCATCCCGGAGTATGAGGCCAAGCGTTACGAAGGCCGAGTCAAGGAAGGTGGCGTGTTGCTCTCCGTGCACTGCGACACCTCCGAAGAAGTGTCGAGGGCGGAGGACCTGTTAGAACAAACAGGTGCCGAAGACATCTCTTCCACCGGGGAAGTGGCTGTGAGCGCCAGCGACTCGCGGCCCGAAAGGTCGTCGAGGCTGATCTAGCCGCACACCCGGAGTTCGGACGGCGCGATTGCAAGCACTGCGGTCGCGCCGTTCGAACTCGTGACATGCCTGGGGCCGATTGCGGCGACGCATTGACCCGAGCAGGGGGGATCATCGACGACCCCTGCAGGTCGGTCACGCCCCAGGACGTCGCCATACCCTCCCTCAAAAGTTTCGATTTTCCCTCGCCCAACCCCCCGTGCTATCGTCAGCCTCATGAGTATCCGGGTAGCCTTGCACCATGAAACGACCTACGCCTATGATCGACTGGTGACACTTGGCCCCCAGGTGATCCGCCTGCGGCCCGCCCCTCACTGTCGCACCCCGATTCTCAGCTATTCCCTCCGCATCGAGCCGGCCGAGCACTTCCTTAACTGGCAGCAGGACCCTCAAAGCAACTACTTGGCCCGGTTTGTGTGCCCGCACCTCACCCAGCATTTCAAAGTCGAAGTTGACCTCATCGCGGACATGACGGTGATCAATCCCTTCGATTTCTTCCTGGAAGAGTATGCCCAGAAGTTTCCCTTCGCCTACGAACCTGCTCTGGCCCACGAACTCGCTCCCTTTCTCGCCCACCCCGAACCCGGCCCGCTCCTCACCCAGTGGATCGCCTCTGTCGACCGCTCCCCCATGCCGACCAATGACTTCCTGGTCGGCCTTAATCAACGTCTCCAGCGCGAAATCAGTTACTTGATCCGCATGGAGCCTGGCGTCCAAACGCCGGAATTCACGCTGAATTCCCGCAGCGGCTCCTGCCGCGACACCGGTTGGTTGCTCGTTCAGGCGCTGCGCAATCTCGGCCTTGCCGCCCGCTTTGTCTCCGGCTACCTCATCCAATTGCGCGCCGACATCAAAGCGCTCGATGGCCCCTCGGGACCCGCTGAAGACTTCACCGATTTGCACGCCTGGGCCGAGGTCTATCTTCCCGGCGCCGGTTGGATTGGGCTCGACCCGACTTCCGGCCTCTTCGCCGGGGAAGGGCACATTCCTTTGGCCGCCAGTCCTGAGCCCACTTCGGCGGCACCAGTTAGCGGTCTCGTCGATCCGTGCGAGGTCAGCTTCCAGCACCACATGTCGGTGCGGCGGATTCATGAAACGCCCCGCGTGACTCTTCCCTATACCGACGATCAATGGCAGGCCATCGAACAACTCGGTGACCGGATCGACGAGGATCTCCGTCGGCAGGATGTCCGCCTCACTATGGGTGGCGAGCCCACCTTCGTCTCCATCGACGACATGGACGGCGAGGAGTGGAATACCGCCGCTTTGGGTGACGAAAAGCTCAAACGAGGCAGTGACCTGCTGCGCCGCATCCACGCTCGCTGGGGCAAGGGCGGCTTTCTCCACATCGGTCAAGGCAAGTGGTATCCAGGTGAGAGCCTGCCGCGCTGGGCGATGACCTGCTACTGGCGCACCGACGGACTCACCATCTGGCGCGACCCCTCGCTACTTGCCGACCCCGATATCAATTATGGCTTTGGCGATGCCGAGGCTGAGCGATTTTCCGACGCGCTCGCCGAGCGTCTCCGCATCGATACGGACTACGTCATTGCCGCTTATGAGGATCCTCTGGAGTACGTCCACAAGGAACGCAAACTTCCCGTCAACGTGGACCCTCGCGACAACAAGCTCGATAACCCCGAGGACCGTGAGCGCCTGCGCCGTGCCTTCGAACGGGGGCTTGGCAATCCGTCCGGTTTCGTTCTCCCCATTCAGCGGGTATGGCATACGGATGGACCTGCTTGGCAAAGCGGCCTGTGGATGCTCCGCGCGCGCCACCTTTACCTGATCCCAGGAGATTCGCCGGTGGGGCTGCGTTTGCCTCTTCCCAGCCTGCCCTGGGCGGCGACCAAGCCGCATTATTGGACGCTCGATCCCTTTGCGGAGCATCCGCCTTTCGCCAATCAACCGGCTGCCCGTGCAACCGAAACGCAGCGCACCCAGTCCGTTTCGGCGCCTGAGGAGATGCGGCAGAACGTGAACGCGCAGTCGCTCGGCGAAGAGGTGCCTGAGTTCGGCGAGTCCGCCGAATGGGTGGTCCGCACGGCGATGGCAGTCGAGCCGCGCAACGGCCGGTTGCATGTTTTCATGCCGCCTTTGCGCTCGGCCGATGACTATCTCGAGCTTCTCGCCGCGGTCGAAGAAACCGCCGCCGCGACCCGTCTGCCAGTGATCATCGAAGGCTACACGCCGCCCCACGATCATCGTCTACAACTGATGAAGGTCACCCCGGATCCTGGCGTGATTGAGGTCAACGTCCACCCGGCTCGTACTTGGCGCGAACTCGTCGACAACACCACCGCCCTCTATGAGGATGCTCATCAGTCGCGTCTGGGCACGGAGAAGTTCCTGCTCGATGGCCGACATAGCGGCACCGGTGGGGGCAACCACATCGTCCTCGGAGGTCCCACTGCTCCGGATAGCCCGTTCCTTCGTCGCCCCGACCTGCTGAAGAGCCTGATTGCCTACTGGCTCAATCATCCATCGCTCAGCTATCTCTTTTCCGGCCTCTTTATCGGCCCCACCAGTCAGGCGCCGCGGGTGGACGAAACCCGCGCCGATGCGATCTATGAGCTTGAGATCGCCTTCGGTCTGGTGCCGGATCCATCCTCGGGCCAGCACGTCCCGCCGTGGCTGGTCGACCGCATCTTCCGCAACCTTCTGGTTGACGTCACCGGCAATACCCATCGCGCCGAGTTCTGTATAGACAAGCTCTACTCGCCGGACTCTTCCACCGGCCGCCTTGGACTCCTCGAACTCCGGGCGTTCGAAATGCCGCCCCATGCTCGCATGAGCCTTACGCAGCAGTTGCTCATCCGTGCACTGATTGCCCATTTTTGGAGGAATCCTTACCGCCAGAAACCCATTCATTGGGGCACCCGCTTGCATGATCAGTTTCTGCTGCCCCACTACGTGCGTCGCGACTTCGCCGAGGTCCTGGACGATCTGCGCTCCACTGGCTACTCCCTCGATCCTGCCTGGTTCGACGCCCACTTCGAGTTCCGTTTTCCCTTCATCGGCGAGGTCCGTTACGATGGCATTCACCTTGAAGTTCGCCAGGCGATTGAGCCCTGGTACGTTCTCGGTGAGGAAGGCGCTGCGGGCGGAACTGCCCGCTATGTCGATTCGTCGGTTGAGCGGGTCCAGGTGAAAGTCAGTGGACTGGTCGGTGAACGTTACCTCATCACCTGCAATGGCCGCCGGCTGCCGCTCCAGAATACCGGTGTGCACAATGAGTTCGTCGCCGGGTTGCGCTACCGGGCCTGGCAGCCGCCACGTTGCCTGCACCCCACGATTCCCGTGCATTCGCCCCTCGTCTTCGACGTTCTCGATAGCCAGAATGGCCGTTCGATCGGAGGGTGCACCTATCACGTGTCGCATCCAGGGGGGCGCACCTATGACACCTTTCCGGTGAACGGCAATGAAGCTCAGGCGCGTCGCGTGGGACGCTTCTTTGCCTTCGGCCACACGCCCGGTCCGATGCCGATTCCGGCGCTGGAGCCCAATCCGCAATTCCCCTGCACGCTCGACTTGAGGCGATAGCCGCCGGCTTGGGGTCAGGAGCCGTAACGGCGCCAGAGGCGCTGAATCCAATCCGCGCGCCAAGTGCCGGAGGGTGGTGCTTTTGCCATTTCCTCGTGCAGTGGCGTCAGCAGCTTGCGTGCTTCTTCCCGCCGGCCATTCGCGGCGAGGCCGGCGGCGAGGGCGGCGTCGGCGTAGGAACGCATCCAATGCTTAGAGGTCAGAATCGGATTGAGGATCTCCTGAGCGGCGCGGGCGGGCGGCAGAGCTTCGGAGGCGCGTCCGTTTTCAATGAGCGCCGCAGCCAGGACGATGCGGGCGAAGCCGCGCTCAATGCGGGGCAGGGGCTTCAGCCGGTCGAGCCCGGCGACGACCTCGGTTGCCAGTTGCAAGGCCTCGACGGGTTTGTTTTGTTCCAGGCGGAGGTTGGCGTACTTGAGAGAGGCGCTTAAGTACGGTAGCCGTTCCCTGCCGGTATTGCGCGTGTGCATCTCCACCACTTGGGCGAGGGTGGCGGCGGCTTCGTTGAGACGGTTTTCACCCTGCAGCACAATAGCCAGGTTCGAGAGGGAACTGGCGAGTTCGCCGCTGTTCGGACCGAGGAATTTACGATATTGATCGTGAGCCTCCCGGTAGATCTGTTCGGCCTTCGCATAGCGGCGTAGCGTCGCGTGGGTATTGGCTAGATTGTTCAGGGAGCGGGCGATCACGACGTGGCCTTCGGGATAGAGCTGGCGCGAGAAGTCAATCGACTGAGTGAAGTAGCGGGCGGCATCTTCGAACCGGCCCTGGCGGAAATAGAGGCCGCCGAGTTCGTCCAGGGTGACGGCGACGGTGGGGTTGCGCTTTGAGCCGGACGACCGAGCCAGGGCGAGACCAGAGAGCAGAGCTTTTTCCGCTCCCGCGAAGTCGTTTGTGTTTTTTAGGGCACGCCCGTGGCTGCGCAGGAGGTGGGCCTGTTCAAGTGGCCCGAGCTTGGCGGTTAAGCCTTTGGCCACGGCGGCTCCACAGAGAGGCGCGGCCGGGGCGAACTTGGCGGCCTGAAAGAGGGTGAGGCAGTGCTGTTCCAGTGCGGAGGCCTCGGCGGCTGGGTCAGCGGGACGGATGCTCCGCGCGATCGCAACGGAGCGAATGGCGGCGGCTTCGGCGGGAGCGTAGCGTCCGAGTTGGGAGAGGGCTGAGGAGAGTCCGGCAAGGGAGTGCGCCAGCCGGCGCGAAGGCGCGCCCGCGGAGTCGGAATCCACGATGGACTGGTAAAGCGCGAGAGCCTTTTCGTAAAGACCGAGTCCGGCATAGGCGTCGGCCATGGTTTCCGTGAGGTCGAGCCGCGTGGCGGGATCGAGGGCGGCGGACTGAATCGATTGGGCGCCCTGGTCAAGAAGTTCGCGGGTGGTGAGCCGATTGCCCTGGTTCACCTCGGGGTCAGAGGCCTGAAAGAGGCCCCGCAAAAAGGTGGCGACGGCTGTAGCGCGCTCGCGTTCACGGGAAATTTCGCGATTCTTGAAAAGTGTCAGCGCGACGGTGGAGAGCAAGAGTAACAGCAGCAGACCGGCGGAGGCAAACGCGACGGCATGACGGCGAACCAGCTTCGACAGGACGTACTGGAAGTTGCCCTGCCGGGCTTCGACGGGTAGGCCTTGCCGAAGACGCTCAATGTCGGCGGCTAAGTCGGCGGCGGAGGGGTAGCGATCCCTGGCGTCCTCGCGCGTCGCGCGGGCGATGATGGCGGTGAGATCGGCGGAGTGCGTGGCGCCGGCCAGTTTGGCCAGCAGCAGACCCAGGGAGTAGACGTCAGTGGCGGTGGTGAGCGTTTCGCCGCGCAGTTGTTCGGGGCTGGCAAAGGCCGGCGTAGCAGCGCGAAAGACGGTGGACGTGCGCTCGGACGCGGCGTCCAGCCCCGACGGATCGAGCGACTTGGCGATGCCGAAGTCGAGGAGTTTGGGATGCCCGGCGGCCGTAACCAGGATGTTCGAGGGCTTCAGGTCGCGATGGACGACCAGGCGCTGGTGGGCGTAGTGCACGGCCAGGGCCACTTCGGCGAACAGGGCAAGGCGCTTGTCCAAGGGCAGCGGCTGCGCGTGGGTGAGCAGGTCCTGACCCTCAATGTACTCAAGGACCAAATACGGTAGACCGTCCGGCGTGACGCCGCCGTCGAGTAATTTGCAGATATTGCGGTGTTCGAGTAGTGCGACGATCTGGCGTTCGGCTTCGAAGCGCAGCCGAATCTGGCGAGCCATCGCCTCGGTCAACAACGGGGGCAGGGCGATCACCTTGATGGCGACACGCTGCTCATAGCCGGAGATACGCTCGCCTCGGTAGACAATGCTCATTCCGCCTTGGCCAATCTCTTCCATCAGACGCCACACTCCGATGGTGGACGAAAGCGCTGGTTTCCGGGTGGCGAGCGCACTGGTTTCGAGGTAGCCGGGGGCCGAATCAGAGGCGGACAGAAGGCTCGAGACCTCGGCGCGGACGGCCGGGTCAGCTTCGGGGTGATTTAGCCAAGCCAATTGCCGTTCTTCGGGAGGAAGGGCGAAAAGCGAATCCAGAATGCCGCTGGCCCTGGACCAGAGCTCATCGTTCATGCGAGACCTGCGGAGGAGTGTTCAATTCGCGGTAGAGCCAGGCGCGTGCGATGAGCCAGTCGCGCTGCACGGTGGCGGGACTCACGGCGAGATGGGCGGCGATTTCGTCCCCGCTCATGCCCCCGAAGAAGCGCAGTTCCACCACCTGGGCGCGGCGGCTGTCGAAGGATGCGAGGCGGGTGAGTGCGTCGTCGAGGTCGGAATAGTGCGAGAGATCCGCGCTCAGGGGGAGTCCTTCGTCGAGCGAGAAGACGGCATTCGGCGTGCGCTTTTCCGCCTTTTGTCTACGAGCATGATCCACCAGGATGCGTCGCATCGCCTGGGCGGCGACCGCGAAAAAGTGTCCGCGGCTCTGCCATTCAACGCCGTTTTGGCCGAGCAGTCGCAGATAGGCTTCATGGACCAAGGCTGTCCCCTGCAGGGTATGGCCGGGCTTTTCCTGCGAAAGGTAGCCCTGCGCGAGGCGACGCAACTCGTTGTAAAGAAGAGGAAAAAGATCAGAAAAAGCCGATTGGTCCCCTGCGCGCCAGCGGATGAGAAGTTGTGTGATCTCGGGCTTCGAAGCCGCCGGATCACAAATGTTTTCTTCGTTGAGCAAATTTCTCTCCGCGCTGCGCTGAATGGACAAACCCATGACTCAACGTCTCATCTTACTTCTCGTTCTGGGCGCGATGCGGTGGAGCGCGGCTGGCGCAACACTGACCTTAACGTCCCAGGAACTTCACCTGTACATCGACCAGGGAGCACCAGGTTTTTATAGTCCCAGCAGCGTCGAGTACTTCACGAATCTCGATGGCGACAACTTTGGCGACTATGGTTGGCTCATCACCAACAATACAGCGAACCCTTGGGCAAACATTTCGCTCCTCTTTTTCCTGGATGCGGAATGGGACCTCGGCACCAATCTGGTTTCGAACGAGTATGGGGAGTTTTTGAGTATTGGGCTCGCGAATGGTGCGCCTCCAGGAGCTTTGGCGCCACAAGGTTGGGAGATTGACGAGCCGGGCTACGTTTTTGGCGATATCTACACGAACGTCAGTTTCAACGGCATTTTGGACAATCAGAATGCGGTTCCTTCCAACATGCCGGACGATGTTTCGCTCGCGTTCCTCTGGGCGACGACCAATCTGGGGCCGGGCGACAGTCTGCGTTTGACGATCCTGCATCAAAGCGCGGCAGTGGATGGGATCGGGCACTTCGATCCGGATTCGCAGGCTGTGTTCTACGTCAACGGCTACCTGGAGGTGATCTCGAACGCCGCTCCGGGAACCGGGGTGCCTGAACCGGGCATGGGATGGGCATTGGGAGCCGGGTTGGCGGCAATTCTCTGGGTCCGCCGTAAGGGAGGGAAGTAACTATGAAGCGAGTCCTGATCGTTACGGCGTCGTTACTGATGAGTTGGAGCGTCTTTGAGGGACAAGGCTCCCCGGACTTGACGGTGGAGTCGATTTCGACCACTTCGCTGACGACGAACACGCAGACGCTGGTGGTGGGCGGGTCAATTCAGCCGGTGATCCGCAACCTGGGCGGCGGGGCGAGCGCCGCGTTCACGGTGCAGGTCTTCGAGGACCGGAATGCGAACCAGGTTTACGATGCCGGCACAGATGTGAACCTGGGGAGTGCCGCCGTGCCCTCCCTGTCGGCGGGCGCATCGGCGTCGCCGGCGATTCCGGTAAGCGGTACATTGCTTTTCGCTGGCAACATCCTATACGTGCGTGCCGATTCCGCCAATGTTGTGACGGAATCGAATGAGGGCAACAATACCCGGCACACGGGGCAAGCCTATACGTTTCAATTCAGCGGCGGACTGAACCCGGTGGTTCTTTGGGATCGCGCGTCCTTCACGCTGGCGCCCACCAGCCGCCGCGTGACGAATCCCATCGCGGTTGGCGACCTGGACGGCGATGGATTTCCCGAGGTCGTAATCACCACCTTCGTGACGAGCATCACCGCCGACGGCACCTTGCGGGTGCTGGATGGCCGCGATGGCAGCGAGAAGATGACCATTGTCGATCCCGCACTAGCCTTGCGCCCCACAGCCGGAATTGCTCTCGGCGACATTGACCTGGACGGACGCGCCGAGATCGTGACGATGGACGAGTCCTGTCAGGTGATCGTTTTCGAGCACGACGGTACGCTCAAGTGGCGTGGGGCGGTCTCCGTGGCGACAGCTGCGCGATGCTATGGTTCTCCCACACTCGCCGACCTGAATCGCGATGGCTCGCCGGAGATCGTGGCCGGACGCCGTGTCTATTCAAATACGGGCACCCTGCTATGGACGGGGACCGCGCAGAATGGCGGACCGTGGGGGCCGCTGTCCGTGGCGGCCGACATCGACGGCAGCGGTGACCTTGAAGTGGTGGCTGGCCCCACGGCTTACGACTCGAACGGCAACATCCGCTACAATCGCACGTCGACCTATTCGGAAGGCTATCCGGCGGTGGCGAATCTGGATGCGGACCCGCAGGCCGAGATCATCTTCAAGCCGCGCTCGGGCAATGCGTTGGTGGTGCTGGAACACGATGGCACCACGAAGTGGGAGGCGCCGTGGAATGAGACTGGAGGCGGTCCGCCGACCGTGGGCAACTTCGACAGCGACCCCGAGCCCGAGATCGGCGTGGCCAGCAGTGTGAACTTTCGCGTGTATGAGGCCAACGGCACGCTGAAGTGGAGCAACACGATCATTGACAGCAGTTCGGGGATTACCAGTGCGACGCTCTTTGACTTCGACAACGACGGCATCACGGAGGTCGTTTTCGCGGATCAGGAGTATATCTACATCTGGCGAGGAACGGACGGCGCCGAACTGTTTCGTGCGGCGCGGGTCAGCAATACCGCCATCGACATGCCGGTGGTGGCGGACGTGGACGGCGATGGACATGCGGACATCATCGCGCCTCGCAGCGGTATCTCTGCCGGCGAGCAAGGCATCGTGGTGTACCGTGGCGCGGGCCTGAACTGGGCCAACACGCGGCGGCTATGGAATCAATCGGCCTATTCGATTACGAACGTGCTGGATGATCTGCGCATTCCGCAGACCTTCACGCCGAACTGGCTGGTGCCGGGCTTGAACAACTTCCGGCTGAATACGTTTCTGCCGGGTCAGGGAGTCGCGCCGAACTCGGTGGGCGATTTGACGATCAGCTATCTCCGCCGCGACGATCGGGACTTTCCCGGCAAGACGGTATTGACCGCGCGCATCGGTAACGGGGGCGCTGTGGTGATTCCGCCAGGCGGTGTTCGATTCACGGCGGGCGCCGGTGGACCCGTCATTTGTACGACGCAGGGCAACGGTCTGCTGCAGCCGGGACAGTTTCAGGATGTCTCTTGCGACTACCTGAGTCCGGTGCCGGGCGCGCAGAACATCGTGGCGCAGGTCGATTTCGCCAACGCGATTCCGGAAGGCGACGAGAACAACAACACGGCGGGAGCGAATCTGGTGATCGGCCTGGGGCCGGCCCAGAGCGTGAACGAACTGACGGTGCGGTCCCGCGATGCGGCGATCGACGTGAAGTGGACGCCGGTGCCGGGCGCGGTGAGCTACAACATCTACCGGCGGGCGGGAACCGCGCCGTACGCGCTGCATCGCGCGGCCTACGTGAACGCGTTGGGCGCCTTTGCGGATACGGGGCTGACGAACAATACGGTTTATTGGTACAACGTGCGTTGGCTGAATGCGACCGGCGTTGAGTCGCCGCTGGGTACGGAAGCCAGCGCCACGCCGATTCCCCGCACGCAGCGTGGCGATACGGCGCCGACCATCACCAGTCTGCCGGTGACGCAGGGCCGCACCGGGCTGCTCTACCGATATCAGTTGATCGCCTCCGATCCTGACGCCGGCGATACCAAGACGTTCGAACTGAGCGCCCCTCCGACCGGCATGACGGTGGGCGCCGCTTCGGGCTTGATCGAGTGGACGCCGCTGCCTGGACAGGCCGGCGCCCATCGCATCGCGGCCTCCGTGCGCGATTCGCGCAACCGGGTGACCAGCCAGACCTTCGAAATCTTTGTCGAGACGCAGGTGGTTAACAGTCCGCCGGTGATTCTGAGCACTGCCTTGACGTTCGCCATGGTGGGCAAGCCTTATGCCTATACGGTGCGTGCCAGCGATCCCGATGCCGGCGACCTACTGAGCTTCACGCGCCTCGCCGGCCCGGCCGGCCTGAGCGTGCATTCCTCCACCGGGGCCGTCATCTGGCTCCCGGCGATCAACCAACTCGGCAGCCACGCGGTGAGCGTGCGCGTGCAGGATCTAGCCGGCTTGAGCCAGACCCAGACGTATCAGATTCAGGTGACCAATCCCAATCGCCAACCGACGATTTCGAGCACGCCGCCGTTAAGCGGGCTGGTCGGCGCGGTCTATTCCTATCTCCCCGTTGCGAGCGATCCCGATGCGGGCGACGTGCTGAGTTGGAGCCTGATCAACGGCCCGGTTGGCGCTTCCGTCCATGCCAATACCGGCGCTTTGCAGTTCACGCCGGCCGCGGCGGGGCAGTACGCGTTCACGATTGAAGTGATGGACTTGCTGGGTGCCTTCCAGCGCCAGAGCTTTACGGTGAACGTCAGCGCATCGGTGAACAATCCGCCGGTGATCACTTCGGTTGCGCCCCTGGTGGCCGAACCCGGGCAGAGCTACTTCTATCAGGCCGCCGCGACCGACGCGGAGGGCGATTTGGTGCAGTTCGGCCTGGTTTCCGGCCCCTCAGGAATGCAGGTGACCCCGGCTGGCGCAGTGCTGTGGAGCGTGCCGTCCAACGCGACTGGCTCACAAGCGGTGACCATCCGGGCGGCCGACCCGTTCGGGGGCACGGCGCTGCAGAACTTTACGATTCAGATTGCGCCAGTGGACAATACGCCGCCGGTATTGAGCATCGTCAGCCCTGCCTTAAATGCGACGGTGAGCGGCGATGTCGCGGTGAGTGGGACGGTGACCGATCCGAATCTGCTCAATTGGTGGCTGGAGTACCAGATCTCGGGTGGCACGCAATGGTTCCTGTTGAATCAAGGCACCACGAACGTATCCAACGGCGTGCTGGGTACCTTCCCTGGCACCCTCCTGGCAAACAATCCCTACGTGCTGCGCCTGACGGCCTTCGACCGGCGGCAGGGCGCCAACGTGCAGAGTTTCGTTCGGGTTGGCGGTGACGCGGTGAAACTCGGCGCGTTTACCCTCGACTACACGGACCTGCGTTTGCCCGCGCTCATGATGCCGATTGAAGTGAAGCGGCATTACGATTCGCGGAAGCCCTACTGGAATGATTTTGGCCAAGGCTGGGCACTGGGCTTCTCGGAGATCGATCTGCGCATCGACGGTAACTACAACGCCTATGTAACGCTGCCCAACGGCCGCGAGGCCGTGTTCGCGTTCACGCCGGTGCAGCCGAGCCCACTGTTTCCGGCGCTCGAGAATCGTTATACGGCGCCCGGCGGTGTCGACGATAAGCTTGAAAACCTGGACTGCCCTGGTTTCCTGGGCGCGGGGCAGACTTTCGCTTGTCTGGGCGGCGATACACCCTTCCAGCAGTACAATCCGAAGCGCTGGCGGCTGACCACCAAAGATGGCCTGCAACTCACGATCGTGAACGCAGTGATCACGCGCATTGAGGATCGCAACGGGAACTGGGTGCAGATCGCGCCCGCCGGCATCTCGGCCTCGAATGGCCGGAACGTGCAGTTTACCCGAGATGGTGCCGGCCGCATCACGCAAATCGCCGATGCGCGCGGCAATCGCCAAACCTACGCCTACGATGCACAGGGGCGCCTGATTCAGCACCTGGATCCACAAAACCAAGGCACCAGTTTCGAGTATGCCGGTGTGACGCATCTCGTCAGCCGCATCATCAACGCGGGAGGCTGCCAGGCTGTACGACAGGAGTTCGACGCGGGTGGACGCCTGACCGCGCGGGTTGACAGCGCAGGGCGCCGCACCGAGTACTCCTACGATCTCGGCGCGCGCCGGCTGACGAAACTCCTGCCCGGCCCGATCACGACGGTGGAGACCTACGATGCCGCGGGAAATGTCCTCAGCTTCACCAACGGCGAGGGCCAGACGCTGCAGTTCTCCTACGACCTCAACGGCCGGCGAGTTCTCACCACGATGCCCAGCGGCCGCCGGATCGCCCGTACCTATGACGCGAACGGCAATCCGCTGACCGAAGAGGACGGCCCGAACGGCGGGCCATATCTGGTGACGTCTTACCAATGGACCGCGGAAAATCTGCTGTCGCGGCTGACGCGTCCCAACGGCGAGTACCAGACCTTTGAGTACAACGCGCAGGGCAATCTGCTGCGGTCGCAAGTTTTCAGCGCGGGCGGAGTGCTCGCGGAGGAGCGCACCTTCACTTATGACGTCCGCGGCCGCCTGCTCACCGAGAACAGCGAGCGCGGAATCTACCAGTACAGCTACGACGTTTCGGGCAACCTGATCCGGATTGCGGACGGCGCCTCGCGGGCCCAAAACTTTGCCTACGACTCGACGGGCAACATCGTGACGGCTTTTAACGGCATGGGGCAGCGTTTTGACCGCACCTGGGACGCCTACGGATTGCCGGGCAACGCACTGGCCGGCGGCGGCATCCATCGCACGCAGACGTGGAACATCTTCGGCAAGCCCGCGTCCACCGGCAACGGACTTGGACATAACTTCCTCTTTGGCTACAACTGCTCCGGCGACCTGACGCAGGTCACCGATCCACTGGGAGGAGCAACGCAGTACGACCGCAATGGTTTGGGCCGCGAGGTGGAGATGCGGGATGCCTTGAACCGAGCCACCAGCTACGCCTACGATCGAAACGGCTTGCTGACCACACGTACCAGCCCGGCCGGCGATGCCGCACTCCAGAGCTTCAATGCCGATGGGCAACTCTCGATCTTCAATCACGGTCTTGGCCCGGTAGCGATTGCCTACGACGGCTACGGGCGCAAGGCGAGCGAACTGTCGGCCGATCGTAGCGATACCTTTGCTCACGATGCTCGCGGGCGAGTGAGTTCCATCGTCAGCACCGGCAACGCCGCAGGCACCATGACGTTCGTCCGCAACGCGGCGAACAAGCTGGTGAGCGTGACCGACCGCTTCAACCGCACCCTCGGCTACACCTACGACAATCTCGGCCGCCGCGCGACCATGACTGCCGCCGACGGCACGGTGACCACCTATACCTACGATGCGGGCGGCAAGATCTCCCGCATCGCCACCGGCACCGACTGGGCCGAGTACAGCTACGATGCGAGCGGCCGCCGCACCGGGTTGCTCTACAGCAACGGCGTACGGGCCGCCTATAGCTGGGACGGGCGGGATAAGCTTGCCAGCCTTGCCTGGTACACGCCGGCCAACGCCATCATTCGTTCCTGGGTGTATAGCTACGATGCCGCCGGGCGGCGCACTGGAGCGATCCTGAACGACGGCAGTATCTCCTGGACTTACGATGCGCTCGGACGGCTGACGTCTGAGAACATCGTGAGCACCCTCTGGGGTACGCACAGCGGCGCGTGGAGTTACGATGCGGTGGGGAATCGTCTGGATACGGGTTCGACCTTTGGCGCGGATCACCGTCTGACCTCCTTTGGAGGTGACGCGGTCTCCTCGGACGCGGCCGGCAACATTACGCGCAGCGTCACTTACAACCTGACCTACGATGTCCGCAATCGCTTGCTCAGCACGCCCTTCAACGGCGCCCGCTACAACGGCTTAGGCCAACGCGATCAACTTACGGGCACTTCGGCGAGGAGCTACGTGTACGATGGCGACAATCTTGTCCATATCTTTACCGCGTCCGCGTTGGCGCATCGCTACACCTTCGGTCTCCAGACCGATGAGATCCTGTTCGCGCGCAACGACGGAGCTAGCCGCTTCTATGTGACCGACGAGCAAGGCTCAGTCTTCGCGGTGACCGATGAGAGCGGAGGGCTTTTGCAGTCTTACGGCTACAACGCCTGGGGCGAGCGAATTCGCTTCGTGAGCGTTACTCAGGGTGGCCTCGGCAACATTAACTACAACCCTTTCCAGTTCCAAGGTAAGGAAATTTTGGCCTTCGCCGACACCTACTACTTCCGGGCCCGGGACTATAGCCCGTTGACCGGACGCTTCTTTCAGAAGGATCCGGCTCGCGGCTCGACCTTTCTTCCCGCCTCCCGGCATCCGTATCAGTTCGCGCTGAACCGGCCGACGCAATTTGTTGACCCCAGCGGCCGCACCGCGTCGCAGTACGCAATCATGGTGAAGGAGAACAAGGCGTCGGAGGGAGCCGGGATGATTATTGGCTTCACCAACGTTTTCGCCGGTACGAACCTCGGCTTCCTGGGCAACTTCCTGGACCGGCGGCTGCAGTATCCGTCGGAAAGCGTTTCGGCCAGCGCACAAGGGGCCCTCACGGCAGTCGCCGCAGACATGGAGACGGTGCTGGAAGAGTTCGAGTCCTGGTTCACCGAGGATGGCGCCAGCATTGCCAATGGGTTGGCGTCGGGCGCGAGTTATGGCGTCCCCGCGGCAACTTACTGGATTAACTATGCCGTCCTGGGGATCCCGCCGTTCTGACGGACGGCGGGATTCCTGGAGAGCGAGTTACAATCGCCAGATGAACAAGCGATCCCTCCTGGTGCTGTGTTGTCTGGCGTTGCCGGTGGCGATCTTCGCTCAACCTCAGACGCCGAAGGTGATCGTCATCTCGCTCGATGGTTTTCCGGCCTTCGCCCTGGACGATCCCAAGCTGCCGATTCCTACGTTGCGCCGCCTGATGGCCAACGGCGTGAGTGGGCCGATGTCCACCGTCAATCCCACGGTGACTTGGCCCAATCACACGACGATGGTCACGGGAGTCCGGGCCGACGAGCACGGGCTGCTGGCCAATGGTTCCATCGTCCGGACGGGGGCTTGGCCGCCGATCAAAGTCGACCCGATGGTGAGCAAGTTGAGGATGGTGCGCGCCCCGACGGTTTACGACGCCGCGCATCGGGCTGGACTCACCACCGCGCAGGTGGATTGGGTGGCGATTAACGACGCGCCCACGATCACCTGGGCCTTTCGCGAATGGGCCTCCGCGGATGGGCCGCTCGAAAAAGAGATGCTGGCCAAGGGAGCCATCACGGCGGCGGAACTCGACAACTTTTCCAAGTCCAACATTCTCTTCCGTGACCAGATCTGGACGAAGGCTGGATCTTATTTGATCAAGACCCACCAGCCGGACCTGCTCCTATTCCATCTCCTCTCGCTCGACTCCGAGCATCACCAATACGGCCCCAATACGCTGGCCGGACGGACGGCGATGGCTTTTCTGGATAGCTGTGTGGAGAAACTGGTGATGGCGGTTCGGGAGGCCGGTCTTGAAGGGCGAACCACTTTCATCATCGTTTCGGACCATGGATTCAAGGCGTACACGAAGCAGATCCGGGCGACGGTGGCCCTGGATGCGGCGGGTTTGGGCGGCAAGGCCTTTGTGCTGCCTGAAGGCGGCACGGCCTTCGTCTACCTTGATGACGTTCAATTGCTGTCCAAAGTCCGGCAGGCGCTCGATGGCGTGGAAGGTATCGAGAAGATCTATGGCGTTGAGGAGTATTCCGCGCTGGGACTGCCTCATCCCGATCGAGATCCGCAGTTCGGACATCTGCTGCTGGCCGCCAGAACCGGCTATTCGTTTTCCGGCGCAACCGGCGGTCCGGTTACGGCGGCGGTGCCGCAGGTGGGGGGGAGCCACGGCTATCTGGCCAGTGATCCGGACATGAATGCAATCTTGATTGTGAGTGGCCGGGGCGTCACGGCGCGCGGTAAACTGCCCCTCCAGTCGAACCTGGACTTGGCGCCCACGATTGCGAATTTACTGGGTGTCGCCTTGCCTTCGGCCAAGGGTAAACCTTTACCGTTGCGTTAGGACGAGGTTCGCGAGAACAGGCTCAGAAGACCGCCCCAGGAAGATGAGGTCGAGCTCTTTTTCGTGGTTTCCGGGTCTTTTTGTTCGAGCTTCTCACCCAACTGCACCATGGCTTTACCGAGGGCGCTGCCCACGGGGATGGGTTTGCCATCAATCAGCGCCCGCTGGACGGCGTCGTAATCGCTCGGGAGGACGTGGAAAACTTCCTCATGCAGCGCCGTTTCGATCACTTCTTTGCTGAGGCCGACGTCGCGGTTGTAACGGTTGACGACTAGGCGGATCTTCGAACGGTCGATTCGGTTCTGGTCCAGGTACGAGAGCGCCCGCTGTGAGGCTTGCAGGGCCGGCAGTTCGTTGGTGGTTACCAGCAGCAACTCGTCGCACATCTTCGCCAGCGCCAGGTTCCAGGCGCCGTATACGCCTGCCGTATCGAGCACGACAAGGTCGTACATCGTGCGCATAAAGTCCACGATCAGCGTAGGGTCCTGCTGGTCGCTGCCGGAGGCGTCGGCCGAATTCTCCGGGCTCATCAGGACATCGAGGCCGCTGGTTTGTGTCACCAACGACTTCCACATGGCTGGGTCCAATTCGCGGGCGTGGTGCAGGGCGTCGGTGAAGCTGTAGTTCGGTTTCAACTTCAAGATAAAGGACAGTGTGCCGGTGAATTGATCCAGGTCGCCGAGCAGGAGCTTTTTGGAGGTCTGCCGTTTGAACTGGAAGGCCAGATTGCTGGCGACGGTGGTGGCGCCGCAGGCTCCCTTGGCCGGCATCAGGCAGTAGACGCGAGACTGAGACCCGTCTCCCTTTCCCGCCGTGAGCTTTTTGTTAATCCGCTCCACCATCTGGTTGAACTGATCGTTGGTGAACGGCTGGATGAGGAATTCCGCGGCGCCCTGACGGACCCAGCGCAGAATCGTTTCAGGATCGTTTCCCGGCAGCAGGGCCACAACCGGCAGCTTTGCGTTGGCGGCGGCCAGCAACTCCACCATGGTGCCCAGGGCGCGTTCGCCATCCGTGCCGACGTCGAGGAAGCAAACTGTTGGAGAGTGCGTCGTCAACATCTCGGCCAAGGCGTGGGCGGGTGGGTAGGTGGGTACCTGGAGTGCCGCCCCCTGAGGAATCTCCCGACCAAGCCCTTCGACGAGTGCGGCCGACATCATCTGGTTCGGACAGATGATTAATGATTTCC
This sequence comes from Bryobacter sp., assembly GCA_022843605.1. Taxonomy (GTDB): domain Bacteria; phylum Acidobacteriota; class Terriglobia; order Bryobacterales; family Bryobacteraceae; genus JALHNI01. The sequence continues at coordinate 70,572 of JALHNI010000009.1, forward strand.
AACTTGCCCCGGCGATCATCGGCCTACTTTCGTGCTCCACAAACCGAGTCTCATCACCATTGGTGTCCTTAAACTCCGCGCTCTCTTGTTCTGGGTATGGATCGGCTTAGTGGCGAGGAAACTTAAGACAGTACGTTCAACGACTTCGGGCTAAAGTTTCACCTTCGTCCGTCGATATACCTCACGTGGGGGACATACCCCGCCAGCGCAGGTGAGAGATACCCTCAAACCTACGAGACCGAGTGGCCAAGACAATTCTATTGCTGTATGAAGTGGATCGGCTGATCGTCATCAACGCTGTAGACCAAAAATAAAACAAAGAAACGAACACACGTATATGAACCACCCGAATTGGAATTCTCAACATATTTCTTCTTACGCGTTGGCGGCACCGCCGGCTGTCGGCATTCGTGCTTCCGAGCCTCCGGTCAATGATGCGCGGTCGCTGGTTGGAGAGTCCTTGGCGCGGCTGTCGACTCCGACGCCGGATATTGCGGAACTGCTGGTGTGCGATTCTCAGCCGGTAACCGCCGCGGGTGTCCGGGCGCTGCTGGCCGAGGTGCCCCACCTGTTCGTTCTGCCGAACTGCGATTCGCTACAGGCCTGCCGGATAGCGGTTCGCGAGCAGCAACCGAAGATCGTCATGCTGGATAAAGCACTCGGTATGCAAGCCGTGCTGGAGTGGATCACGGACCTTCGCCTCACTTATAGCCGAGATGGCCAACGTCCTGTTCCCGCGGTGATCGTATGGGGCGTTTCGATGACCGAGGCCGAGGCGCTGCGTTTCTTGCAGGCCGGCGCGCGAGGCATCGTCCGCAAGACAGCCAGTGCCGAGGTCCTGCTAGCCTGCCTGGAAGCCGTGGCGCAGGGCCGGAGTTGGATGGAGGATAGCGTTTTTCGCAACACCCCTACGCCCGAACGGTATCACCGCTCGGAACTCACCCCGCGCGAAACGCAGGTGATGGAACTCGTAGAGCAGGGCCTCAAGAATCGCGAAATCGCCCGCGAACTGGGCATCCGCCCGGGTACCGTAAAGATCCACCTGAAGCATATTTTCGAGAAGACCGGAGTGCGCGGCCGCTATGGCCTGGCACTCTCAGGGATGCGGGAAAAAGGCATTCTCGGCGCCGACACCATTGGTGATGATTAACCGGTTCCCGCAAATGGCCATGCTATTCTGAGGCCGTGCGCACCCCTTTCCCCGCGCTGGCCCGGCTAGCCTCTTTGTCCCTGTTGGTTTTCGGGCCGCTACCCGAAGCTCCGGCACAAAGTCAGACCCCGGCGACGCCGCTCGTCGACATTCTCGTGAGCGAGCTCGATCGCAATTTTGTGGCGCTCAAGGCCAAGGCTGACCCGCCTCCTTACTTCATCTCCTACTCGGTGACGGAGCAGGAGGCGGAGAGTGTCTCCGCGAGTCTGGGATCGCTGAACAACAGCAATCGCAGCCGCCGCCGGTTCTTGGACGTGAGCGTCCGGGTCGGTTCACCTCAGCTCGACAACTACCGCCGTGTGCGGGGTGACTTGCCGCAGTTTACTTCGGGGGCCGCAATCACCTTGGACGACGCCCCGGACGCCATCAAACGCCGACTTTGGATGGAGACCGATCGCGTATATCGGATCGCTTCTCAGCGTCTGTTGAACGTCAAGACGAATCAGCAGGTGCAGGTTGAGGTGAAGGACGACGCTGGCGATTTCAGCGCTGCCGAGAAGTCGGTAGCCGTATTTCCAGTTCCGGTGCCGAAGTTTAAGACTGAAGAATGGCAGGCCAAGCTAAGGAAGTGGTCGGCCGAGTTTGGGAATAAGCCGGGCATCCTTTCGTCTTCGATTACCGTGATTGCTCAGCGTGACATGAAGACCCTGGTGAATACGGAGGGAACCCGATTGCAGCATGGCCGGACCTTCGCGCGCCTGATCTTCGCTGTGCAGGCCAAGGCGGCCGACGGGATGGACCTCTCATCCAGTGAGATTCTCGACGCCGAGGTGGCCGACCGTCTGCCGGACGAGAAAACGGTGAAGGCGACAATGCTGAAGGTGGAGCGCGATTTGATTTCGCTGCTTCAAGCTCCGGTCGTTGAACCTTTCGTCGGTCCAGCGATCCTTTCGGGCCGTGCTTCGGGCGTTTTCTTCCACGAGATCTTCGGTCATCGGATTGAAGGCCACCGTCAGAAAGATGAGAGTGAGGGCCAGACGTTTGCCAAGAGTGTCGGTTCCAAAATCCTACCTGAGTTCCTGTCGGTTAATCTTGACCCTACGAAACGGTCACTGGATGGAACCGACCTGAACGGATGGTATGAATTCGACGATGAGGGCGTGAAGGCGCGTCCGGTCTCCGTCGTGGACAAGGGCATTCTGCGGAACTTCTTGCTTTCCCGTTCGCCGCTCACTGGCTTTGCCGGCTCGAACGGGCATGGCCGTCGTCAACCCGGCCGCGAAGTGGTTCCCCGCCAATCCAATTTGATCGTCACCTCGTCCAACAAGGTTTCGAATGACGAATTGCGCCGGTTGTTGCTGGCCGAAGTCAAAAAGCAGAACAAGCCATATGGACTTTACTTTGAAAAGGTGGATTCTGGCTACACTACGACGGGCCGTCGTGGGCTGCAGGCTTTCACGGTGATTCCGCAAATCGTCTATCGGGTTTATGCCGATGGCCGTCCTGATGAATTGGTGCGCGGAGCTGACATTGTCGGCACTCCGTTGGCGGCCTTCAGCAAGATTGCCGCGACCTCCGACAAGACCGAGATCTTCAATGGGGTTTGCGGCGCGGAGTCCGGTAACGTGCCCGTTTCTGCCGCCTCGCCCGCGATCTTCGTCAGTGAAGTGGAGATCCAGAAGAAAGAGCGCTCTCAGGACCGGCCGCCGATCCTCTCGGCTCCTGTCCCCGCCGGAGGCCGCTCATGAAGCCGCTGCTTTTGTTGTTCGCGGCTTCCAGCCTTTTCGGCCAATCGGCGGATCCTGTCCTCCGTATCCTGTCGCAGGAGATGGAGCGCTCGCGTGGACTCCGCATTGCCGGTGGCAGCGATGTCCCCTATTTCTTCGAGTACAGTGTCGACGACGTGCGCAGCTACACCCTGAGCGCCACGCTGGGCGGGGTGATCGATGAGAACCGAAATCGGATGCGAATTCCCCAAGTGCGGGTGCGGGTTGGCGATTATAACTTCGATAACTCGAACTACGTGCTCTCCGATGCCAATTTCGCCGCCCGCTATGACGCCGGGATGTTGCCACAGGATGACAACCCGATGGCGCTTCGTCAGCAACTCTGGCTGATGACGGATCGCACGTTCAAGAATGCTCTGGAAAGCATCGGTCGGAAGCGATCGGCGATGCGCAGTGTCAATGCCGTCACGGAGCCCGTTCCGGATTTCTGGAAGGCCGAACCCGTCAAGCTCGCGCTGAGTTCGAATGCGCCCGCGCTTGATGAAGCGGCCTGGAAAAAGCGTGTTATTGCAGCGTCGTCTCGCTTCGGCGCTTTCCCGGCGGTGATTTCTTCGCTGGTGGAACTCGAGAGCATCGTGAATACCTCGTACCTGGTGAATTCCGAGGGTACGGAAGTGAAGTACCCCGACAATATTCACTACATTCGGATTCGTGCATCCGGCCTGGCGCCGGACGGTTCCACCGTGCGCGATCACGCCGTGTTTCATGCGATCGACCCGGCGCGCCTGCCGAGCGAGGCGGATCTCAACCAGGCGATCGATGCGGTCGGCCGGAACTTGACCGCCTTAGCGGCGGCACCGACGGGAGAACAGTACTCCGGGCCGGTATTGTTTGAGGGAATCTCCGGCGCACAGCTTTTTGCCGAGGTGCTGGCCTCGCAGCTTTTCTTGCCTCGCCGTCCGGTTGCCAATGCCGGACAGAGCAACCGCTTTACACCTTCGGAGCTCGAAGGCCGTTTGGGCTCCCGTATTCTCCCGACTTCCTTCACGGTGGTTGATGATCCGACCCAGACCGAGTTTCGCGGTCAGAGTCTGCTGGGCAGTTATCCCGTCGACGGCGAAGGCGTGGTGCCCGCGCCGGTTACGGTCATCGAGAAGGGCATCTTCAAGACCCCCTTGCTCACTCGCCAGCCGATTCCCGGTTTCACGGCTTCGAATGGCCGTGGGCGGCTGCCGGGCAGCAACGGCCACCGGATGGGCGCGCTTAGCAACATTTTCGTAAAAACCACCGAAAATGCCCCTGCCGCAGATCTCAGAAAGCAACTTCTCGAGACCGTGAAGCAGCGGAGTAAACCGTTTGGCATCCTGGTGCGCCGTATGGACTATCCGTCTTCGGCGGGCGGAGACGAATTGCGGCGTTTAGCAGTAAGCCTGGGTGCCAACGCCTCGGGCAACGTCCTCAGCTCTCCCCTGCTGGTCTATCGTGTTTATCCGGACGGCAGGGAAGAATTGGTGAGGGGCCTCCGTTTTCGGGGGCTGAACTTGCGCACGCTGAAAGACATCACTTCGGCGTCGAATGAACTCTACCAGTTTGACTTCATCGGCAATCGAGCGCCGTTTGCGCTGATGGGCGTGGGCGGCTACGTCTTCCCGGCTTCCGTTGTCGCTCCGGCCTTGTTTTTTGAGGACCTGGAACTTGAGCTACCGCAGGTCGAGGTGCCTCGGCCGCCCACCGTGCCTCCACCGCCATTTAGCACCAGATAAAGCATCTTGAGCATTCTCAGCCGCGCCGTTTTCCGCGAAGTCGCCACCAGCGCCCTGCTGGGAACGGTCCTCTTTACCTTCATCCTGTTGTTGCGCAGCCTTGGCAAACTTGCCGAGCAATTGGTGCGGGGTTCGGCGTCGCCGGAGACGGTGGCCTACCTGTCGGGACTGGTGTTTATCCCCACGTTGACCTTTGCCGTGCCAGTGGGCGTGCTGGTTGGCATCCTGATTGGCCTGAGCCGGCAAGCCAGCGACAACGAGATCACCGCGATGCGCGCTTCCGGCGTCTCCGCCCGGCGGCTCTTGTGGCCGGTGATGACTTTCGCTCTGCTGGGCTTTTTGATTGCCGGGGGCGCGAGTTTGTGGCTGACCCCGTGGTCAATTCGCGAAACTGGCCGAATCATCAACGAATTGGCAGCCGTGCAACTCACTGCCGAGATTCAGGAGCGGGTGTTCGACGAGCAGTTCCCGAACATGATTCTGTACGTGGGCGGCGTCGACCCGGGGCCCGTTGTCCGCTGGCGCAATGTGTTTATGGCGGATACAACCCCGGCCGATCAGCGGTCCGGCAGTATTCGGGAGCAGACCCAGGGTCCGCGGGTCACCTTCGCGGAAGAGGCCATCGCTGTCGCTGACCCGAAGAGCAACCGCATTCAACTTTCGATGCGTAATGCGCGGTCCCACGAACTGGGTAAGGATCCTACCGACGACATTAACTCGGCGTTCCCTAGCGGCGATCAGGCGCTCGAAGCCAAGAAACCCGTAGAGCGCGTGGTGCGTCCGTACCCGGAAATGGATTCCTTGCCGCTGGCGCGTCTGGCCTATGGGACGGGCCCGCGCAATACCGACGCTCTGATTGAGCTACATCAGCGGCTGGCCATGCCGCTGGCTTGTTTTCTTCTCGCTATGGTTGGACTGCCGTTGGGAATTTCGCAGCGCAAGGCAGGGAAGAGCGTTTCGTTTGTGCTGACCGTGCTGCTCGCCTTCCTCTATTACATGAGCTTCATCAGTCTGGTGGGGTTGGCGCGTCAGGGTACGCTGCCGGTAGAGCTTGCCGTTTGGCTACCCAACTTGCTCTTCGGCTTCGCGGGCCTCGTGCTGCTGGTTCGCCTGGAACGGCCTGGCGATTTCGACCTGATCGGACTGATCTCCGGCCGGCTCCGGGAAGTCTTTGCTTCGCTGGCGGCACGCTTCGAAAGCCGTTCCGAGAGGGGCGGTCGCCGCTGGGCCATCCTGCCGCAGATTATCGATACGTACGTCCTCAATACGTTTCTCTTCTACTTCGGACTGCTGCTGCTGACCTGCGTCCTGTTGACCGAGGTCTTTACCTTCTTCGAGTTGCTCGGCGACATCGTCAAGAACCAAATTGCGATGACGCGGGTCTTGACTTATCTCTACTTCCTGATCCCGAAGTTCGTTTACGACTTCACCCCGGTGAGCGTGCTGGTGGCCGTGCTGGTGACTTTTGGGATTCTCAGCAAGAACAATGAAGTGACGGCGTTTAAGGCTTGTGGGGTGAGTTTGTTCCGGCTCGTGACGCCCGTGCTGTTCGCCAGCGCGTTGCTGAGTGGAGCGCTTTTTGCCTTCGACTACTATTACGTGCCGGACGCCAATCGCAAGCAGGACGCCATTCGCAACGAAATCAAGGGCAACGCTCCCCAGAGCTTTCTACGGCCGGACCGCAAGTATATCTACGGCCAGGGCTCACGCATCTACTACTACCGCTACTTTGAACCGGCGGAGAACGTGATGCTCGACGTGAATGTCTACGAGATCGATCCGAAGCGTTTTCACCTGCAACACGTGATTACGGCGGAACGGGCTCGCTGGGAGCCCTCTATCCGAACATGGGTCTTTCAGAATGGCTACCGCCGCACCTTTGAAGGGGTGCGGGTGAAGAAATTCGACGACTTCCGCGGAAAGGCCGCTAGCTTTCCCCACTTGAGCGAACCTCCGAGCTACTTTCTGAAGGAGGTGAAGCTGTCGAGCCAGATGAACTTCCATGAACTAAAGAAATACATGGGGGAACTGCAGCAGAGCGGTTTTGATACCACGAGGCTGCAGGTGCAGTATCACAGCAAGTTCTCTGTACCTCTATTTGCGCTGATCATGGCGTTGATGGCGGCACCGTTCGGCTTTCTCGCCGGAAATCGCGGTGCGATGACCGGGATTGGCGTGAGCCTGGGAATCGGCATTGCCTATCTGACGGTGAACAAGTTGTTTGAGCAGGTGGGCAACCTGAATCAACTGCCGGCGCAAGTGGCCGCTTGGTCGCCGGACGTCGTGTTTTCGCTCGCGGGCTTGTACCTGATCGCGCGCATGCGTACCTAGGCTACCGCGGTGAGGCTGTCTCCCCGGGAGCAGATTCTCGATTAGGCCGAGCGCGGGTTTCTGCCCTGGCGGCATGTGACTTCGGCCTTCCAGGTTGCGGGGATCACGCGAATGCAGCACGCTGGGGGACATTCCTGTCCCGAATGATGCTGGCAGCCGGGACGTTGCTCTTTGGCGGCGGCGTCATTTTCTTCTTCGCCTATAGCTGGAATGCTCTCCCGAGGCTGGCTCGTTTCGCGATTGTCGAACTGCTGCTGGCTGGTGCTTTCGTCGGCGCTTGGATTCGGGGCGTTCACCAAGCCGCCGGTCGCGCCGCTTGGTTTGGGGCCGCTTTGTTGACCGGCCCCCTTCTTGCCTTGATCGGCCAAAACCACCAAACGGCGCTGACCCGTGGCAGCTGTTCGCCTTTTGACCGTGTTGCTCCTTCCTGGGGCGTTCGCCGCCCGGCAACCCGACTTGTGGTTGCTGAGTTGTCTACTAGCGAATGTAGCGCTCGGGCTGCGTCCCTGGCCTTCTGACACCCCCACGTGGATCTTTTTCGGGTTCAATCTGGCAGTGCAACGGGTGTAGAATTTTCCGACGGAGGATTCCCTGTTGGGCCCGCGTCTAGTGGGGACGGCGGCAGGCACGGCGGTCACCTTCCTGATGCTCCGCAGATCTTCGATCGCCCCCACGCCTTGTTGGTGGTGGCGTACCTGCTCTGGCTGTGGTGTTCTCGGCCAGGTATTCGCCGGGACATCTTCATGGTTGCCGGTAAGCTGCTCTCAGGGATGGTCACCCTCGTTTCTGTGCGCCCGGGGGCTCTTTCGCGGGGCAATCACGAGAATATCGGGAGTGCGCTACTGTTGACGACCATGGTGGTGCTCCGGGCGGGGCCGCAAACTGGCTTCAACACCTGGCGAAAGAGGAAGCGGGATGAACCCACTTTGGCAGCAATTGGCGGAGGCCCAACAAGTGACGGGAGATCCTCCGGAGCCAGCCGCTCCCGGGTCCGGCTTGGTACGCCAGTACGCTGTAGGGCTTTGCGGCGTGGCTCGCGGCCCTTTTTCTCGTGATCGTCATTGCGGTGCTCTTTGAGGGGAGAGCCAGCATGGGGATCTCTGGTGCGCTGGTATGCGCGGATGGGCTCGCTTTGCTGCGCGCGTCGAATCCGTTCGTCACACTGGCTCTGCGCTACAGAATCGACCTGACCTCCCCCGGAGCCGCCACCGATGAATTCCTGATCATCCGGCTCGACCGCCGCCGCGTAGCTACGGCCGTGGGCTGGAATTCCGAGCCCGCCGCCGGTGAACTGCGGCTGAAGCACCGGACGCGAGAGGGCCCGACATCGATCGGCACCGATGCATTCTTCTTCGAAGAAGGTACAGGCGGGCCTTACCAGAAAGCCAGGTATGGGGAGTTTCGCGTCGCGACCAATGGCGACACTTTGCTCGTCGCCTTGCGTGATGAGCGACTGCTTCGGCTCGATCCGCCCTAACTCCTGATTTGACTCCGGCCACCGAGCGGGCATAGAATTCACCCCAGCACTCTTGCCAGGGAAGGTTTTTTTAATGAATCGAATTCTGCTTGCCGCGCTCCTCGCCTCCAGCCTCGTCGCTCAGAGCGAACGGGGCAGCATCACGGGAGTTATCTCCGATCCGACTGGTGCGGCCGTTCCCGGCGCCCAGGTTACCATCACGAACCGCGACACCAATGGCATCAGTAAAAGCGTTGCCACAGCGTCGGGTGAGTACAGCGTGCCGAACTTGTCACCGGGCACCTATCGTATTGAGGTGACGGCGGCCGGCTTCAAACGCTACCTGCAGCAGAATGCCGTAGTGACTGCTTCGTCGACTGTTAGGATCGACGCCGTGCTCCAACTTGGGCAGGTTACCGACCAAATCGAGGTGACAGCGACGTCGGCGTCGATCCAGACCGAAAGCTCACGTGTATCGACCTCGGTGCAAAACAAATTGGTGGACGAACTGCCCCTCGTCGTTGGCGGTGCCATGCGCAGCCCGTTCAACCTTGTCTCGGTGGCGGCCGAGGCCCGCGGCAGCGGGCAGACACTATCGATCGGCGGTGGTCAGGCGGCGCAATGGGATGCGACACTCGACGGACATTCCGTCGGGACCAATCGCTCGGGAGATACGGCGGAAGCGGCGTTAAACACGCCTTCGGTGGAAGCCTTGACGGAATTTACCGTCGATACCAATGGCTTCAAGGCCGAGTATGGCCAGGCCGGAGGCGGCGTGATGACTTTCGCATCGAAGTCCGGGACGAATGCGTTTC
>JALHNI010000010.1 GCA_022843605.1 Bryobacter sp.
GGAATCTCCGCCCCTAAACGCAGGAAGGGATTCGTGGAAACCGTTTGCGTGCGGAACCTCGCCGGGATGGCAGGCACCGCCTCAGGCGTCGAAATGTAGGTGAGAAAATCGCTGTCACTGTCCTCTTGCGCGAAGCAAGACAGCAGGTTTCTAACGTAAACCTCGTTGCCGGTTAGCTTCTGCCCAATCGCGTGAGCATCAATCGCGAATTTCATCCCCGTGCGAGTTGCGTGATTCAAAACAGTACGATCCCACCAGTATAGTTGACGGACACGAACTCCGAAACGCGCAACCCGGCTAGATCCCGTTACTTTCCAGTGAACGCCACGCCGCCGGCCAGGTAAATCGCTGCTCATAAAGGCAGCGCCCGGCAGCCTCGAGCCGGGCGCGCTCCACTGGATCAGTCAAGAGTCGGCCGATGACGTCGATAAATTCAACAGGATCGCGGGCAAGACGCACCGCACTTCCCGCCTTCAGCCCTTCGGCACCCAATTCTGTTGATACAACGGCCGTCCGCGCCGCCCACGCCTCCAGGATCTTGAGGCGGGTTCCCGAACCCGACTGAATCGGCACCACCGCCACCTGGACAGCCGCCAATTCACGAACCGCGTCGTCTACCGGACCCGTCAGCCGTACCCGCGGCAAACCAGCCACGGCCTCCCGGACAAACTCCGCCCCCTTGCCGATCACCCGCCATTCAAGGCTCGGGAATCGGCGCGCCAGTTCCGGCCACACTTCGCGGGCAAACCACCTTACCGCCGTAATGTTCGGGGGAAACTCAAGATTGCCCGAGAAGCCGATCGCCATCTGCTTCGGCACCTCGGGAACCGGAACCAGGGGAATCGCATTCGGATACACCATCGTGTTGGGTAAATCGATGCGCGCCGCGTCTTCGGGAGACGTCATCAGCAGAGTGTCGAAGTCGGATAGCCGTTGTTGTTCCCTCACCCGGTTCGCCGCCGCAAAACGACGCCAGATCCAGGAGAGGGGGGCAGAATCCGTGTCCGCTCGGCTTGCGTAGAAATGGGACTCGATGTTGTGGAGGTCGCACGCTAACCGGCCGGTACGGCCACGGAAGAACCCCGCATAGGTGGAGGTCCAAAAATGCTCCAGGCAGACGAAGCTATACCGTCGGTCACCCAACCAGGCCTCGATTGTCGTTTCGTGCTCCCGGAACCGGTCCTCATGCGGCGGAATGTTGCGCAATAACCGGTGCAGATTGCGGCCGGCCTTGTTGAGCGCATCCTTACGATGCGCCGGCAAGTCGATCACCTGAACATCGCGCGCCAGTCCGGCGGGAATGGCCAACCGCGGATCCGGCATCCCCGGCTCGCGAAAAATGATCAGGTCGAGATCGTAGTGCGCCCCCAGGTAGGTGGCGAGTGACGCGGTCCGCAGCGCCCCGCCACCGATCGCCGGGAACGGCGCTTCAGGACAAAGCAGCAAAGCGGACTTAGCCACGCCGCATCGCCTCCACATAGACCTCTCGCGTAAGCCGCGCCGTACGGGCCCAGGAGAATTCGGCAGCTCGACGAATCGACCGCTCAGGGTCCGGCTGAGTCTGCAGCATCGCCGCAGCCCAGGCGCGCACGTCAAGAGCTTCCACCCGAACCGTCGCCTCACCGCCGGTCTCGCAGAGAGCCGCATCGCACGAGGTGATCACAGTCGCCCCGCACTGGAGGGCCTCCAGAACCGGCAACCCGAATCCCTCATACTGCGACGGATAACAGACCGCCCTGGCGCGCGAATAGAGGGCCGGGAGTTCCGGGTCCGGCACCGCGCCCAAATACCGGACACCGCCTTCAGGCTCTACCGACGGAGCCCCACGCCCCACCACCAGCAACTCGCTGTCGGGATCAGACTCACGCACCAACCGAAAGGCCGCTAACAAGGTCGCCAGATTCTTCCGTGGCTCGATCGTGCCGACGCATAGAAAGAATTTACCCTTCGGTCCCTGCACCGGCTGGAACAGATCGCTCGCCGCCAGGGGCACAGCGATCACCTCGGTCTCCGGCACACCAAAGTGCGCAATCACCTCACGCCGCACCGCCTCACTCGGCGTCAGGATCAGCGTGTACCGCCGCAAACGAACCAGCCACGGCACGCGCTGCCGCACCCGGTCGCTGGCCTCGGCGAATCGCCATGGCGAGAGATCATGAATCATCAGCACCGACGGGCGCCGCTTGAAATAGGGCACGCTGAAATCCGTGCCATGGAAGACTTCCACGTCATCCAACCGGCGGTTCAGGCCCCACAGCCACCAGTAGCGATCCAGGCCTACCGGCCGGTCACCCAACTGATCAGATAACAGCAAGTACCGATCCTCCGGAAACTCGCGCTCGAGCGCCGCGTGCAACTCAGTCACATAACGGCGAATTCCACCCAACGGACCGCTCAGGGGAGTCGCATCCAACGCAACCGTCAACGCTGCGCCTCGGCGTATGCCCGCTTCACGTTCACCTGCCACAGGATCGCGAAGCCCGCGATGAAGAACACAATCAACGACAGAATCGACACGCGGTAACTGCGCGTAAACTGCATCGCCAGCCCGAAGACCAGAGGGCCGATCCAACTGGTGCCCCGGTCGCTCACTTCATAAAGCGCGAAGTACTCGGCTTCGCGGCCTTTAGGAATCATCAGCGAGTAAGTGGACCGGCTGAGCGCTTGGGTCCCTCCCATCACAAAACCGACACATCCACTCAGCACGAAAAACTCCGCCGTGCTCCGGACAAAACCGTAGGCGTAAATGAGCACTCCGGTCCAAATCACGAGTGCGAAAAGGATAGCATTCCGCGCCGTAATGCGGTGGGCAAGCTGCGCGAACGCCATCGCCCCGCCGAAAGCCACAAACTGCACCATAAGGATGGCCAGCGTTAAGGTCCCCATCTTGATGCCCAGTTCATCGCTACCGAACTGGCCCGCCAACGCGATGATGCTCTGCACGGCATCGTTATAGAGCAAGTAGGCCACCAGAAACTTCAAAGTCTCCGGATAAAGACGTAAGTCACGCACCGTATGCAGTAACTGGCCCACGCCCACGGCCAGTAGGTTCTGCCCCGGCGCCAGGACGCGTTGCGGCGCGCGATTCCGCAGTATCGACAGCGGAATGAGTGCCCAGGTTCCCCACCAGAGCCCTGCGGAAGAAAGGCTAGCGCGCACGGCCATTCCTTCGCTAATCCCAAATCGCGCTGCGTTCTGATAGAGCAGTAGATTCAGCACCAGCACCAAGCCGCCCCCCAGATAGCCCAAACCCCATCCGCGCGACGAGACAGAGTCGCGTTCCTCAGGGGTCGCGATGTCGTTCAGAAACGAGTTGTAGATGATATTCGCGCAGCCGAAAGAGATATTGGCGGCGATAAACAGAAGTCCGCCGGCCAGGTAACGCGTTCCTTCCAGAAAGTACATCGCCATGGTGGCCCCGGCGCCGAGGTAGGCGAACAGCCCCATCAGTTGCTTCTTCCGGAACCCGTAGTCGGCGATCGCCCCCACCACGGGCAGAAACAGTACCTGCCCGATCACCGATACGGAAATGCAGTAGCTCCAAAATGAACGCGGCTCAATGCTGAGCCCAAACGGGTGGATCAATCCGTCGGGCCCAGCCGCGGCCTTGGCTAGCGCCGTTAGGTACGGCCCAAGGAACAGCGTCAGGACCGTCGACGCAAATGCTGAATTGGCGAAGTCATAGAAATACCAGCCGCGCTGTTCGCGACGTCGGGCTAGCGCGGCCGGTTCCACTGGCGTCATTCGCCGCTATTGTCGCATTACCAGTCCACGACGCTGCCGTCGTCGGCATCATAGCTTTCCGGATTTTTCCAGTCATGCCCGATCTTGTCGGCCATCTTGTTCTCGTCCAGCTCAATACCCAAGCCCGGGGCAGTGGGCAGTTCCAGATAGCCGGCGCGCACCTTGAACGGCTCCTTGATGTAGCCTTCGCCCAACGAGACTTGCTCCTGGCAGAGGAAGTTCGGAATCGACGCGGCCAGTTGAACGCCCGCGGCCAGCGAGATCGGCCCCAACGGATTGTGCGGCGCGATGCTGGCATAATAGGCCTCGGCCATACCGGCAATCAGGCGCACTTCGGTGATGCCGCCCGCATGGCACATATCCGGCTGCAGAATCGTCGCGGCCTTGCGTTCCAGCACTTCACGGAAGCCCCACTTGGTAAACACGCGCTCACCCGTGGCGATGGGAAGATGCGTCCCCCGCGCGATTTCGGCCATCACGTCATGATTCTGCGCTTGGCAGGGCTCTTCGATGAAGTACGGGTTGTAGGGCTCCAGTCCCTTAATCAGCAACTTGGCCAGGGCCGGCGAGATCGCTCCATGGAAGTCGATGCCGATGTCGCAGGTGTCGCCAACGGCTTTGCGCATCGCCGCAAAACGTTCCACCGCATAATTCACCGCCGCGGGAGTCTCCACATAGCGCGACGGCCGTTGCTTCGCAGGGCCGGTCTTGAAAGCGGTATAGCCCAACTCCATCTGCTTTTTCATCTGGTCCGGACTGCCGGAGTGCGCATAAACGCGCACGCGATTGCGCGTCGGTCCGCCGAGCAGTTCGTAAACCGGAACGCCCAGGGCTTTGCCCTTGATGTCCCACAACGCCTGGTCAATGCCCGAAAGCGCGCTGGTCAGAATCGGGCCGCCGCGATAGAAGGCGTGCCGGTAGATCGCCTGCCAATGATGCACCACCGCGCGCGGATCCTTGCCGATCAAGTAGGGCTCGATCTCCTTCACCGCCATTTGGCAGGTTAGAGCGCGGCCTTCCGTCACCGGCTCGCCCAATCCAACGAAGCCGGCATCCGTGTGGATCTTCAGGAACAGCCAGCGAGGCTTCACCAGAAACGTTTCCAGCTTGGTGATCTTGATCTTCTCGCGCGGCTTGACGGGGGCGTTCTTCGCGACCTGCGTTTGGGCGGCTAACGGAATAGCGGAAAATGCGGTGGCCAGCACCGCGCGACGGTTCATCGCCTGATGGCGGACCGCTTCACGATTCGGGAGATTCATGAAGCTTAACCTATCACAGCACCAGCAAACCGCTCTCCCAATGCCTTTGCGTGAAGCGATTCCACACCACCCTTGCTCGGCCTTGCTGATCGCCAATAACGAAGTCGACTTCGAGCCCAGTAGACAGTTCCCCACTGCAGTAGGCGATACGGAAACCCGTCGCACTCCGATCGATCAATTGGCCCTCCACCTGCGAATCTCCGGCATCCAGACGCACCGCGGCACTCGCCGCATGCCGAAGACCTCCCCGGCGCTCCGGCACTTCATTACTGGCCGATTGCTTCCAAGCCATACACTTTCACCTTGCGGCCCAAAGTCTTCGTCGAGATCCCCAGCAGTCCCGCCGCCCGGCCGTAGTGGTTTCGCGTCTCCTCCAACGCGCGCCGGATGGCCTGCCGCTCCAGCACCTCCAGGTTGTGCGAGGGATCCATCACCGGCACCATCTTGGATTCTGGAAAGATCAGTTGCTCGGCAGTAATCCGGCCGTCCTCCACCAGCAGCGCCGCGCGCGAAAGCACATGCCGCAGTTCCCGAATGTTCCCCGGCCAGGAGTACCGCCGCAGCCGTGCAAGCGCCTCGGCGGTCAGCGTGATTCCCGGATAGGACCGCTGCAGATGCTGCTCCGCCAGCACGTTCACGTCCTCCGGCCGCTCACGAAGCGGCGGAATCCGAATCTCCATACCACTCAGGCGGTGAAACAGATCGTTGCGAAACTTGCCTTCGACGATCATCTGCTCCAGGTTCTGATTGGTCGCGGCGATCACGCGCACGTCGGCTGAAACCTTGCGCGTTCCACCGACGCGAAAGTAAGGCACCTGATCCAGCACCCGCAGCAGTTTGGCCTGCAGCTTCGCATCCAGCTCTCCAATCTCGTCGAGAAAAAGCGTGCCCTTGTCGGCCAGTTCGATCAGCCCCGGTTTGCTGCCCAGGGCTCCGCTGAATGCGCCCTTCTCATAACCGAAAAGCTCACTTTCCATCAGGTGTTCCGGGATCGCGGCGCAGTTGATGTCCACCCAATCGCGAGCCGCGCGAAGAGAGAAATGGTGGATCGCTCGCGCGATTACCTCTTTGCCGCTGCCGCTTTCGCCGGTCACCAGGACGGCTTCGTTGGTCCGCGCCACACGGCGCACCAAGTCGAGCAACTGCCGCATTCGCGGGCTCGCGAACAAGGCATGGACGCCCAGTAACTCCCAACTTTCGGTTTCAGGCATACGCGGGTATGCTCTGCTTTTCGGACAAATTGTCCGATCCATGAGGACTACGTTGGGTTCAGCGTCCGGCGAAGGAAATCCGCAATGAACTGCGCCTCATGACGGGCCAGAAAGCGTCCGAAACGGAAGATCGCGTACATCATGCCCATCAACCCCAACGGAACGAGGATGAGGAACGCGCTGTCCCGGTTGCTAAAACCCTCATAGAACAGACTGGCCAGCGTCACGATCTCGAACAGACCGACGAAGCCCAGGGCGAAGAACAGGAAGATCCGGGTTGCCGGATGGGGGCCAAACGTTCCCATGATCCTGGCGCCGCGGCCCTCGGCACGCATCGTCCCTGTGAAGTGAGTCTGAAAGCTGTTGCGATAACCAATCCGCTTGCGCAACTGCAGCGACGACTCATCCACCTTCCCGATGATTGGCTTGGACCCGAAGGCCGCGGATAGAGACAAGAAACGGTCCAGGTCGATCGCCGCCGTGAGCCGCGCGGCGCACTCCAACGGCGGGTACGGTGACAGCAGATCCAGCCTCTCCGAGGTCATGCGCCCAGTCTAATCCGTCGCGTAGTTCACTTCCAGGCGGCGCACCGCCCGGCTCGCCACCCAAAGCACCAACACGGTCACGCCCAGCAAGCCCAGGATCGCCAGCGCCGCGGGTGCCGGTTCCGCCGGCGCCAGCAGCACCCGCATCACCGCCGGCACCTCTTTGTCCACCGGAGGCGGTAACGGACAAAGCGACTGCAGGTAATAAAGGACGCTTAACTTCTGCAGCACCGCGGGCAGGAAGCCATTGATCGCTTCCCAGAACAGAATCACCACGGCCGGAATGATCGGATTCCGCATCAGCAAACCCGCCGCCAAAAAGACACTGCCATAGCCGACACAGCCGAGCACCGTCGCAACGGTATACCAGAACAAATGCCCTGGACCGGCCGACTGCCAATACGCCTGAACATCCGCCGGATCCAGCCCCCAAAGCATGGCCAGGAATGTCACAATCGTCCCCGCGCCAAAGATCACCGCGGCTGCCACCAGGCCGGCGCCGTACTTGCCCACCAGCAACACTTCCCGCCGTACCGGCGCCAGAAACCAGAAATGCAGAGTCTTGTCCAGCATCTCGCCGCGGAACAGATTCATGAAGATACCCAGGCAGCCGAAAAACACCGCCAGCCGCAGATAGAAGTACTGGAAAACCCCGGCAAACACTTGACTGTTCTCCTCCAGCGTCGCCAGCGGTTGCTCGAACTTCTCCTTCAAGACGCCATTGGTGAAGTGGAAGTCATACCGGCGCTGGCCGTCGAAGTAACGCAGATGCCGGTAACGCTCCTCTTCCAGACGTTCGCCGTCTTCTCCGCGACGGCGGCGGCCAAACTCGCGGTCCATCAGCGGCGGCCCCAATCGCATGCGCACGTCACTTGCTGTCTCACCGGCCTGCACACCCTCCAGCAGCGCATGATCCGTAATCTGCGAACTCCATCGCTGCCGCTTCAGTTTCACATCGAAGCCATGCACCAGAAAGATGACGGCCGGAAACAGGGCGAGCACATACACCCACAGCCCCCGTTTTGAAAGGAACGCCTTGCGCACTTCGAGGCGCGCAATCGTCAGAACTTGTTTTGCCCAGAGGTTCATCAACGCCCACCCCCAATCAGATACTCGTACAGCGAATCGACGTTGGCATCGGCCTGCACAATGCTCTCGATCGCCTGGCCGCCGAGCACAATCTCATTGAGCAAATGCGAGAAGCGCTCCCGGCTGCGCGTCAACACCAGCAGGCCCATGCGGTCGGCGTGCAACCGCACTTCCGTGATGTGGTCCTCGGCAAACAGCAACGACGCCACACGGGCCGCATCCGGACAGCGAATCAGAAATTGGCTGGGATGCTCGCTCATCTCCTCGCGAACGTTGTGGATCTGGCCTTCCGCGATGATAGAGCCGTTCGCAATCAGGATCACCTGATCGGAAATCACATCCACCTCCTGCAGCACATGACTCGACAGAATCACATGCCGGCCAAGCGCCGCAAACTCACGAAACAACGCAATCGTCTCCGCCCGCACCAGCGGATCCAGCCCATTTAAGGGCTCATCCAGAATCAGCACCTCGGGCTCGTGCGCAATCGACTGCGCCAGCCGGATGCGTTGCCTCATCCCCTTCGAATAGCCGGCCACCTTCCGATGCGCCGCCTCGCGCAGATTCACCCGGTCAATTGCCTTCCAGGTCCGCTCATCCGCCTCAGCCGCGGAGTAGCCATGCAGCAACAATGCCGCCGAAACAAACTGATAGCCGGAGTAGCCGCGCGGCGCCGCGTCAAACTGCGTGCAATAGCCCATGGAACGCATCAGTTTCTCGGGATCTCGCGGCGACATCCCTCGCACCGAAATCGTCCCCTGGTCGGCATGGATCAGACCGCACATCAGATTCATCAGCGTCGTTTTGCCGCTGCCGTTCGGCCCCACCAGGCTCGTGATGCCTGGAGGAACATTCAGCGAGACGCGGTTCACGCCCAGCACCTCACCGTAAAACTTCGATACTTCGCTGAAGATGATTTCGTTGCTCACTTCACCACCTCCACCGGACGCAGCTTACGTTCCAGCACCAGTAACATCAGGCCGCAAAGTCCCAGTAGGGCAAAAACGCATTGCACCAATCCGGGCTCACTTTCGCTCGGCGAATCGATCCCCATCATGCTCATCCACAACCGTTCGAGCAGATAGATCGGATTGAGTAAACTGCCGGCTTTATCGCGGAAGATGGCATTCATCATCTGCGCGGCACCGGCCAGTACAAAGAAAAAGCCTAGCACCAGGGCGCCAGCCACCACGCGCCATTTCACCCAGGCGGAACTCGCCAGCGCCACCAGACTGGTCAACAGCACCAGCATCAGGAACCCAACGAAAACGGCCAGGCCGAGGTTCCAATACTTACTGAACCAGTCGCTGCCCGCCATTCCCACCTGCATGCCGTAAATCAACAGCCCCGGTATCCACGTCACCGCCGAGAGCATCCCGCCCAGCACCATCAGCCGAGCCAGCACATACTCCCAGCGCGACATCGGCCGCGAGAAATAGAGCGGCAGCGCATTATTCGCCAGATCTGGCGCAATCAAGCCTGGTCCGGTCATCGCCGCTAGAGCGATCGCAAACACCGACTGCACGCTCATAAAGACCCGGAAGAAGTTCCCGTCCACCGCGAGGAACCGCTGGAAACCTTGGCCGAATCCCGCCAATAACTCGCCATGGTTCGCAATGTAGATGAAGATCGCGCACAGCAGAGGCCAAAACGCCGACATCATCAGCACCGCAATCACCAGGCGCTGCGTAATCAAACGGCTCCAGCTATAACGCGGCAGCACCATCAGCCGCTCCCACGCTGTCGTCCGCGTTCCTTCGTAGCGCTGATAGCCACGTTTATAGACGGCCATGGGTCACCTCCGCGACGGCCGGCTCAGGCAAAGGCGGCGGCTTCGTCGCGTCGCCCGGGGTCGCCCGAATGTGGCCCACGGCCTTAAGGAAGATCTCTTCGAGCGTGTCGCGCCGATAAGTCAGCTTGCGCACCTGTAACTGACGTTCCGCCGCCAAGCGCCACAATGCCGCAATCTCCACGCCCGGCGGCAACACGATCCGCCAGCGGCCCTCGCCTTCGTCAACTCCAGCCGCACCCAAGGTGGACAATGCCGCGGCAAACCCTCCCGTCGCGCCCGCCAGTTCCAGTTCCACGAAGCGGCGGTTCGACCGCCGTTCTTCTTCAAGGTTGGCGTGGTGCACGATCAACCCGTCTTTGAGAATCAGCACTTCGTCGCAGGTCTCTTCGACGTCATGCAGTAAGTGCGAGCACAACAGCACGTTCATCTTGTGCGTGGCCTTGATCTCGTGGATCAAGGTCAGCATGCGCAGCCGGGCCGCCGGGTCCAGGCCGTTGGTGGGTTCATCCAAAATCACTAAGTCCGGCCCATGGATGATCGCTTGCGCCAACTTGGCCATCTGTTTCATACCCAGCGAGTAAGTGCCCAGTTTCCGGTAGCGCGCCTCGCCCAAACCCACGTGGAACAAGGTTTCGTGCGCTTTCTCAAGCGCCGCCCCGCGCGGCATCCCCGATAACTCACCCATCATGCGTAGAAACGAAACCGCCGTCATCTCGGCGATAAACGAATCGTTCTCCGGCATATAGCCCAGGCGCGCGCGCACTTCCTTTGGGTTGCGGTGACAGTCGTAGCCGAACAACTTCGCGGATCCGGAGAGCGGAACATGGAAGCCCAGCATCGTCTGAATCAGCGTCGACTTGCCCGCGCCATTCGGCCCCAGCAGGCCAATGGCCCGTCCGCCTTCTCCACTAACGCCAAGCCGGCAGGAGAGCCCCTTCAGGATCTCCCGCCGGCCGAGTTGAACACGCAGATTGTCGAGTTCCAGTACCGGAGCCATTGCTTACAATTGTGCCTTTTTCTTGTCGATCCGGAGCCTTTGATTCTGTCCCGGCTGGTTGCCATTCATGGCCCCAGCCAGCAACAGATCAAAAATCATGCCAGTAATCCGGTTACGACTCGAAGCCGCAATTCGTTCCGTTTCTCCGTTTACTAAAATCAGCAACGGCTCCCGGCTCTGCAACAGCGTCGTCAACGGCCCGGAGTTTACGGCCGAGAGCATCTGCCGGACTGACTCCGTGGTGTTGATCCACAGGAAGGCCGACTGGTGCACGCCAAAGCCGGTCGGCAACTGGTTGCGGAACTTCGCCGAACGCACCAGCGGGAAGCCCCCGGCTCGCGTCTGGATCGCCTTCACCAACGTCGCCCGATCCGTGCCCATCAGCAGATAGCCCCGGTCGTAGGTCATCTGCAGCGACATCGCTGACGTTGCCGCCGATCGCAGCGTCGTCCAGGTCCGGCCACCCGTGGTTTCCGTCGCCAGAACAAGCTTCTGGCTGTTGGTCTCGCGATTGAAGGCCTCCACAAACCGCCGCAGCGACTCGTCGAGCGACGCCGGACGATACACTTCCGCCGCCGCAATCCAGCCCGGAATCGGCAGCGTCGGGGTCTCAATCGCATAGGCGTAGTCCGTACCCAGCGCGCCCATGATGTCGTTGGCAAAGTTCACTCCCGTCTTCTGTTCGAACTCCCGCAGATGGGCGATGCTCTCCGGCGCCAGCCGCGACAGCGTATCCATCAGTGAATCGAACAATTGCCGCGGATTGCGGGTCGTTAGCGATCCGGCCACCAGCGCTTCGGACGAAATATACTCACCGGCCGCCGTCGCCGCCGGCGAAGCCAGCCAACTCGCCAAGCCCTCACGAGATCCATTGAAGGTGAGCAAAGCCGAGTTCTCATTCGCACTCCCCACTGACTTCTGTTCCAGAAAGAGGTGCTTCATGCGATTCGCGCCCGTCGCCAGCATGGCCACTTGCGCCTGTGTACCCGTCGTCAGCAGCATCGCCTGCTCAATATTGGCGCCCAGCAGCCAACCCGCGCCCTTGGCATAACGCGCCCGGATCTCCCCGCCAAATGGCGTCGAATCCAGCTTGGCCGGTGCGAGTTCCGCGATCGTCAGATGCCTGGCATCGAAGGTCAGCATCATGAAACGATCGGTCACCGAGTAGGACGGCTTCACCGGTAATGCAGCGAACGTCTCATCCAGCTTGGCCTTTAGCGCCGCACGCTGCCCCTCCTTCACTCCCGTTACCAACAAGGGGATGTGATTGTGCGGATTGTTCCCCGCCGGCAAACCCACCATCGCAAAGACCATCTCGTCGCCAATCAGCGGCGTGATCCCCTGCAGCTTGGTCATCTGCGCCTTCATCTCGGTGATCGCCGGCGAACTCCACCATTCGCGCAACACCGGGCTCTCCACCGTCCGAGCCTCAATCAGCTTCATCGTCTGGTCAATTGTCCCGCCCAGGTTCGGTACTGAACCGTACATCAGAGCGTTCGACGGCAAGTAAGCCAACAACTGCGGATTGGTCCGCAGCGCCGGCGACGGCAACGCCGCCACCTTCTGCTCAATCAAAGCCAATTCGGCGAGCAGTTGCACGTACTTCTGCGCATCCGCGCTCCAGGCCACGGCCTCCACCGGAGTCACCGACTGCAGCGCCGCTGAAGTCGCCGTGTGCTCACCCGGCTTCAGCAAACGGCCGCCGCCGTTCTGCTCCACCTGCACCGCGCCCTCAATCACCGTCACCAGTGAGCCCTGCATGCCGGTGCTCACGCCAAACACGGTGCCCTTCACCGACGTTACCGAGTCGTGCGTTGCCACGCGCAAGTATCCGCGCCGCTGCTTCGCTGCCTGAATCAGCACATCGCCGCGTTCGAGGTGCACCGTCTGCCCGCTCCACGCGGCCGTCACGTACAGTTCGGACCGTTCGTTCATCTCCATCTGCGAACCATCGGCCAGCTGCAACCGCGCCCGCGTGCCCCGGCCGCTGCGCACAATGTCGCCTTCGCCCACCGCATCGCCGACCCTTAAAACGTGCCCGTCCATCCGCACCAGTTCGCCCGAACCCATCGCCACTACGGCCCGCGGACCCGACGGAGCCATCAAACGATCCAGCGGCTCACGCGCCGCCCACACCGACAACGCGGCCACCGAAGCCGCGATCGCCCACTTCGCGTAGGAAGGCATCCGGCGCGCGGGCGGCGCCGGCATCGCCACCACCTTCGGCCGATCACCCTTCATCTCTAAATACACGTTGCGGCAGGCCGCGCAGCGGCTCACATGGTCTTCCACCAACAGCCGCCGCGTCTCTTCAAGCGTGCCCGCCAGATACCCGGCCAACTCCGGCCG
The DNA here is from genome assembly GCA_022843605.1 of Bryobacter sp. Lineage (GTDB taxonomy): Bacteria > Acidobacteriota > Terriglobia > Bryobacterales > Bryobacteraceae > JALHNI01. The sequence continues at coordinate 12,987 of JALHNI010000010.1, forward strand.
GAACTCCGCGCATACCGGATTCATCTCCAGCCGCGCCCTCACCCGCTCCTTCGCCTCCGCCATTTCGCGTGGGGCTTCCGAAGCTTTGATTTCGTCCAACAAATCGTCAAACTGTTCGTCGTTCATCATCTTGTCCTTCTTTCAGTTCCCCAACTTCACTTTCAACGACTCACGAATCCGGTGAAGGCGCACCGCAATCGTCGTCTTTTCCAATCCATAGATCTCGGCGATTTCCCCATTCGCCAATCCTTCGATGTAGCGGAGGACAAACATCTCGGCGTCGCGCGGCTCCAACCCCGCCAGCGCCTGCCGGAGCTGTTGCTTCAGCTCCGCTGAACTTTCCTGCTTCAGCCGGTCCGGCGTCTCGGAGATCGACTCCTGCCGCCAAGTCTGCCGCCGCCGCACAATATCGATCGCCGCATTGGCCGCCGACCGCCGCAAAAAGCCTTCTGGGGCGCGCAACGGATCCAGCGGTTCCTCGCGTTTCAGCACGCGTAGGAAAACTGTCTGTAACACGTCTTCGGCGTCAGCCGTCGAGCCGGTGACGCGCAGCGCCGTCCGGTAAACAATGTCCGCGTAGCGGGAGTAGAGATCACCAAGTTCAGGGGGCATGGCCTGTATTGGATTGTCGGCTATTGCAAGCGTCGCCATTCAGAAGTCCTCGCTTGCCATTACGTGGGGCGGAGGAGATTATTGCGGCAAGCCGAGCCGTTTGCGCCGTTTTTCTTCCTGGCGCTCAAAGGTGGGCAGCAGTTGCCGCTCAATCAAGGCGAACGCGGCGGCCAAGCCGTCCGCCGTGTACACCCTCCCGATCGCAGCTTCCACTTCGCTCGGCTCGCCGAAGGCGGCCAGAAACTGGTTGGATGTCATCCGCACGCTCTTCTCGCCGTCCACCTTGCGATCCTCGCGCAGAATCTTCTCCCGAACATAGAGACTCAGGACGGCATCGCCCATCCAGGCTTCTTCCAGAATCTGACGGCGGCTCGCGGAATTCACCCTAACAGCTTAACTTCCGCCAGCGGCATGGCACATCCTTCAGCAGCGGGGTGGAACTCAACAAAGCCGGTGTCGATTCCTGCGACAACCGGTTCTGCAGCAGAATTCCTGTCGCCCGCCAATAGGCATCCTGGAAGAACTCAGAACAGATGGACTCTTCCGTCCGGCCGCAATCCTTCGGTGCCTTCGCTCGGTAATCCTCCACACCCGTCCGCATCGCCGACCAGCCCGTTTCCAGCCGTTGCGAATAGTTGTAGGGCTGGTTCAATCGGGCTACCGAGAAAAGCGCCGTCCGCAAACCCAGTTCACGCTGAATGAACTCACCATCAGCCACGCCCCGGCGAATCCGCACGATCGCCCCGGAAAAAGCATGCAGCAGATTGGTGAGCCTTACGCCCTCTCGGGTCGCCTCACAGGCCAGGAACATCTCCCCGGCATAGATGGCCGCGTGGTTCCATCGGGCATGTTCGGGGAGATAGCCGTCTCGGCCCTGGATATAGGCAATGCCCCTTGCTGCGACGTCGAATTTCGAAAGGGGTGCCGACAGGATCAAATCTCCTGGTTGTAAGTCCCCCGGATGCGGTATATACCCGGCTTCCAGGATGCTGGGCGGCAACGGAACGTCCGGCCGAAAAGGCTCAGGGTAGACTTGGTGCGCCTCGACGTGATGAATGTCAAGGATGTGCTGCATGGCGTTATTTAGCACCGGAATGCGCCATTGTTTTATCAGAAAGCCGGAAAGTTATTTGAATCAGCTTGCCTTGTTCCAAGCGAAAAGACACCGGCGCCATTCCGATTAGACCCAAGTTTTCAATATTTTGGCCAGCATAACCCTTTACTTGAGAGAATAAGAAAGGCCACAGACGGTCATTTTCCGCATCCGCAATATAGCCCATTCCCAGAGTTTCTACAATGCGATAAACGTGCCCTTTTCGATGCTCGATCACGGTAAGAGACACGTTACCACACGCTCTCCCCGTTGGCCAGATCACAGCAAGCGGCCAAGATTAGTCGAGCGCGCTAACCTGAAGTTGTGCGCGCCCCACAAAAGCCCGAGGTCATGAGCCCCGCGGGCCATTGGCCCCAGCTTCACGCGGCAATCGAGGCTGGCGCTGACGCCTGCTACTTCGGCCTCAAACACTTCTCCGCCCGCGCCAAAGTCGGTTTCGACGTGGGCGAACTCCCAGAAGTGATGCGGACTCTCCACGGGCGCGGTGTTCGCGGGTACCTGACCTTCAATACGCTCGTCTTCGAGCACGAACTGGCGGAGGCATCCCGCACCATCGCCGCGATCGCCGAAGCGGGAGTCGACGCACTTATCGTCCAGGACCTCGGCATTCTGGGCCTCGCGCGCCAAATCGCCCCGGATCTCGAACTCCACGCCTCCACTCAAGCCAGCATCACCAGCGCAGAGGGAGTGGCCTTCGCCATCGCCCAGGGTGCACACCGCGTCACTCTGGCGCGCGAACTCTCTCTCGACGAAATTGCCGCCATCTATGCGAAAACCCACGCCGACCTCGAGATCTTCGTCCACGGCGCGCTCTGCGTGGCCTACTCCGGCCAGTGCTTCTCTTCCGAAGCCTGGGGCGGCCGCAGCGCCAATCGGGGCCAGTGCGCGCAAGCCTGTCGCCTGCCCTATGACCTGATCGTCGATGGCGAACCGCGCCCACTTGACGATGCCCGCTATCTACTTTCGCCCGGCGACCTGTCTGCCCTCGAGCACGTTCCCCAGGTGATCGAGTCCGGCGTGAGTTGCCTCAAGATTGAAGGCCGGTATAAGGACGCCGACTATGTGGCACTCACCACCAGCGCTTACCGACGTGCGGTCGACGCTGCGTGGGAAGGGCGCGACGCAAACCTCACCCGGCGCGACGCTCTGCAACTCGAGCAGGTCTATTCCAGAGGACTGGGTCCGCACTTCCTGACCGGGGTGAATCATCAGGCCGTCGTTCGCGGACGGCACGCCCGTCATCGCGGAGTCCAGATTGGCGTGGTCGAACGCGTTCTCCCGGACCGTGTCCTGATCGAACCCACCACGGCCCACGAAATCGCGCCGCTCAAAGCCGGCGACGGACTCGTCTTCGATGCGGCCACCTGGCGCAGTCCGCAGGAGAAAGAGGAAGGCGGCCGCGTCTATCACGCCACCCCGCACCTGAACGGCAACCTCGAACTCTCCTTCGCCAACGGTGCCGTCGACTTCAACCGCATCCACCCCGGCGACCTCGTCTGGCGCACCCACGACCCAGACCTCGACCGCACCGTCCGGCCGTTTCTCGATCCGTCGGCACCCGTCGCCAAACAGCCGCTCGCCGTCCACGCTTCAGCATCGCCGGCCGCACCCTTACGGCTCACCTGGACGCTCAAAAGCGGCATCTCGATCCAAGTCGAATCGCCCGAGCCGCTCGTTGCCGCTCAAAACCGCGGCCTCAGCGCGGATAGCCTGCGCGAGCAGCTTAGCCGTCTGGGCAACACTCCGTACGAACTCGCCAGCCTCACCGCCGACCTCTCCGGCACGCTTTTTGCCCCGGCAGCCCTGCTGAATCAACTCCGGCGCGACGCGATCGAGCAGTTGCAGGCCCTTCAGACTAGGCCCACGGCAAGAACCATTCACGAAACTGCGCCCCGCAAGAACGTCCCGCCCCGACCGGCGGCCGGCGATCCTCAGTTGCATCTGCTGGTGCGCAACGCCGAGCAACTGGCTGCCGCCATTGCCTTCCGCCCGGACAGCATCACGCTGGACTACCTCGACCTTTATGGCCTGCGGCCATCGGTGGAAAGCGTCAAAGCCGCCGGGCTGACGGTCCGCGTCGCCAGTCCGAGGATTCTGAAGCCAGGCGAATCCCGCATCGCCAACTTCCTGGTCAGTCTCGAGTGCCCCATCCTCGTCCGCTCTACCGGCCTGCTGCAAGCACTCGACCCTCGCGAGCGCGCCCTCATTGGCGATTTCAGCCTGAACACCGCCAACGCGCTCACGGCCGACGCCTATCTGGCGCTCGGGCTCACGCGCCTCACCCCCACCCACGACCTCAACGCCGCGCAGATCGCCGCGCTGGCGAAAGCTCTTGGCCCTGAACAGATCGAAGCCCTCGCCTACCAGCACCTCCCCGTCTTTCACACCGAGCACTGCGTCTTTTGCCGCTTCCTTTCCAGCGGAACCACCCATCGCGATTGCGGCCGTCCCTGCGAGCAGCACCGCATCGCCCTGCGCGACCAGCAGGGGCGCGAGCATCCGGTAATCGCCGACGTCGGCTGCCGCAATACCGTCTTCGGAGCTGAAGCCCAGCAAGCCAGCGCGCACCTGGACGCCTGGCGTGCCGCTGGCATCCGCCATTTCCGCCTGGAGTTCGTCCACGAATCGGCGGACCAGGTGAAGCGCATTTCTGCGGCTTTTCAGTCCGCATTCACCGGGCAGATCGCCTTCAGCCAACTCACCACGCGACTGAAGTCCATCGCCACCGAAGGCATCACGGAAGGGAGCCTCTTCGTGCCTAAAGACTATGATCTCTTTCCGATTCTGTTGTGATGCCTTGATGTTAAGGTGATGGTGTGCGGACTACGATCGACATTGATGACGAAGTTCTCGAAGCCGTCCGGGAGATTAGCCGCGCTCAACACATTTCCCTAGGCCGGGCACTATCCGAAGTGGCCAAACGTGGCCTCCAAAAGGCTGGCGAAGTGCGCCTTGGGGATGAAGAAGGCGTCCCTGTCATTTTGCGTGGTACGACATTTGCCAAAGTCACTTCCGAACATGTCTATCGGCTTCAGGCCCAGGAGTGACGAAGAATCGATTGTTGTGCGTCAATCTTCTCGCCCTACTTCTCGCCTAGCGGAACTCGCGGGGCTGGCCGGTGGCTTCGAGCACGCTGGTCCAGAGATCGCCAGAGGTGTCGACACAGTAACGCTCCCGAATCGCCATGGCCATGGGAACGTGGACGAAGCGTCCGTTCCAGCGGCCCACCACCATCTCGGTACGGCCACTCATCGCCGCATGCACGGCGTTGTGCGCCAGGCGGATGCAATAGACGCTATCGAAGGGATTGGCCGGCACGCTCCGGATCTCGTAGCTCGGATCGATGTACTTCAAGTTACATTCCTTGCCGATACTGGCAAAGTAGTCGTTGATCCGCTGCTTCAGGTAAATGCCGATGTCCTGTAACTTCGTGTTTCCTGAGGCGTCCGTACCGTTGCTGGCGGCGAGTAAGTCCTGTCCCGCGCCCTCCGCCACCACAATGACGGCGTGCCCCCGGCGTTCGATCCGCTGGCGCAGGACATTCAAGAAGCCGCGTTCACCGTCCAGCGCGAACGGCACTTCCGGAATCAGCACGAAGTTTGTGTCGCTCATCGCCAGCGACGCATAACAAGCGATGAAGCCCGAGTGGCGGCCCATCAACCGCACCAGTCCCATGCCATTGGGAGACGCCTCCGCCTCCACGTGCGCCGAGCGAATCGCCCTCGTCGCTTCAGCGAAAGCTGTTTGAAAACCAAAACTCTGATCGATAAACATGATGTCGTTATCGATCGTTTTCGGCACGCCGACTACCGCAATCTTACCGCCGCGTTCCGCAATCACCCGGGCAATCTGCTGGGCTCCGCGCAACGTACCGTCACCGCCGATGACGAAGAGAATATTGATACTCATCGTCTCCAGGCAATCCACGATCTCTTCCGGATCCTGCTGGCCACGCGAAGTCCCCAGAATGGTGCCGCCGTGCTCATTGATGCCCGCCACGCGCTCCGGAGTCAGGTCAATCACTTCCCGGCCATACTTAGCGATGAAGCCGGAGTAACCGTTGCGGAAGCCGTAAACCTTACGAACGCCATAGCCCTTGTGTAACTCCAGCACCAGACTGCGGATAACGTCGTTCAACCCGGGGCACAGGCCGCCGCAGGTGACGATTCCGGCACGGGTTTTCGAGGGGTCGAAGAAGATCTTACGGCGCGGACCGGCAGGCTCGAACGCCGGCAACTGATCGAACGGCACGGAACGGGTAGAAAGCAGCGAAATCGTGTCATCGAACAGAACACGATCGGTCTCATCGACGTTATGAAAGGTGCGGTCGCGCTGATCCAGCAGATGGAGCAGCGGCGAATCGATCCGGGAGGATCCCAGGATTTTGACGTTCAAATCGGCTGCTTCGAAGTTATGGGTCACCCGGTCGTCCTCATGCCCGCGGCCACACCTTGTACAGTCAGGCGCAGAAGGTGGCGCAGGTGTTCGCGGTCGGCTTCAGGGGTGCCGGACGGCAAAGCCCGCCGCCGGCGCAGTAACTCGATCTGGATCAGGTTAAGCGGGTCAATGTAGGGGTTGCGAACTTCGATGGAACCCTGGAACCACGGGGTCTGCGAAAGCAATTCGTCCCCCTCGGTGATCCGCAGAATGGCTTGGCGCGAACGATCGCGCTCGCCGGCGATCAACGCCCAGAAGCGTTCCCGGATCTCCGGCTCTTCCGTCAGTTGCGCGTAACGGTGCGCGATAAACATATCGGCTTTGGCCAAAGCCAGCGCGGCGTTATCGATTGCGGCCTCAAAGAATGGCCACTCGCGATACATCTTGCGCAGCGCCGTCCAGACGTCTTCGGGAAGCTCCGACAAAGCTGTGCCCATTCCGTACCAGGCTGGAATCAAACAGCGATTCTGCGTCCAAGCAAAGACCCAGGGAATAGCGCGCAGATCGTTCAGTGTACGCTGCCCGCGCCGGCGAGCCGGCCGCGAACCGATCGGTAAGTCTTCAATTTCATCAATCGGCGTGGCACTGGCGAAATACTCCAGGAATCCAGGCGAGTCGACTAACTCGCGGTAACACGAGTAAGAGCGTTCGGAGAGCGCCTCAATCAACTGGACAGACGCCTGGCTCGGCGCCTGGGCCGGCGTAGCGCTGGCCAATAAAGTAGCCCAGGTAACCTGCTCCAGATGACGGAAGGCGATCTGCGGATCGTCGTAACGCTCAGCCAGCACTTCGCCCTGTTCCGTCAGTCGCAAACTGCCATCGATCGAATCAGGAGGCAGCGAGAAGATGCCGCGCGCTGCAGGTCCCCCGCCGCGGCCTAGCGAACCGCCACGGCCGTGGAAGAAGGTCAGTTGAACATCGTGCTCCTGGGCCGCCTGATGCAACTCAGTCTGCGCGCGATAAAGGCCCCAGCAGGCCGACAAATAGCCGCCGTCCTTGGTGCTGTCCGAGTAACCGACCATGACAATCTGCCGATTGCGCTGCCGGGCTAGATACTCGGCATAGACCGGCTGCGCAAGGATGGAGCGCATCGTAGCGGGTGCCCGCTCCAGGTCGCCGATCTTCTCGAACAACGGCATAATGCGCAGGCTCGAATCCTCGCTGCCGGCGGCCCACTTCCATAGCCACAGAACGCTGAGGACATCGCTGGGGGCCTGGGTCAGGCTGATGATATGGCCGCCGATCGGCTCAGCCCCGTAAGTGGCGATAGTCTGCTGCAGCAAGCGGAAAACGGCGAGCGCCTCGCGAGTATTCGGCGCCAGCTTGGCTCGCGGAATGTCACCTTTGAAGGGCATCGTACGGCCGAGCAAAGCCAGCTTCTCGTCCTCGGGCAAGCTGTCGAAATCGTCAGCCAGACCGAGAACGCGGAAGAGATCGGTGATGACCTCGGCGTAGCGGCGCGAATCCTGCCGGATGTCCAGGCAGGCCAGATGCAAACCGAAGATGCGCGCCCGATCGAGCCAGCGCTCCACCTCGGCAGCCGCCCGGCTGTGCGGATCATTCTCGCGCAAGCTCACCAGAATGAGTTCCAGGTCCGCGGTGAGTTCATGGCCGTTTCGATAGGCAGGCCCACCCGGCTCCACTGAAGCCTCCAGCCGCCACTCGATCATCGTGAGGTACCGGCGATAGACCTCAAAAGGCGCCGTCGGCGCCAGTCGATCCGCCAGAGCCGGCCAGCGAATCACCGCCTCCTCCAGATTCGATTCCAGAATCTCGCTCACCGGCGCTTCCCGCGAGGAGAGACTCAGAAAATCGTACATGCGGCGGCATTGCTCCTGGTGCATCGCCAGGGCCTTGGCCCGCAGCTTCGACAAGGTGCGGCCGGTCACCTCAGCAGTCACATCCGGGTGACCGTCGCGGTCGCCACCCACCCAGGAGCCAAACCGCAGAAAGACCGGCATCTCAAAAACGTCGCCGGGATAACTCATCGCCAAGGCTCGGCGAAGCGCCTCGTAGATGCGCGGCACGACGTCCCAAAGGCGGGGAACGATGGAGAGCACACGGTCCACTTCTTCGAGGACCGTGGGGCGGCGCGGGCGAAGAAACTCGGTCTGCCAAAGGACGTTCAGTTCAGTACGGAGATTCGCCTCAAGGTCGCGGCGCTCGCGCGGCACCAGATCAGGGCGGTCCAGTTCCTGGAGGAACGCGCGCATCCGGCTCAACTTGGCACGGACAGCACGGCGCTTGGCTTCGCTTGGATGCGCGGTGAAAACGAGTTCAATCGAAAGGCGGTCGAGGGCCTGCTGAACCTGAGCGGCGGTGAAGCCTTGCAACTTCAAGGCGGCGATGCCCGCGCCGATCGACTCGCCAAGCGGCTCGTGCTCTAGTTCGCGGTTCCGCAGAACGCGAATCCGGTGCCGGTCCTCCGCAAGGTTCGAGAGATCGAGAAAGACGGTGAAGGCGCGGACGACGGTCTGAATCTGGGCTTCGTCGAGCGCCGCGATCCTCTCGGCGAGCGCATGCTCGGCCGAGGCGTCGCCGGAGCGGCGACTGCGCGAAAGCTTGCGGATTTCCTCGACGAGGTCGAGCGAAGGTGCCCCGGCCAGGGAGGTGATCGCTTCGCCGAGCATGTCGGCGAGCATCCGGACATCGCGCCGGAGAAGCTCGTTGCTGACTTTGGGCAAAAGGGTCCGCCTATTCGTACGACGAACTTGGTCGGGAAGGGCGATTATAGCGCGGGCACCCGCCGGGCATCAAGCACCGGATCACGAAACGAACCGGAATCTAGTTGATTCGATTGTCTTTATTGCTACTCAATGACCGTCCAGAGCACTTGCGTGACGGGAACGCCGTTAAGGCTGGCGGTAACCGGTACCGTGCCGATTACGCCCTCAGGGACGGTGATGGTGAAGTAGAACAGCCCCAGCGTTCCCGGGGTCAGCATAGCGGTTTCTACCGTGGCCACAGTGTCGCCGAGCTTCACCTCGAGACCGGGAACTGCCACTTCGCCGGCGACGAGGGTGCCGATCACGTACGGCGGCAGATTTCCTGCCCCGGTGCCCTGGAAAGTGAGGCGCTCACCGGCTTTGGCCGCCCGGACCGAGAATCCCTCTACCGGCGTATCGGCCGGAGCGGCCAGAACGCCGTCCTCGATGCGCGCCCACACAAACTGCTGGTCTCCGACTTTGAGCGCCGCAGGCGCAAGCAAGGCTGGCGAATGGACCGCTGCCGCCAGGGTGACCGCCGGACTGGCACCTTCAACAGTGGTCACCACCACCGGGATGTCGTTCTCACCGATCCACTCAGGAGCAACGCCGCGAATGAGCGTCGGGCTCACCGATTGCAGAAAGAGAGCCTGCCCGTTGATCGTGACGCTGGTGCCCGCAAGCGTCACAGGCGCAAGGCCATCCTTAAAGTCGCTTTCGCCGGCATCCTTCGCCAACGCCGCCAGGGCCGTACCGCGGATCTCGATCCAACTGCCCGGTGCGATTCGAGCGCCGCCACCATAGTCGGCGGCGACGGATACCGTCGTGACGACAGCTGGAGGACCAGCCACCGTCACTGTGAACGGCACCGAGAGTGCGCCCGTGGATGCCGTCACTGTCAGCGCACCCAGCGTCTTTGGCAGCGTGAACGCCGCGCTGGCGATGCCGTTCGCATCGGTGACGACGGACGGAGGCAGATCCGCAATGCCGGCGGTGGCCGTCTTGAAGTCGATCGCCATCCCGCTCAACGGCAGTCCGTCGCTGCCCACCAGTCGGACGCGCAGGGGCGCTTTCAGTTTGGACTCCGGGAGTCCCGTTTGCTTGTCGCCATCCACCAGTTCAAGGCCCGTCAGGCTGACGGGCGTCACTTGCCGAATCACGTTGTAGGTGGAGTCGATGAAGTACAAGCTGCCGTTCCGGCCACCGATCAGGGAATGTGCGTGGCCGATCTGAATCGCTTGGCCAGCGGCTTTGTCCGGGGAGAGGCCGGAGGTGGTGCCCCCGATGACGGTGGTGATTTGACCCTCGGGACTGAGGGCCACGATCTGTGGTCCGGTGCTGACCCAGACCCGGTCAGTGGAGTCGATGGCGACTCCGGCACTGTGGAATGGAAGGCGGGCGTACGTGGTGGCCTCAAAGCGGTGGATGCGCCGGATCGCCCGGTTCCCGGTGTCGTTGACGAAAAGATCGCCTGTGGAGTTGTACACCAGCCCGTCGGGAGCGAAGAATTTCGCGGCGAACTGTCCCCCATCGGCAAAGCCTGGACCCGCCTGGCCGAACGTCAGGAACGTCATCAGCGGCTGTGTTCCCAGAACGGCGGTGCGCGATGCGCTGTAGACCCAGCCGCGCGACGGTTCGACATACTGCACCGACTCGCCGTCATTCGTCAGGACCAGGCCGAGACCCGGATTGTTGTTACGGAGCGTGCCGGCAGACGGTCCGGTGCCAGCCGCGGGACGATACCAGAGCCCGCGGGAACTGAGCCAGAAAACGTTACGGTCGCGGTCCATCACGGCGGAATTGATCGTGGAGTCGAGCGCACAGCTTCCCTGAAGACCCGCCAGAAGGGTGACCAAGTTGCTGACAACGGAGCGAATCTGGCAATTGCCGGTGTCCGCAACAGTCATCCGACCGAGTGCGTCGAGACGGATGCTGCGCGGACTGTCGAAAAGCGCTTGATCCGGGGTCACAGCTCCCTGCAGTCCGCGGTTCATACCAGCTACCGTGCGAATGGTGCCGTCCGGACCGATGCGCCGAATACGGTGGTTGTTGGTATCGGCGAACACCACGCCGCCGAGTGCGTCTACGGCAATGTTGGTGGGCGTGAAGAGCCCCGCGGTGGCGGCAGGCACGCCTTCGGCGGTGACTCGTCCCGCGTTGCCCGTCCCGGCTACGACGCTCACGGTGGCATCGCTCAGTTGAAGCTTGAAGATGCGGTGGCTGCGCTCATCGGTGACGTAAAGGTTGCGGCCCTCGGGATCGAGCGCGATGCCCGTGGACATCTGAAAATTCACCTGCAAGGCGGGGCCTTGGGACATCGTTCCGGTGGGCGTACCCGCGATGGTGGCGATGTTGCCGGACTGGATGCGCCGCACGCGGCGATTCTCGAAGTCGTAGAAATAGATGTCGCCGCTGGGGTGGACCACGACGGCCGAGGGCCGATTGAGGCGGGCGGCAACGGCGGGACCGGCGTCACCGGCGAAGCCCGCGGTGCCATTGCCGGCGACGGTGCTCAACACGCCGGTAGTGGCGGTCCAGCGGCGAATGCGGTGACTGCCGGTTTCGGCGATGATCAGGTCGCCCTGGAGATCCACGGCGAGACCGAGCACTTCGTTCAGGCGGGCCTGGGTGCCGACGGTGCCGTCGGGCGAAAAGCCAGGGCCGCGGCCGCCGATGATGGTCGCAATTTCGTTCGTTTCGAGGTCCAATCGCCGGATGCGTTGGTTGTTGGGTTCAGAGATATAGAGGTAGCGATTGCCATCGATCGCTATGGCGCGCGGGAAGCTGAGCCGTCGGGCCGCCGCCGGGTTGGTGGGATCGACCACCGTGGCATTGATCCCATCACCCGCAACAGTTGTGGTCCTGCCATCTGGTTCGATTCTGCGCACCGAATGCAGTTCGTAGTTGGCGACATAGAGATTGCCTCGTTTGTCGAAAACGATGCCAAATGGCGTTTTGAGCATCACGGCCGGCGCGACAGCCGGGCCGACATTGGACCAGGGAATGCCTGCCACCGTCGAAACTCGATAGGTAGTCTGAGTCTGGGCGAGCAACAGGCCCGGCAGGAGGAGGAAGAAAGATTGTTTCATGGGGGAGTTCCGTTACTGAAGCGTGAAAACACCGAAAGCGGTCGTGACAACGCTAAGGGCATGCAGTTCGGCAAAGCCGCCGGAACGCACCTCGAATTCACGAATCGGTATCCAAAAACGAAGTAGCATCGGCAGCCTCCTATAAGTGTGGAAAGCGCAATCCGGCGGCGAATCGTGACAGGTTGCTGTCAAACTTTCTAAGAAGCCCGGAACGAATCCAACCCTGTGAGGGCGAGTGTATCGGGAAGGTGCGCGGCTGTCGTCCCCTAAATGGGGTAGGCGGCAAAGAATTAGTTTGAATCAGATAGTTTCTTGAGTAAGTCGAGAGTACTCATTTTCGATTGAGTCGAGCACCTCGACGAGCGCCCGGTAGGCCTCGTGAAGTTGGCTCATTCAGAGGGAGCGGGCCATAAGCGCGAAGGGCCCAGTCTTCGCCCTAACAGGTTTGCACCCATGCACCGCCGGATCTCAAGATCGGAGATGCCCGGATGGGCGGGCGCAGTGGGGCGGCAAGTATGCTCCGAACCAGGGGGGCCGCTGGCGCTGAAGTTGAGCCAGAGCGCCTGCAAGGTTTCGTCGGTAGCGGTGAGCATCACAGTCGAAATCGTATCGTGTTTGCGGCTTTTATTTTATCAGTATGATAAGATTTTATCTGGATAAATTATGTACTGCGCAGCATTCGAAGGTTCACGACTGATTGCGTCGGGCGATCTGGCCGAGGTCACTCGCGCGGCGAAAGAGGTGCTTGCCCGGGGCGCGCGAGCTCCGGTGCTGGTCTTCGACAACGAGACGAGCCGTGTGGTGGACCTCGACTTCCGTGAGCCGGAAGCGCAGGCCGCCGCAGCGGAGGCAGAACCCGAGAAACGGCCGGTCGGACGGCCGAAGTTGGGTGTCGTGCCCAAGGAAGTGACGCTTCTCCCGCGGCATTGGGAGTGGCTGGGGCGTCAGCCGGGCGGCGCCTCCGTCACCCTGCGGCGTCTGGTGGATGAGGCTCGAAACGTCAGCGCCGAGAAGGATCGGCTGCGGCAGGCGCAGGAATCGGCCTACCGCTTCATGTCAGCGATGGCCGGAAATGAACCAGGGTTCGAAGAAGCGCTAAGGGCATTGTTCGCTGGGCACAGGTTACGGTTCGAGGACTTGGTGCGGGATTGGCCGATCGACGTGCGCGACCACGCCCTGCAGCTTGCAGGCCAAGCTTTCGAGTAGTGGCGCTAGACTAGGCGGATGGCCGATTCGCATTCAAACGCTGAAGAACCGCATCACGGAGGGAGTTTTGCCGCTCTCGCTTTGGGGGCACTGGGAGTGGTGTTCGGGGATATCGGAACAAGTCCTCTGTACACGCTAAAGGAGTGTTTGCATGCGGCGGGGCATGGTTCCGGCACGGCTACCCGGGATGACTTGTTCGGGATTCTCTCACTGATCTTCTGGGCGCTGACCCTCGTGGTCTTCGTGAAGTATCTGGTATTTATCATGCGGGCGGACAACCGGGGCGAGGGGGGCATCTTTGCCCTGCTCGCGCTGGCACCGCGAAAGATGCGGGCCGGAAAGCCAGGCCAGATTCCGTTGGTGGCGCTACTCACCGTCTGCGGAGCAGCCCTACTCTACGGCGATGGCATGATTACGCCAGCCATCTCCGTATTGAGTGCCGTAGAGGGTCTAGAGATCGCCAACCCCGACCTGCATGCTTACGTTGTACCTGTAACCGTGCTGATCCTGGTGGGACTCTTCGCCATTCAAAGCCGTGGGACGGCGGCGGTGGGCAAGCTGTTCGGCCCGGTGATGATCGTCTGGTTCACGACGCTCGCATCGTTAGGCATCTATCACATCAGCCATGACCCAGAGATCCTGGCCGCAGTGCTTCCGCAGCACGCGATTGGCTACTTTGTGCGGCATGGCTGGGAAGGGGCGCACATTCTGGGCTCAGTGGTGTTGGCGGTAACCGGCGGCGAGGCGCTTTATGCAGATATGGGGCATTTCGGCATCCGGCCGATCCGCTGGGTGTGGGTCGGGTTTGTCATGCCGTCGTTGTTATTGGCTTATTTTGGCCAGGGCGCACATGCCTTGCGGGCGCCGGAAACGGTGGTGAATCCGTTCTTTTCGATGGTGCCGGCAGGGCAGGCGACTTATGCGTTGGCGATCCTCTCCAGCCTGGCCACGGTGATCGCGTCGCAGGCGCTGATTTCTGGAGCTTTCTCCCTGACGCGCCAGGCGATGCAGTTAGGCTACTTCCCTCGCGTATACATCAAACACACCGCTCACGATACGCAAGGGCAGATCTATATTCCGCAGGTGAACTATCTCCTTGCGATCGGCTGCGTGTTGTTGGTGCTCGTCTTTCGGGAGTCGACGAAGTTGGCCGCCGCTTACGGTTTGGCGGTAACCGGCACAATGGTGCTGACCTCTTGCATCTACTACGTCGTTCTTCGCGAAAGCTGGGGCTGGGCAGCGACACGAGCCGTACCGCTGTTGCTCTTCTTTCTGGCTCTGGATCTACCATTTCTGTGGGCCAACCTCTTCAAGTTCAAGGATGGCGGCTACGTACCGTTGCTGATCGGCGCGGTAGTAGTGGCGGTGATGGTGTTGTGGAACCGCGGGCGGACGCTGGTGGCTTACCGGTATGGGCTGCGGTATCCGACTCGCGAGTCCGCCCGGAAACGAATCGACGCGCGGCTGGTAGCCCGGGTACCGGGAACCGCCGTGTTTATGGCTTCCAGCGCCGAGATGTTACCGCCCGTGCTGGTCCATCATGTGGAACGAAATCGTGTGCTGCAGGAAACACTGATCCTGCTAACGGTGCAAACCGCAAATCGACCGCTGGTGCCCAAGGAAGAACGCTTCACCGTCACCCGGTCAGAGGAAGGCTTTCACCGAGTCGTGATCTGCTACGGCTTTATGGAAGAGCCCAACGTGCCCGCGGTGCTGGAAGAGGCCGTAAGGCAGGCCGGGATCCCGTTTCCAGGAGCCGAAGTGACTTACTATCTGGGGCGGGAGAGCTTCATTGCGTCCAACCGCGGTCAAATGGGCGCGGTGGCGGAGACGATTTTCGCGTTTCTGCAACGCAATGCGGTTACCGCCGACCGTTACTTCCGGCTGCCTTACCGGCAAGTGGTGGAAGTCGGCACACAGATGGATCTGTAGGCGAGGCGGGCCCGCATGCGGCGGAAAAACTGTCGACAGTTGTATGTTAGAGTCTTGTTTTCAGACGACTTCCGCGCTGCGCCAAGGAGAGAGGGCACAGGGCGGCGAGGCCTGGGACGCTTCCATCCCCGCGCTCACTTGGGATGGAGGCTCTTCCCGGGAGAGGAGACGACATGATGGCCGACAAGCGGCGCGCAACGATGGGCGAAGGCGGTACACCGCTGATCCCGAGTATTCTTTCGCCCGGACTCAGCTTCAAGCTCGAGTGCTGCAATCCGAGCGGCTCGTATAAAGACCGCTTTATCGCCGCCGAGGTGAGCCGCCTGCTCGCGGCAAAGGCCCGCGCCTGCGTCGCCACTTCGTCGGGAAACACCGGTTCCGCCCTGGCGGCCTACTGCGCTCGTTACGCGATCCGCGCAGTCATCCTGGTGAATCAGGATGCGCCCGCCGGCAAGCTTGCCCAGATGCAGGCGCACGGGGCGCAGGTAGTGCGGATCCCCGAGTTCGTATCGAACCCGTCTGTCACGGCTGAGGTCTTTGGCGTTTTGACGCAGTTCTCTGAAAACTGCGGTGTGCCACTGGTGGTGTCGGCCTTCCACTATTGTCCGGAGGGGATGAAGGGCGTGGAATCGATCGCCGGGGAACTGGCGCCGCACCAACCGGACCACGTCTTTGTGCCGGTGGGCGGCGGCGGACTCTATTCGGCTGTCGTGCAGGGCTTTCAAGCCCTCGGCGGCCCGATGCCGCGGGTTCATGCCGTGCAACCTTCCGGATGCCTGACCGTGGTGGCCAGCTATCACCGAGGCGACAACGAAATCCGGCCGGTGCAGAGCACCACCCGCGTCAGCGGACTCTCGGTTCCAACCGACATTGACGCCACCCGCGCATTGGGCCTGCTGCGGTCCTGCGGAGGCACCGGCATCGCGGTGACCGACGAGCAGGTGTACGCCGCGCAGCAACTGTTGCTTGAGCGCGAGGGTGTCTATGCCGAACCGGCGGGCGCGACGGCCTTTGCCGGGTGGCAGCAGGCGGTGGCGGCAGGTGTCGTGAAGGAAACCGAGTCGTCAGTTTGCCTGGTGACCGGACACGGCTTCAAGGATCCGGCTTCCGTACAGGCCGCAGCGGCGCGGCATCCAGACCTAACGCTGAGCGCGGATGCCTTGTCCGGCGCCTTGCGGCAGATCGTGGAGGGCACTTGCTAAACGGCCACGTGGTGATTGTCACCGGCGGCGCCACGGGAATCGGCCGCGGCATTGCCGGAGTGTTGACCGAAAAAGGCGCCCGCGTGGCGATTGTGCAAGCGGAGATGGCGCAGGCGCAGGCGGCGGCGGAAACCCTACCGGGAGCACGCGGTTTCTCGGCGGATATCCGGTATCGCGAGCAGGTGGAAGCGATGGTGACGGCGGTGGTGGCGGAGTTCGGCCGGGTGGACGCCCTGGTGAACAATGCGGCGGTGGTGGGCCGGGCAGCGGTGAGTCCGTTCTTGTCGACTCCACCGGAACAGGTGGAACAGATCCTGGATGTGAACCTCCTGGGAACGATCTGGTGCTGTCAGGCAGTGGCCCGGCATTGGGTGGCGACGCAGCAGGCGGGCAACATCGTGAACATTGCCAGCACAGGCGCTTTCGCCGCGCAGGAGCTGGCCTCAATCTATTGCGCAAGCAAGGCGGCGCAGGTTGGGTTGGCGCGAAGCATGGCGCTCGAGTTGGCGGCGCACCGGATCCGCGTGAATACGGTGGCTCCAGGCGATATCCTGACGGAGACGTGCGCCAACATCGGCGAGGAACTACAGGACTCCGGCTCCAGCGGACTCTATGTACGGCGGACGCCGCTTGGCCGGCGCGGATCGCCGCAGGATATCGGCCACGCCGTGGCCTATTTGCTCAGCCCGGAGGCCGGTTTTGTTACCGGCGCGGTGATTCAGGCGGACGGCGGATTACTCACTTACTAAGGAACCTATGGACTTTCGGATTGACGGAGCAGTGATCACTTCGGGGCGTTTGCTCGAAACCGTACTGGTGGGCATCCCAGACGGCGAGGAGAAGCCTGTGGAAGGGGGAGCCGCGGCGGAGATGCGCGAAATCCTGAAGCAACTGGACGAAGTGCTGGCGGCAGCGGGGGTAGACAAGACAGCCGTGGCCACCGCCCGGCTCTACTTGCAGCATGTGAATCGCGATATTGGCGAAGTGAACGTCGTGTACCGCAAGTATTTCGGCGACCACAAACCCGTGCGGCGCGCGTACGGCGTCGACCTGCAAGCCGGCATGTTGGTCGAAGCCGCGTTTGTGGCGGAGTTGCCGTAGCGATGCCGCGCGTAGGCGTGTTGGGATTTCTGCATGAATCGAATACGTTCCTGCCGGTGGCCACGACATACGAGCATTTCGCCTCCACGTCGCTCACCTCGGGCGAAGCCCTGCTGGAGCGCTGGCGTGGGGCGCACCACGAACTGGGCGGTTTGTTGGCGGGCTGCGAAGAAGCCGGGCTGACCGTAGTGCCCGGCATGGCGACCTTCGCCGTCCCCAGTGGCACTATCACGGCCGAAGCCTACGAACGAATCGCGGCGGAACTTCTGGCCTCGATTCAACTGCCGCTGGATGGCCTACTAGTGGCTCTGCACGGTGCCACCGCCAGCGCAGAGTATCCGGACGCCGATGGCGAAGTCCTCCGGCGGATCCGGCAGTTGACCGGGCCGGACCTGCCAATCATCGTCACATTGGATCTTCATGCGAACGTCTCCCCGGCTACGGCTGAGCACAGCACGGCGATTGTCGCCTACCGGTCGAATCCCCATCTGGACCAGTTTGAACGCGGCCGCGAAGCGGCGCTGCTGATGGGGCGCACGCTCGCTGGTGAAGTGAAGCCCGTACAGGCACTCGAAACGCCGCCGATGCTGATCCACATCTCGAAGCAACATACCGCCGCCCAGCCGGCACGCGGACTCTACGCGGATCTAGAAACAGTGCTGACCTGGCCCGGCATCCTCAGCGCCAGCGTCACCATGGGCTTCTACTACGCGGACGTACCCGAGATGGGCATGGCTTTTCTCGCGGTGGCTGACGGCGATGAAACGTTGGCAAGGCGGGCGGCGCAATGGATGGCTCAGCGAGCCTGGGAACGACGAGCGGATTACGTAGGCGAGTTGCCCACTCCGGCCGAGGCGATTACGCACGCCAGGCAATCGGCCAAGAAGCCCGTGGTGCTGATGGACGTGGGCGACAATGTGGGCGCGGGAAGCCCGGGTGATTCGACGATTCTACTGGCCGAGGCGATCCGCCAGGGAGCACGCCAAACGATGGTGATTCTGTATGACCCGGAATCGGTGGAGCAATGTGTCGCGGCCGGCATCCGGCAGACAGTGAAGCTGAATGTTGGCGGCAAGACAGATACGCTGCACGGAGCGCCAGTGGCGATCAACGGAACGGTTCGAACGCTGTCGGACGGCATCTTTGTGGAGACACAGATCCGGCATGGCGGATGGGGCGGCGGCGACCAGGGAATCACAGCTGTCGTCGAGACCCCGGAAGGGCATACGATTGTTTTGACCAGCCGGCGTATGGCACCCATGAGCCTGGAACAAGTGATCAGCCTTGGCGTTCATCCCGAACGTAAGGACATCCTGATCGTGAAGGGCGTCGTGGCGCCGCGCGCGGCTTATGAACCGGTGGCAGGAGAGATCCTGCTGGTGGATACGGCGGGCGTGACGAGCGACAATCCGAAGGCCTTCCCCTACCAGCATCGCCGGCGGCCGCTCTATCCTTTGGAGGGTTGAGCGAAGCGAACGAGTGGAGGACTGAGTGAAGCGAACGACATTCATCATGGCCGGTGGCGCGGCCTTACTGCGCGCACAGACCGCACCATCCGAGCAGATCAACCTGGGCGTCATCGGCAGCGGCAGCCGCGGCACTTTCGTCATGACCGTCTTCCAGAAGAATGCCGCCGTGCGAGTGGGGGCCATTGCCGACGTCTACGAGCCCAATCTCGAGAACGCGCTGAGCGTGGCGGCCAAGGCCGGCAGCCATCCGAAGCCGTATCGGAACTACAAGCAACTTCTTGACGATAAGAGCATTCAGGCCGTGCTGATCGCGACGCCCGAGCATTGGCACCATCGCATGGTGCTGGATGCGATCGCCGCCGGCAAGGATGTCTACGTCGAGAAGCCGCTTTGCCAGACGCCGGAGCAGGGCGTAGAACTGGTGGAAGCCGAGAAGAAGACCAAACAGATTGTGCAAGTGGGGATGCAGCGCCGTAGCTACGATCTTTATCTGGATGCGCGAAAGATTGTGGCGGCGGGGACGCTGGGGCAGGTGCACATGGTGCGGTCCTGGTGGCTGAACAATAGCCTGACCGCCGGAACTCCACGGAAGCTGGACGGGCCGCTCGATTGGGAGCAATGGCAGGGTCCGGCGGTGCGACGGCCGATGGAGGTGGATCGCTTCCGGCGCTGGCGAGCCTATTCCGACTACGCGGGCGGCATCGTTGCCGACCAGGGCGCGCACGTCTTCGACGGCCTGCACTTACTGATGAATGCCAGTTATCCGCTGGCGGTGAACGCCTCGGCCGGCCGTCCGCATACGCCCGGAGTGGACACGCCGGAGAGTGTCGTGGTGGTGGCCGAATACCCGGAGGACTTTCTAGGCATCTTCACGATCAACTACGCGGCCATGAAGTATCAGTCAAAGAACGACCAGTTGAATCAGTTGGACGGCACCCTGGCGCGGATGGATGTGAGCCGCGAGGAGTGCCGCGTTTACCTGCAGGGGAAGGAAGATACGCCCGCTTCGGTGGCGAAGTCGGCACGCGGCTTTGGCTACGCGACGGATTTGCACGTCGAGAACTTTCTGGCGTGCGTGAAGTCGCGGCAGACGCCGACCGCGCCGATGCGCCTGGGCTTTCAAGCCGCACTGGTGACGCAGTTGGCGAATCTGTCGCTCAAGCAGGGCCGGCGCATGAAATGGAACGCCGCCCGGCAGCGGGTGGAGATCTAAAGCGCCGGCAGGGCGCGTTGTAAATCGCCCCCCATCGCCATCATCAACTGACGGTTCTGCTCTTCCGGCAGGTCCGAGATGATGTAGACCAAGTGCTTGGCGCTCTCGAAACCCGCGATACGGAAGCGGCCGTTACCCTGCTGGTAGAACGAGAGGCCGGAGTGCGCCAGCGCTGGAACTAACTGTTCTGTCGAGAACGATTCTCCTGGCTGTTGGTTCGCCACTACCACCGAGACATACCGGGCCCCCTGGTTCATTACCAGATGGACGAACTCACGGCCCCGGTAGTGGCAATGATGAGCGTCAAGCACCTGATAGCCCTCCGGCACGTGCGCGGAGACCGCTGGCAACAGGGCAGCATAGCGCGGCCCCAGCTCTTCTTTCATCGTTTCCAAGGGTTTCGGAACTTTGGGCTGGTGGCGAAGAATCGTGCAGTGCAAGTGATCTTCCAAACCCACGCGCACTATCCGGCTGACGCTCTGCGTCATTTCTGCAATGGTCGAGTAATGTTGCTGTCGATAGGCGAAGAACCCCATCGCCACCAGGGCCATCGCCCCGGCAGCAGAAGCAGTCCAGAACCAGCTGCGCCGGCCTTCCGACGGCGGAGTAGCTGACCGCAGCGACGCACGAACGCGAGTCTCCAAATGAGCCGGCATCGGCTCGCTCTGCATGGCCATCTTCAGCCGGGACTTTAGATCGTCCGGTCCGGAACTCTGGGGATTCAACTCTTGGCCTCCTTGCCGGCGCGCAGACCGTAAGCCTGGGCAACTTCATCCAGCAGTTCCCGCAGGATCTTCCGGCCCCGGCTGAGACGCGACATCACTGTACCAATCGGCACATTGAGAATCTCCGCCGCATCTTTGTAGGCAAACTCCTCTACGTCCACCAGCAGGACGACACTCCGAAAATCGGCTGGCATGTTGTCCATCGCCTTGAGGATATCCGCATCGGTGAGATGCTCCGGGATCGGCTCGACATGGGTGAGGTTCGCTTCGAGAAACGCCTCGTTCTCTTTGAGCACAGGAAAGCGAAACCACTTGCGCCGGTGGTGATTGATGCAATGAAACAGGATCTTGAAGAGCCAGGCGCGGCAATTGGTGCCAGGCTCGAACCGGTGGAACGATTTCCAAGCCTGCAGGTAGACTTCCTGCACAACGTCTTCCGCTCGAGAGCGTTCGCCAAGAACACGGGTAGCCGTACGGTAAAGATCGCCCATGTGCGGCATGGCCTCGGCTTCAAACCGCTCTCTGCTGGGGATCGATTGCGACATAGTGCGGTCAGCAAAGGACGTTTGGCCTGCAATCCACTGATCGATGGTCTCGGACGCCTGCATACAAGGATAGAATGCCGGCGGTGCCGAAGGCTATTCCCTCAGATTTGTGAAAGGCGATCGGTGACGGAATAAATAGGAGGGGTCGGGTGATTTTGAAAGGCATGAGAATCATTGTTCTTTGTCTGCTCTTGGCCTCTCCGTTGGCGGCGCAACAGCATGAAGTGGGCTTTCTACTGGGAGGGATCCTCAGCAACTCCCGCGAACGGGTGCGACTGACTTCCGGGACCGCGTTTCAGGCGAACTACGCCTACCGATTTGCTGATTTCGGCAAAGCGGCCCTCTACGGCGAGGTGCACTTCCTGGCGAACCCCCAGAGGATCGTCGGTTCCGGCGTGGTCACCGCTACGCGGGACATCGCCACTCTGTACGTCACGCCGGGCGTGAAGCTGAAATTCCTTCCCCAGGCGCGGATCTCGCCCTATGTGGCAGCGGGCGGCGGTTGGGCTCTTTACGAGCAAAGCGTTTCGCAACTAAACGGCGAGCCAAATCCGGCGCCGCGCACGGTGAACCGCGGCGTTTTCGTCTACGGCGCCGGGGTTGATTTTTCGGTCGTGCGCCAGTTGGCGCTTCGCGCTGAGGTCCGCGATTTCTACAGCGGCAACCCGGCCTTGAACATTCCCGGGCTGGGCGGAAGACAGCACAACGTGGTGGTGAGCGGAGGATTCGTGCTGCGCTTCCGCTAGTTTGTGCTTCAATTTGATTTGACCCTATTCAATTTCCAGATTGTTGTCACTCTGCTGGCACTGGCCTTGGCGAGTGGCTGCGGACAGGGCACGGGAGCCAAAGAAGCCGAGGCAAAAAAGACGGCGGCGCCCAGAGCGGTGCAGGTAGTACCCGCGGTGGAAGACCATGTGACGCGCATGGTTGAGGCGAACGGGACGCTGGCCGCCCACGATTCCGTCGCGCTCGCGATGAAGGTTTCCGGCCGCATTTCGGAACTCAATGTCGACCTGGGCGATCGCGTCCGACAGGGGCAGGTGGTCGCTCGAATCGAACCCACCGACCTCCGCATTGCCGTCGAGCAGGCCACCGCCTCTCTGCATCAGGCGCGTACGCGGCTCGGTTTGCCGGTGGATAGTACCGACGAGCGGGTGGTACCGGAGCGTACGCCTTCCGTCCGCCAAGCGAATGCGGCTTTGATCGATGCCCGCCTGAAGCGCGACCGGGCGCAGCAGCTTTATGACCAGAAGCTGATCGCCAGGAGTGACTTCGACGCTGCGAGCGCCACTTTCCAGATTGCGGAAGGCGCTTATCTGGATGCCCTCGAGGAGATTCGCAACCGGCAAGCCGTGCTGCGCCAACGTCGTTCCGAGTTGGAGATGGCCACCCAGCAACTGGCCTATGCGGTGTTGGCCGCGCCGATTTCCGGCTCAGTCGCTGAGCGCACCGCCTCCGTCGGCCAGTACGTCACGGCGGGCACACCGATCCTTACGATCCTGAACGTGAACCCCCTGCGCCTGCGGATCCCCGTACCGGAACGAGCCGCCGGTGGGGTGAAGACCGGTCAGCAAGTAAGGTTGCGGATGGACCAGTTGTCGCGCGTGTACTACGGCCGCGTCACTCGTTTGAGCCCCGCCATTGACGAAACGAACCGGACACTCCTGGTGGAAGCCGAGATCCCGAACGAGAAAGGGGAGTTACGGCCCGGTGCTTTCGTCCGCGCAGAGTTGCTCTCCGAGAACAAAGAAACGGCCGTCTTTGTGCCGACTTCGGCGCTGGTCACCTTTGCGGGCATCGAAAAGGTAATTGCGGTGGAAAACGGCAAGAGCGTCGAAAAGATCGTACGTACCGGCTTCCGTGAGGCCGGGCGGGTGGAGATCGTCGAAGGGCTGGCCGCCGGCGAGTTGGTGGTGGCCAAGCCGGGTAACTTAGTCGGTGGACGCCCCGTCACCATTAGTAACAAGTAATGCAAAAACTCGCCGAAATTAGCATTAAGCGGCCAATCTTTGCGGCCATGCTCATCCTGGCGCTGGTGGTGGTGGGCGCATCCAGCTATTTCCGCTTAGGCGTCGATCGCTTCCCTTCCGTCGATCTACCCACCGTCGCCGTGCGGACCACCATGCCCGGGGCCGCTCCCGAAGAGATGGAAACGCTGGTCTCCGACATTGTCGAGGAGGCCGTCAACACCGTCGAGGGCATTCGCGAACTCCGCTCCATTTCTTCGCAGAACCGTTCCAACATCATCGCCACGTTCGACCTGAGCCGCAACATCGATGTTGCCGCCCAGGACGTGCGCGACCGCGTGGCAACCGTGTTGCGCCGGTTGCCGCCCGATATCGATCCGCCGATCATCTCGAAGTTCGACAACGATTCGTCCCCGATTCTGACGATCGCGCTGGCCGGCGACCGCTCCATCCGCGAACTCACCGAACTCGCCGACAAGGTCGTGAAGCCGCAACTCGAAAGAGCCACCGGTGTGGGCGAAGTGATGATCGTCGGCGGGTTGGACCGGGCGATCAACATTTGGGTGGACGCCGACCGGCTGGACGCCTACCGCATTCCGATCACGCGCGTCGCCGAGGCGCTGGTACGGCAGAATACCGACGTGCCCGGCGGCAACGTAACCGCCGAGAGGCGGGAAGAGACTCTGCGCACCGTGGGGCGCATTGCCGACCCGAAGGCCTTCAATGACCTGGTGATCGCGACCGTGAATCAGGCGCCGATTCGCGTTTCGGACATTGGCTACGCCGAGGACGGTACGAAGGAACAGCGGACCGTCGCTCGCTTGAATGGGCTGCCCACGGTGGTCCTGAGTGTCCGCCGCCAGTCCGGCGCCAACACCGTCGCCGTCATTGAAGACGTGAAGGCCGCCATGGCGCGCGTCGCGCCGCAATTACCGGCAGACGTGCGCCACGAGTACATTCGCGATCAGTCGCGCTATATCTCGGCAGCCTTGCACGAAATCAATTTGCACTTGGTGCTGGGCGCGATCTTCGCCTGCCTGGTCGTCTTCGCCTTCATGCGCAGTTGGCGCAGCACCTTGATTGCCGGTATCGCAATTCCTGTATCGGTGATTTCCAGCTTCGGCGTCATGGAGGCCCTGCACTTCACCCTGAACAGCGTGACGATGTTGGCGCTGGTGCTGATGGTCGGTATCGTGATCGATGACGCGATTGTCGTACTGGAGAACATCTTCCGTTTCATTGAAGAGAAGAAGATGACGGCCTTTGACGCCGCACGCGAGGCGACGCGGGACATTGGCTTGGCCGTGCTCGCCACCACGCTGAGCCTGGTGGTGATCTTCGTCCCCGTCTCGTTCATGTCGAGCGTCTCCGGACGCTTCCTGTATCAGTTCGGCATTACGGCCGCCGTTGCGATTATGGTGAGCCTGCTGGTGTCGTTCACCCTGACGCCGATGATGAGCGCCCGCCTGTTGCGCGGCGAAGAAGAGCGCGCCAGTGGCGACCATGAGGCGGCTTCGCGCGCCGGTTTCTACGGCGTGATTGACCGGACTTACAGTGCGCTGCTGGCTTTTTCCATGCGCCACCGTCTGGCCGTTTCGATGCTCGGCCTGCTGGTGATACTTACGTCCATTCCGCTCTACCAGCGAGTGAAACAGGAGTACGTACCGAGCGACGTCGACGAAGCCGAGTTCGAAGTGGAAGCCGTCGCGCCGGAAGGCATCAGCATGCTGGGCATGGATGAGGTACTGAAGCGCATTGAGCAGGATGTCGCCGGGACGCCCGGCGTGCACCGGGTGCTGGCCGAGATCGGCGGCAGCCCTCAGGGCGGCATGAATCGAGGCGAACTCTACGTCGGTATCGAGCCTCATGACGAACGGTCATTCTCCTTCATGCGCCTGCTGCGCGAGACATTGAAAGGACAACCGCAGAAGGCCTTCCAGGGCAACTATACGCAGCGCGACGTGATGCTGGCGGTGCGGCGCAAACTGGCTCGTTATCCCGATTTGCGGACTCGCGTGCGCAACGCTCCGTCGTTCAACATTGGCGGCGGCAACAACGATATCGACTTCGTCATCCGCGGGCCCGAGTTACTGCCCCTGGCGGCGTTCGCCGAAGAATTGCGCGTGAAAGCCAAGGCGGCCGGCGGCATTCTGGATGGCGACACGACGCTGAAGTTGTCCGCACCGGAATTGCGCGTCGAGATCGATCGCAAGCGCGCCGCCGACCTTGGCGTTTCGACCCAAGAATTAGCCCGGGCGCTGCGCCTGATGGTGGGCGGCGACGAACAGGTCAGCCGCTTCCGAGACGTCACGGTGAACGAAGACTACGACGTGCAGGTGCGCCTGATGCAGAAGTTCCGTGGAAACCGCGAGTCGATTTCGCGACTCTACGTGCCCACCGACAGCGGTGGTCTGGTGCGCCTCGATAGTCTGGTGGAGATCGTGCGCGGCACTAGCCCCACCCGCATTGACCGGTTGGACCGTCAACGCCAAGCCAGCCTCCGCGCCAGCGTCGGACCCGGCTATGCTCTCGCCGACCGCATCGAAGTGCTGCGCGGGATCGCCCGGGACATGAACCTTCCCGCCGGCTACACCACCAGCATCTCCGGCAAAGGCCGGGAGCTCGAACGCACCGGCAAAGAGTTCCTGTTGGCTTTCGCTCTGTCGGTCGCCTTTATGTACATGATCCTGGCGTCACAGTTCGAAAGCTTGATTCACCCCTTCACGATTCTGCTCTCGCTGCCACTCTCCATTCCGTTCGCGCTGCTGTCGTTGTGGGCGACAGGAAACACACTGAATCTTTACTCTGCGCTCGGCATGCTGGTGCTTTTCGGCGTCGTGAAGAAGAACTCAATTCTCCAGATCGACCACATGAACAAGCTGCGCGAAGGCGGCATGGAACGCCTGGCGGCGATCATGCAAGGTAATCGCGACCGTCTGCGGCCCATCCTGATGACCACCTTGGCACTAGTGGCGGGTATGATTCCGCTGGCCGTCGGCGTTGGTCCCGGAGCCGAGGAGCGGCGCGCCGTTGCCGTCGTTGTGATCGGCGGCCAGACGCTCTCTTTGCTGCTGACCTTGCTGGTGACTCCCGTCGCCTACTCGCTCTTCGACGACATCGCCCAAAGCCATTGGTTCAGCCGCCTTTTCCGCCGGCGTCCGATGCCTCAACCCGTCACTGGCGACTAGTTCACAAGCTCAATTGACCCGGTAACTTCGTTCCGGCTGGCGTGGCCAGCCCAGCCGGGAACGAGGTTACCGGGCCTGTAGGCAAGGTGAGGCTAGGGTGCCAAGGTGTAATTCACGTCAATGGCGGTGACCACCTCAACCGGATTGCCGTTCAGGAGAGTGGGTTGATAGGCCCATTGGCGCACGGCGGTGAGGGCGGACTCGACAAGCAGCGGGTGGCCGGATTCGAGCATGAGATTCTTGACGCGTCCGTCGGCGGCGATGAGGGCGGCGAAACGGACCTTGCCCTGGATGCGTTCGACCTTCGCCTGGCTTGGGTAAGTGGGAATCACTTTGTTGATCAGCTTGGTGGCCTGAACGTTACCGCCGATCCGGATGCGAGGACCGTCGGCTTTGCCGAAATCGGGCGTGGCCTTGAAGTCGGAAGCAGCTTTGGCGATGGTGAGCGTCACCTGCCTGGTGGCTTCGTTGGTGACGAAGGCGGTGGTGAAGCCGGGGGCGACCGCACTGACGATTTCGGAGATTTCGCGGGCGTTAATCGGCTGACCTTCGAGATGGGCGAGGCGGGCTGTGAGCGTTTCGGCTAGGGCGGGCGAGGCGTCGCGGATGTTTACGTTGCCGAGCTTGCCGCCGATCGCGGCAGGGGCGGTCTCTTTCAGCAGGCTGAAGTTGAGGGAGACCTGCGCGACGCGGCCATTCTTGAATTGCCATTGCAGGACGGACTCGAGCGCGGCGCGGCGAAGCTCCTGAGGGCCGGAGAGCACGCGGGCATCGGCGACGCTGCCGTTGTCGGCGATCGTCGCTTCGACGACGACGGTGCCCTCAATGCCCTGGCGCTTGGCGAGAGAGGGGTAGGCGGGAGCGCGGCGCAGAACGACCTCGGCACCGGTGACTCCATTGCTGTTGCCTTCGGTAAACTGCGGCGCGGCTTGCAGCGGGAAGGCGGTGGTGGAAAGGTAAGCCGTGGCCAGAGCCAGGGCGGTGACGAGGGAGTAAGTGGTAACGAGCCGGGTACGGGACATAGAGACCTCAGAGAGTAGGGTTTGAATTCGGACGGCGAGTTGACGGCGGCGGAGAAAGTTGGGAGCGAGGGCCGGCCGAGGCGCATGATCAGCAAGGGTGAGCAATGCCTCGACGTAGGGTTGGGCAGAGGCGGAAAGTCCGACGACAGCACGGTCAATCACCTGTTCTCGGGTCAGGCGGATCCGGGCGACGAGGAACCAGATAGCGGGGTGCCACCAGAGGACAGCGGTGATGAGTTCCTCGGCGAGCACATGGAGCCAGTCGGCACGTTTGACGTGAAGGAGTTCGTGGGCGACGACAGCAAATTGCGCCTCCCGGTCCAGGGCCTGGACAGTGGGCGGGAGAAGGACGAGTGGCTGTAGATAGCCAAAAGTGACCGGG
This sequence comes from Bryobacter sp., assembly GCA_022843605.1. GTDB lineage: Bacteria > Acidobacteriota > Terriglobia > Bryobacterales > Bryobacteraceae > JALHNI01. The sequence goes on from JALHNI010000010.1 coordinate 40,896, forward strand.
CCGGGAACAGTACTCGATTCGGCGACCCGAGCAGCAGTCAGGGTGGCGCGGTGGGCTTCGCTGATCGCGGCGAAGTGAACGGGCCGGGCGGTGCGTCGATAGCTGCGCAGACGCCAAAGTCCGAGGGAGAGCCAGGCGAGGCGGGTCGCCATGCCAATCAGCATGACGATCAGAAGGGCTTCCGGCCAACTGGCGCCGTCGCCGTCGGTGACGGAGCCGCCGGTGGAAATAGTAGTGCTCGAATAGACCAAACTACCGCGGAGCGAGACGGGTTGAATCCACGGCTGCAGCACCGGAAGGAGCAAGGCGGCGAGCAGAAGGCCCTGCAGGTAGATTAGGTGGGAGCGCGGTTCCCGCAGGCGGCAGGCGACCGGCAGAGCGATACCTAGACCGATCAGGGCGACCAACTGCCAACTGTAGTTGAGCAGATTGGCGAGAAGGAGGTCGGGGCTCATTTCTCCCTCCGTTTCAGCAGGGCGGAAATCTCGTCGAGCTCCTTGGCGGATAGCTTTTCGCTTTCGACCAGATTCAGCAGAAGCGGCTTGGCCGAGCCGTTAAAGACACGCTCGACAAAGTCGCTGACAAGGTGGTTGACGACTTGTTGTTTGGGCTGGGCGGGACGATAGACGTGGGCCTTTTCGCCCTCCGCTTTCGTGACGTAGCCCTTTTCCTGAAGGATGCCCATCATCGTCATGACGGTGGTATAGGCAATCTTGCGGTGTTCGAGGAGGGACTCGTAGACATCGCGCACCGTGACGGAGTCACGCTGCCAGATGATCTTCATGAGTTCGAGCTCCTGCTCGGTGAGAACGGACTTCCGGGGCCTCATACTAATAAATTAGTATGAGTGTTTTAGAATGTCAACAGGTTTTATTGGCGCTGTCCTTGCAGAGTGCCCTTGGTGCCGTCGGTGGAAGTGAAGGTACCTTCGATCTTGTCGCCCTTCACCACGGCTTGCACCTTGTAAGTAGCCTCGTCTGTGGCGACTTCGAAGGTGAGTTTATCGCCTTCGACGTTGACGGCCTTGAGCGGAAGCTTGTCGTCTTCAATAATCAGGACGGCGTTCCAAGCGCCCCAATCTTCGCGGATTTCGAGCACTGCGTCAGTCTTTTGGCCGGTGCTCGCTTCGGAGTGAATCTTCCAGGTGCCGGCAACTTCGGCGGCAAAGGCCAGGCTGAGAGAAAGGGCGGTGAGCAGCAAATAGCGCAACATACCGCCATGGTCGCTCATTTTTTGAGGGAACTGTTGAGGAGAGCCACCGTATAAGAAGATCATGAGCCGGATTCTGCTTCTTCTCTTCGCCTCGACACTCGCGGCCCAGGATTACGATGCCTATGTCCAAAGCTGGGCGCGAGACGGTCTGTTCCGCGGGGCGGTGCTGGTGGCCAAGGACGGCGCGCCGGTCTTCCGCAAAGCTTATGGGATGGCGAACTCGGAGTGGGACATTCCAAACACACCGGAGACCCGGTTCCGCCTGGGGTCGATCACGAAGCAGTTCACGGCGGCGGCGATCCTGCAACTAGTAGAGGCCGGGAAGCTGAGTGTCGATGATCCGGTGAGCAAGTATTACGCGGACGCCCCGGCGGCGTGGGACAAGGTCACGATCTATCACCTGCTGACGCATACTTCCGGCATTCCGAGCTACACCGGGATGGCGGACTTCTTCACGACCACCAAAAGCCGCACGCGCATGACGCCGGTGGAGATCGTGAAGTGGACCCAGGACATGCCACTCGAATTCGCGCCGGGCGAGAAGATGAAGTACAACAACACGGGCTACATTCTGCTGGGGCACGTGATTGAGAAGGTGACCGGCGGATCCTATGCCGCGTACCTGCAAAAGAACATTTTCGGGCCGGCAGGCATGGCCGATAGTGGCTATGATTTGGCCGAGCCGCTGATCAAGCGTCGCGCTGCGGGCTATCGTCCGAACGGGAGCAACGCGCCCTTCCTCGACATGAGCCTTCCTTACGCAGCGGGATCACTCTATTCGACCGTGGATGACCTCCTGAAATGGAGCGTGGCCCTGGAAGGCGACAGGATCCTGAAGGCGGAGTCGAAGGCCAAGATGACGACGCCGTTCAAGAACAACTACGCCTTCGGTTTGGTGATCGGCAAGCTAGCCGGCCACGCGGTGGAGCACCATGGGGGCGGGATTAACGGCTTCAACACGCATCTGATTCGCTTTCCCGCGGAGCGCGTGACGGTGGTGACCTTGGCGAACCAGGAGGGTCCCGCCGCGGACCAGATCGCGCAAGGCCTGGCGCGGATGTACTTCGGCGAGAAGCTGGAACCTCGCCCCTTACGCACGGAAGTGAAGCTGCCGGCAAAGAAGCTGGACGCGCTGGTGGGGCAGTATCAGCTCTCGCCCAGCATGGTGCTGAAGGTGTGGCGCGACGGCGAGCGGATGATGACTCAGGCGACGGGGCAAGGTCAGATACCCGTGGTGCCTGTTGGCGAAGGGCGCCTCTACTCCAAGGTGGTGGACGCCGAACTGGAATTCGAGTTCGACGACGCCGGCAAAGTGAAGGGGCTGGTCGTTCATCAGGGCGGTCGCAAACTGCCCGCGCCGCTAATCAGTCCTTCGGTGGCAAAGTGAATTCTGACTCCGGTGCACGGCCTCGAAGATCGAAGCTCACTTTCCCGCCGGGATGAGGAGGCCCAACCTGGAACGGGCCGAGGAACCCCAGCGCCAGTGATTCGGCCTGGCTCATCCCCGGTATGGCCGAGACAAAGTGATTGACTGGACCTTGGCCGCCCCCCAACCCGGGATTGTTCTGGATCGCCTGATCGATGAAGTGTTTGGCATTGATCATCAGAACATCGAGGCGACCTCCACGGGCCATCAGGGCGGCGATTGTCGCCGAGTAGGTACAGCCGGTGCCATGGGTATGGGGAGTGTCGATGCGGCGAGCCGGGTAAGCGTGAAAGTCCTGGCCGTCAAAGAGTACGTCTACGAGGAGGTCGTCGTCGAGATGGCCGCCTTTCACGAGGACCGCGGCGGCGCCGAGGCCGCTGAGCGCGCGCGCGGCTTCCTTCATTTGGTCCAGATTCGTTACGGGGAGGCCGGTCATCGCTTCGGCCTCGTGCAGATTCGGGGTGATCAGCGTGGCGCGGGGCAGCAGCATGGTGAGCAGGGCTTGCCGGGCATCGTCGGTCATGAGCGGTGCGCCGTGCTTCGAGATCATGACGGGATCGACGACGATGGGACACGTCACAGAAGCAAGTTCGCAAGCCACGGCTTCGACGATCCCCCGCGTCCCGAGCGCGCCGGTCTTGATGGCGTGCGGCGGAATGTCCTCGAGAACGGCGCGGATCTGGGCACTGACGAAGTCCGGCGCCAAGTGCTCGACGGCGGTGACGCCGCGTGTGTTCTGCACCGTCAGCAGCGTGATGGCCGCCTCGCCGTACACACCGAACTGGTGGAAGGTCTTGAGGTCGGCCTGGATGCCTGCGCCGCCCGAAGGGTCAGAACCCGCGATGGTGAGCGCGACGTGCGTCATGCCTTCACCGGGAATTCCTTCGATTCGGTGCGGCCCAGTTCCATGTAGGTGAGCAGTTTCTTGGCCACGGCAGGGTTGGCCGCGGCAACGTTTCGCGTTTCGCCGATGTCCTGAGACAGGTCATAGAGCTCAACCTGGCTCTGCCCGGACTTGCGGACCCCCTTCCACTGGTTCATGCGAATCGCCTGAACGAAGCCGCGCTCGTGGAACTCCCAGTAGAAATACTCGTGTTGGCGTTGGACGCCGCGGCCCAGCAGCGTCGGCAGGAACGAGATCCCGTCGATGCCCGCAGGCGGCGGTTGACCGGCGATCTCAGCCAAAGTCGGAAGAATGTCCCAGAAAGCGATCGTTTGGTTTGCAACCCCGGCTTTGATCTTGCCCGGCCAATGGGCGATGAACGGCACCCGGATGCCACCTTCGTAGAGGTCGCGCTTGATGCCGCGCAAAGGGCCATTCGAATCGAAGAAGTTCGGATCGTGGCCGCCTTCGCGATGCGGGCCGTTGTCGCTCGAAAAGAGAATCAGCGTGTCCTGGTCGCGGCCGGTTTCCTTCAGCGCGGTGAGCAGTTTGCCGAGGTCGGCATCCATGCGGGTCACCATGGCGGCGAAATTCTTCTCTACCTGCGGCCAGGGTTTGTCGGTGTAGGGCGCATCAGAGGGCACCTCCATCCCGTTACCGGTGTCGCGTCCCATTTCGTTGTTGGCGTGCGGGACGGTGGTGGGCCAGTAGAGAAACACAGGCTGTTCGGCGGGTGTTTGGCGCACGAAATCAAGCGCCCTCTGGGCGAAATAGTCCGGTGCCCAATCGGTCTTTTGGGTGCCCATGTTGCCACGCAGCAGGCGCGGATGACGGCCATCGGCGATGTGCTCCGGATAGTAGTTGTGCGCGGCGGTCTGGCTGAAGAAGGTCACCGACTCGTCGAAGCCCTTGTCCAGCGAATAGCCCGGCGAGCCCAGATGCCCAAGCGCCCATTTGCCGAAGATGCCATTTCGATAGCCGGAGCGTTTCAGCACCTCCGCGATGGTGACGTCCTCTTTACGCAATGTCAGATCAATGGCGCCTGCCAGGTTGCCGCGGATCAGCGCATGGCCTGTATGCTTACCCGTGAACAGGCAGCAGCGCGACGGTGCACAAACCGTTGAGCCCGAATAAGCCTGCGTGAAGCGCAACCCCGCGGCGGCGAGAGCGTCCAGATTCGGCGTGGCGATCTGCTTCTGGCCGTAGCAGCCAAGGTCGCCGTAGCCCAGGTCGTCGGCCATGAAGAGCACAATGTTTGGACGCTTGGCCTGCCCGAGCGCTGAGGCGGCGGTGAGAGTGGTGAGAAATTCGCGGCGTCGCATATACTAACGTGATCGATGAACCTGGATAACTTCATTATTGTCGCGTACTTCGTCATTGTCTTCGCTATCGCTTGGTACCACTCGCGCGGGGAACGAACGGCGCGCGACTACTTCCTGGCCGGGCATCAGGTGGGCTGGTTTGCGATCGGCGCCTCGCTCTTCGCCACCAACATTTCGAGCGAACATTTCATCGGCTTGGCCGGGTCGGGCGCCTCCACCGGCTTCGCGGTGGGTTGCTACGAATGGTCCGCCAGTTTCTGCCTGTTTATCCTGGGCTGGCTCTTCGTCCCGCATTACCTGCAGAGTAAGGTCTACACGATGCCCGAGTTTCTGGAGCAGCGGTTCAGCCCGGCTTGCCGCTGGTACCTGACCATCGTGTCGCTGTTCGCCTACGTCTTCACCAAAATCTCGGTCTCGCTTTTCGCCGGCGGCATCCTGATTCGCGAAGTCTTTGGCTGGGACTACATGACCTCCGCCCTGCTGCTGGTGGTCGCGACCGGCATCTATACCGTCGCCGGCGGCTTAGCCGCTGTCATCTACACCGATCTCTTTCAAGCAGTGCTGCTGGTCGCGGGTGCCATCATCCTCACGCTGATCGGGCTCGACCAGGTCGGTGGCTTCGAAGGTCTGCGCGCGGCCCTGCCGCCGGACTACTTCCACATGATCCGCCCCGCGAGCGACCCTACCTATCCCTGGATTGGGACCACTCTGGGCGCCCTGATCCTAGGCATCTGGTACTGGTGCACCGACCAGGTGATCGTACAGAAGACCCTGGCCGCCAAGAACGTCCAGGCCGCTCGCCAAGGCGCCTTCTTCTGCGCCAGCCTGAAGATCCTACCGGTGTTCATCCTGGTGCTGCCGGGCCTGATCGCCAAGGCGCTATGGCCAACCGAAGTCACCGGCGACAATGCCTATCCGCTGATGGTGCTGCGCCTGTTACCGCCTGGGGTAATGGGCCTGATGGTAGCCGCCTTGCTCGCAGCGCTGATGTCCTCTTTGAGCAGCGTCTTCAATTCCTGCTCCACCCTGATCACCATGGACATCTACAAAAAGCTGCGACCGAACGCGCCGGATGCGCAGCTCGTGCGCATCGGCCGCTATGCCACGGGAGCTGTCGTCGTGCTCTCCGTTTTGTGGATTCCGTTCATCCGCTATCTGAACAACGAAATCTACCAGTATCTGCAGAGCGTACAAGCCTACGTCGGCGCGCCGATCACGGCCACCTTCCTGGTTGGAATCCTCTGGAAAGGGGCTACCGCGCGCGCCGCTTTCACGACTCTGGTCGTCGGTGGCGTGCTGGGCGCCGGACGCTTCCTGCTCGACATCTTGCACAACGCCTTCAAGTGGGACCTGGGCGCCCTGAATGCCGTCGTCGAGTTCAGCTTTCTCAACTACAGCGTCGTCGTCTTCTTCCTGTGCGTCGGCATGATGTACTTCATCAGTAAGTTCGGCGAGCGGCCGGACTTCACCCGCATGACCGGCCTGGTGCTGGACCCCGCACATACCCTGGCCGCCCGCCGGATCGACATCGCGTGGACCGTGCTTACTCTCGGAACGATCACTGCCCTTTGGTGGCACTTCGCCTGAGATTTGGCTTGAGTAGATGTTTTTGTTGAGTGTATTATTGAATTGGAGAATATTTATGGCAACAGCAGTGTTGACTCCAGTTCTAGAGCATCGGCTGAATGAGCCGGAGAAGCTTTCTGGACCAGGACTGAGGACTTTTCTCAGCATCAGCCAAGCCTGGGGCTTGTCGAATGACGAGATGCGAGCTTTGCTTGGCTGGCCCAGCGAGTCGACCTTCTATCAGTACAAGAGCGGCAAATGCGGGACTCTAGCCCACGACACGTTGACGCGGATCTCGTTGCTGATCGGGATCTACAAAGCCCTGCACACCCTCTATCCTGATGAAACATTGGCGGATAGCTGGGTGCGGCTGCCGAACCGAAATCCTCTTTTCGGTGGACGTCCGGCAATCGAACTCATGACAAATGCGGGCCTCGACGGGTTGTTCCAGGTGCGCCGCTTGTTGGACGGACGCCTCGGGGCGTGACTTTCGAACTGCCACCGTTGGCGGAAATCGACTGGCGCGACACGTGCCGCCTCATCCCGAGCCGCTACCCTCTCGTCGGAATCCTGGACCGCGTGGCCTCGCCCGAAGACCTGGAAGCCGTACTTGCCCTCGAGGCGATGACCGATGACCGTGTCCGGGCTGAACTTGGCCAGATTCACCGCATCCCGAAGCGTGAATGGGTGGTCGGCACGCCGTTGGCAAATACCGTAATGGCTTCGTTCTGTCACCCGCGTCCCGGCGGCGGCCGCTTCAACAGCGAGCATCGGGGCGCATGGTACGCCGGACGGGCGCTGGAAACCGCGCAGCGCGAAGTAATTTATCACCGGGGGCGAGAACTTGCCGAGATCGGTCTGTTGGAGGCGCGCTTGGAAATGCGCCTGTATCTGGCTGATTTCCAAGGGGCATTCCATGACGTCCGCATGGGATGGGACGCCATCCATGATCCGGCGCACTACACTTCGTCGCAACACTTGGCCAGTGTCCTGCTCGAAGTCGCCTCCTCGGGAGTCGTTTACCGCAGCGTCCGCCATGCGGGCGGCGAGTGCCTCGCCTGCTTTCAACCTCAAGCCGTCACCAACGTGCGCGCCGCAAAGCACTTCGCGTTCGTGTGGCAAGGTGGGCCGGAACCGCTCGTGATCCCCCTCGCCAATCGCCGGACTGCATAGAACTTGCAATATAATTGCAAAGACACTATCATGGACTTTATAGGTCCTGTATGCGTCTTTCCCAACTGTTCTCGCTCGACTCCCGCTGGTACCCGCTCGTGCTCAGCGGTTCCATCCTGCTGAATGGGCTACTTTTGTTCGCAGTTTACGGCTGGCTACTTTAGGCCCTTCGCGCCGATGTCACGCCGGAAGTGGATGCCGTCGAAGCGAATCTGTTCCATGCCCAAGTAGGCACGGTTCATCGCCGCTCTCAGGTCGACGCCTGAGGCGGTAACACCAAGCACGCGCCCGCCCGCCGTCTCCAGTACACCGTCCATCAGTCGTGTGCCCGCCTGAAAGACAACGGCCCCGCCCGCTTCAGCATCCCTTACACCAGTGATCGCGTCGCCAATCCTGACTTGGCTGGGATAGCCCGACGCCGCAGCCACAACGCAAACACTGGGTGCGGCATCCCAATTCAACGTAGCTCCGGCCAGCCTCCCGATCGCCGCTCGGTACAGAACGGCGGCAAAATCGCTGTTCATCCGGTGCATCAGCGTCTGGCATTCCGGGTCACCCAATCGGGCATTAAATTCAAGCACTTGGATCCCGCGGGCGGTCATCATGAGGCCAGCATAAAGGAATCCAGTGAACGGCACTCCGCGAGCGGCCATCTCTCGAATTGCGGGCTGAATCACCCGCTCAAGAACATCCTGGGTCTCCACCGGGGTTAGAATGCTATCCGCGCAGAACGCACCCATGCCTCCGGTGTTGGGTCCTTCGTCATTATCGTGGACGGCTTTGTGATCCTGGGTGGGAGCGAGAGGCAAAATGGTCACGCCATCAGTAAGGACGATAAAGCTTACTTCACGGCCAGGTAAAAAGTCTTCAATAACGACGCGTTTTCCTGCATCCCCCGCGAGTTGCCCCGAAAACAGGGCGCGAACGCCGTCTTCAGCCTCGACACGACTCTTGGCAACGATAACGCCTTTACCAGCGGCGAGCCCGTCGGCCTTCAAAACCACCGGAAGCTCGAAGCGAGGCAACGCCGCCAGTGCCTCATCCTCACCTTCGGCGATGGCGTAGCGCGCGGTGGGAATGCCCGCCGCATTCATGATCTCCTTGGCGAAGACTTTGCTGCCTTCGATCGCGGCGGCGGCGCGAGTGGGGCCTACGATGGGCTTACCAGCCTCCCGAAACAGGTCAACGACACCCGCAACCAACGGTGCTTCCGGCCCAACGACCGTCAGGTCGACACCGAGCCGCTGAGCTAAACCCAGATATTCTTCAGGCGTATAAGACTTTAATGTGATGCATTCCGCAACGGTCGCCATCCCCGGATTGCCGGGCGTGACATAGACGCGCTGGACCGACGCCCCGCGGGCCAGGCGCCAAGCCAGTGCATGTTCGCGACCACCGCCGCCCAAAACCAGTACCTTCAAACCATCCGCCTCCGCCTTTCAGGATAGCTTGTGGGCTCTGGAAGAGGAACTTCAATTCCAAGCTGAATGAGCCGAGGCGGCAGGGCCCCTGATCCGGTTTCGCGATCGATTAGAAGCCGTCGAGCGCCTTGGGGGGGCTCTCTTCGGGGCACTCATATAGACGGCCGGTGAGCAGGTTGCGATGCTCCTCCACGTGGCCGCTCGGCCACTGAATGACGGTGCGGGCAATTCGATCGCGCTTGCCCACGCCAAAGGTGAGCGCTAGCTCCGATTGCGACAGGTAGCTCGACCCGCTGTGCACCATACGCCACTGCGTCTCATTGCCGTCGATTAGCTTCACCACGGCTCCAATCGCATCGCGATTCGACTTCTTCCCTTGCAAGCGAAAGCGAATGCTTCGATTTCCATTCCGGACCTCGTTCCTGAAAAGAACAGGTGCGCCGCTATTGGTGGTGATCAGGACATCCAGGTCGCCATCCCGATCGAAGTCGCCTATGGCTAAACCGCGCCCCACGCGCGGTGCGGCGAAAGACCTACCGAGTTGACCGGCGACATCACGAAACTTCCCCCGGCCATCGTTCAGGAATAAGTGCGGGGGCTGCGCATAGGACGCCTCGCGCCGAATATTCCGAACCGTATCGTCAATATGCCCGTTCACGACGAGTAGGTCGAGCGCGCCGTCGAGGTTCGCATCGAGAAACTTGCAACCGAAGCCCAGCGTGTTGCGAGTCACCGCGGCGACACCGGCGGCGGCGGCGGAATCCTCATAGCGTGCGCCCGTAGCTCGGCGGTAGAGAGCCGTCATTTCGTTGTCAAAATTCGTAATCGCGATGCCTGGCCTGCCGGTACCGTCGAAGGCCCCCACATCGATCCCCATGCCGGCGCGCGCCTTGCCGTCTTCACTGAAGGCGATCCCCGCCCGCAGGCCAATCTCCTCGAACTTGCCGTTGCGCTGGTTACGATAGAGCCGGTTCGGGCTGGTGTCGTTCGCGACCACCAAGTCCGGCCAGCCGTCCTCGTCGTAGTCGAGCATCGCCACCCCCAGCGACTTCGAGGTGGAGTCAAAGATACCGCTGCTGGCCGTTACATCCTCGAACGTACCATCGCCCTTGTTGCGGAAGAGCCAACAGGTAGAGCCCCGATAGGCTTCCGGCGTGCAATATGACTTACTCTTCCCATCCAGGCTGCAGTGGACATCGGTGGCGGGCGTCCAACGGACGTAGTTACATACGAACAAGTCGAGTAAGCCGTCGCGGTTATAGTCGAACCAGAGCGCGGAGGTGCTGAAGGCTTGGCGGCCACCCAACCCGGACTTCGCCGTAACGTCGACGAATCCGCCGCGGCGGTTGTTGCGCAAAAGACGATTCTGGCCCAGCCCAGTTATATACAGGTCCGGATAGCCATCGTTGTCGTAGTCCGCCACGGCCACGCCGAGCGCATACATCTCGAAGTCGAGACCGGCGGCGCGGGTGACATCGGTGAAGGTGCCGTTGCGATTGTTTCGATACAGCGCCAGCGTACTGCGCTGTTTCTTGTGGCCCGGCCAGTCACTGCCATTCAGTAACAAGATGTCGGGCCAGCCATCGGCATCATAATCGACGAAGGCGCAGCCAGGTCCCATCGTTTCGGGCAGGTACTTACTCCCGAAGGCGCCTGAATGATGACGGAAGTTCAGGCCCGCGCTCGCTGTTACGTCGGTAAAGGAAAACCCTGGCGAGTTCGTCTGCGCCGCGGCCAACAGTAAGCTGCGGCGTGTCACGGATTCGTAACCAGGCCATTGCGAATCGCGTAGGCCACTAACTCCGCAGCGTTGTGCAAACCGAGTTGATCCATGATGTGCGCGCGATGCACCGCGATGGTGTGGACGCTGAGATCGAGCACGCCGGCGATCTCCTTGTTGGAGCGCCCGGCCACAATGTGCTGGAGAACCTCGAGCTCTCGCGTTGTCAGGCCGCGGCGCTTGCCATCGGCCGGTGCCAGCTTAGGATCGATCAGCGTATCGCCGGCCGCCAAGCGGCGGATGGCATCCACCAACTCAAGATCCAGCGCATTCTTCATCAAATAGCCGCGCGCGCCTGCGTCAATGCTGTTCTCAACATACTGAGGCTCGGAGTGCATGCTGAGGATCAGCACGGCCGTCTCGGGCTGCGCGGCCAGAATCTGCCTGGTAGCCAGCACGCCATTGATGCCGGGCAACGCGTAGTCCATCACGATCACTTGCGGCTTGAGTTCCACAGCCAGGTTCACCGCCTCCAGGCCATCGCCCGCTTCGCCGACCACCTTCAAGTCGGCCTCATCCTCGATCAGCCGCCGGAAGCCGCGGCGGACAAGAGCGTGGTCATCGACAAGAAGAATGGTAATCATCGCGGCGCCTGTAGCTTCACTAACGTGCCCCCCTGCGGGCAGGGCTGAAAGTCAATTCTACCGTCGATCAGTTGTGCGCGTTCCCGCATGCCGGTGAGGCCCATTCCCGGGCCCTTGCCGGGAGCGAGTCCGCGGCCGCGGTCCTCCACTTCCAGCGTGAGCCGATCGGCCGTCGCGCTCAATCTCACGAACGCCTCTTCCACTCCCGCATGGCGTACGACGTTATTCAATGCCTCCTGAAGAATGCGGAAAATGTGGATACTCGTGGCCGGGTTTACCTCGAATGGTGCGGGCGGCTGGTAGTGAATTTTCAAGCCGGTCTGATGCTGTACGGTGGGCAGATACCAGGCGATGGTGGGCAGCAGTCCCTGCTCTTGCAGCAGTACAGGCTGCAACGTTTGGGAGAGCGTCCGCACAGACTGCAACGCATTCTGCGCGATCTGCTGCACCTCGAGCACATTGGGATCCTGCCGCGCCGCCCTTTGCAGCATCACGCCGATCGCCGTCAGAATCTGGCCGAACTCATCGTGCAACTCGCGCGACACGTGACGAAGCGTGTCCTCCTGCGTGGTGATCAGGCGGCGGGCGAGTTCGCTGCGCTGCGCTGAAAGATCCGTGATGCGGGCGAAAAGCCTCCTGTTGGCTTCAATTACCCAGAGTCCGCTGGCCAGCAGCAGGACGAGCATCGCGACCAAGAAGATGTAGACGTTGCGTTCGACGTTGGCATAGATCGCCGTAATCTGCGTGCCGGCTTGCTGTTCGTTCTCGTTGTTGCGCACCAGCAGGCGCGCCACCATGTTGGCTAGCGTCGCGCGGCGGGCCTCGATGGAGTCGCGAAACTGCTGGCGCGCGCGGGCTTCGTTGGGCTCCTGGAATGCTTGGTCGACCGCGGTCCAGAATTGACGCAGCGAACTGTTCAGGTACTCGGACTGCGAGGGCTCGCGAATCGCAAGGCGGAGCGCGTCGTCCAGGTCCTCACGAATGCGCTTGAACTGCGGCGCCCACGCGGTCAGCGGATAGGGCTCGGACTGGTCCAGCAGATCGCGCGTCACCAGGCCGAGCGAATGCAAGTTGTCCTGAATGCGCAGCAATTGCAGGGAATCGCGGCGGTTGCGATCCACGAGGTCCGTCTGCAATTGCTGCACGCGGTGGATCTGCTGGATGGTGAACGCCGCATAGAGAACCACAGCCAGCAGCGTCACCGCCAGCCCCAGCAGCAAACCCGGCGTCGGAGATCGGAACTTTCGGGCGTGCACTTCGTATTCAGGGTATCGGAACACTCTCTCCTTGCCAAACTAGGAGAGGCGCGCTATATTCCTAGTTTAACTAGGAGAACACATGCAGATCCTGCCCGGTACTCTCGACCTATTAATTCTAAAGGCGGTGTCGCTGAAACCCCTGCACGGCTATGGCGTGCTGCTGCGCATCAAACAAATCTCCGGCGAAGCCTTGGACATCCCGCAGGGGTCGCTCTATCCGGCGCTCTACCGGTTGGAGCATCAGGAACTGATCACCGCCGAATGGGCGCCCAGCGACAACAACCGGCGCGCCAAGTTTTACACCCTCACCGCGGCCGGACGGCGGCGTTTGAAGGAAGAAACAGCGGGCTGGAACCGTATGTCGGCGGCCATCGAGGCGGCGCTGAGAACGACCCCGGAGGAGGTGTAGGTCATGTTGCAGCGTGTCCGTGCCCTGCTGAGCCGTCGCCGTTTTGAAGAGAACATGAGCGAGGAGTTGCGCTTCCACCTCCAGCAGTACGCGGAAGATCTCGTGCGTTCCGGCGTGCCGCTGGCAGCAGCGGAACGCCAAGCCAGGCTGGAGTTGGGCCTCAATACCGTGAAGGAGGAGTGCCGCGAAGCCCGGGGTCTGTACTGGTTCGATGAGCTTGCGCGCCAGGTGCGCCACGCCCTGCGACTGCTGAGGAAGTCCCCCGGCTTTACCGCGACAGCGCTCGCCACCCTGGCCATCTGCCTGGGAGCCAATCTGGCGATCTTCGCTGTGATCGACTCAGTGCTGCTGCGTTCGCTCCCTTTCCCTGCCGCCGAAAGGCTAGTCACCATTTACAACACTTACCCGAAGGCGGGAGTCGACCGGGACGGCTCGTCTGTAACCAACTATTACGAGCGCCGCGGGCAGCTTCCTGCCTTTTCCTCCCTGTCCATTTATCGCGAGCGCGAGGTGATCGTCGGCGAGCCAGGGTCGACTGAAAAAGTACCGATCCTGGCGGTTTCGCCTGAATTTTTCGAGACTGTGGGCGTGTTGCCCGTCCGGGGACGCGCTTTCAGGGAAGAGGAGACCACGTTCGAGACTGACCAGGTCGCGATCCTGACGCATGCCTGCTGGCAGCGCCGCTTTAACGCTGATCCTGAGATCCTGGGCCGTCAGTTTCGGGTAAACGCAAGGAAGATCACCGTGGTCGGTGTGCTCCCCGCCGATTTTCGGTTTCTCTCCTCCGGCGTTCAGTTTTTCGCGCCGTTCGCCTCGAATCCGGAGGAGCGTACAGCGCGGCAACGTCATTCGGGAGGTAACCGAAAGTACATCGTCGCCCGGCTGAAGCCCGGGGCAACGCTATCCGAAGCGCAAGCTCAGATCGACTCCCACAACGCGGCGCTTGAGGCGGGATCGCCCCAGGCGAAGATGTTAGCCGAAGCGGGATTTCGCTCGGTCGCCGTAGGCTTGCATGAGGATCATGTCGCAACGATCCGGCCGACGCTGTGGCTGTTGCAAGCGGGGGTTGCCGTGTTGCTGTCGATCGGTATCGTCAACCTCGCCAACCTCCTGTTGATCCGGGCCAACGGACGCATGAAGGAAATGGCCGTGCGCCAAGCGTTGGGTGCGGGCCGCCGGCAGATCGTCATTGAGGTGCTGGTGGAGACAACGCTGCTCACACTGTTGGGGGGCCTCTTGGGCTGCGCTGTTGGAGCGGGCGGAGTGCAGTTGCTCGCCTCGTTGGGAGCCAGCCAACTCCCCTTGGGCGCTCAGGTGGTCTTCGATGCCCGCGCTGCATGGGTAGCGTTACTGGCGGCATTAGCACTTGGCGTGATACTGGCCTGGCCCGTTGCCTGGTTCAGCGTCAGAGACAACGCCCTGCGCGGCGAAAGCCGGGGTGCGACCATCAGCGCTGCCGCGCAAAGGCTACGCCACGCGTTGATCGTCGCCGAGATTGCATTGGCGTTCGTGCTGCTGGCCAGTGGGGGATTGCTGGGTTTGAGTCTGAATCGGGCGATGGCTGTGTCGCCAGGCTTTCGCCCCAACCACGTCCTCACTGGCCAGATTCTGCTTCCGTGGACCAGCTACGCCGAGCCGGCAATTCGATACTCGTTTGTCGACGAGTTGACGCGCCAGGTAGAGGCGCAGCCGGGTGTCGTTGCGGCTGGCCTGGTCACCAACGTGCCGTTCAGCGGCCACAGTGGAAAGAGCGCCGCCACCGTCAAGGGTCATGTCAGTCACCCGGGCGAATCACCTCGTGGAAGCTACTCTTACGCCGTGGCCGGGAACTATTTTGCGGCAATGGGCTTCGTTCTACATGCAGGACGCTTCCTTGCGTCTGACGAGCGCGAACGCAACTGCGTGGTGGATGCAGATTTTGCCCAATTCTATTGGCCTAATGGCAATGCGCTGGGCCAGCAACTGTATTCGGGCTCAGACGCAACCGGGCAGCCATACACCGTGGTGGGTGTCGTGGGACCGGTGAAACAGGCGGGCCTAACCGATGCCGTTGCTCAAGGCGCAGTTTACTATCCCTATCGCTATCGGCCGGAGGGCGAACTGTACCTCGTCGCCCGCACCGCCACCCCGCCCGAAACTCTGGCCCGGACGCTGCAAAAAGTCGTGCGCGGGCTCGACCCGGACCTGCCCCTCACCGACATCCGCTCCATGGAGGCTCGTATTGACGACAGCCTGCTCACGCGCCGCTCTCCCGCCTTCCTGGCCGGCCTCTTCTCGGCGATCGCCCTCTTACTCACCACCATCGGCACCTACGGCGTACTGAGCTACGCCGTGGTCCAGCGTCGCCGCGAAATCGCGGTCCGCATGGCGCTTGGCGCCCGGCCGAACCAAATCCGCAGCCAGTACCTCGCCCTGGCGCTCCGTCTGCTGGCTGCGGGCCTGGCCCTCGGCCTCGCCGGCGCCTGGGTCAGCGGACAGGCGATGCAAGCGGTGCTCTTTCAGGTGCCCGCCTTGCACCCTTTCGTGCTCGGGGGCGCGGCGGGCGTACTGGCTCTCGCCTGTTTGGCGGCATGTCTGTTGCCCTCGCACCGCGCGGCGCGCACTTCGCCCATGGAAGCTTTGGCCGAAAACTAGCGCCGGGCGGCGGCGATCTCGGCGAGGTCCTGCTTGGCGCTTTCGAGCCAGCTCACCGAAGGCTCAGATTGCCGGGCCACGATCTCCTGCCCCCGTTTGGTCTCCGTTTCGGCCTCCGCGTACTTCTTCTGCCGCAACAAGGTCCGGCCCAGCTTGATTCGGCCGATTCCCTCGTTGACGTGGCCCGCAGGCAAAGTCCTGGCGTACAAAGCTAAAGAGTCGCGAAACAGCGGTTCCGCGCGCGCCCACTGCTGCCGGCGCATGAAGACGCTTGCCAGGTTCGACTTGGCAATCCCAATCAGGTAGTGCTTCCCCGCGTAGACGCTCTCGTAAATGGCGATCATGCGCCCGAAGTGCTTTTCAGCTTCGTCCAGCTGGCCGCGTGCGATCGCGTTGTTGCCCAGTTCGTTCACGGTGGAAGCCACCTGCGGATGGTTCGGGCCATAGACCCGCGTCCGGATAGCCAACGCGCGGGTGAGCAGGCCCGCGGCATCATCGAGGCGCTTCTGGGAGACGAGCGCCCGCCCGATCAAGGTGAGCGTCGATGCAGCCTTCGGATGCTCCGGACCATAGAAAGCCTCCATGATCGTAAGCGCCTGACGATGGAACCCTTCCGCCTCGCGATAGTGGCCCGTGTCCTGCTGAATGGCGCCAAGGTTGATCAGCACCTCGGCGATGAACGGATGCGCTGGGCCATGAATCTGCCGGAACATCTCCAGAGCCCGCCGGTTGAGCTTCTCGGACTCGGCGTACTCGCCGGTATAGAAGTGCACATTGCCCAGGTACACCAGCGCCGTCGCCAGTTCCGAAGGCGGCTGCCCTGGGGCGGAGAGGATTGCGATGGCCTCCTTCAGTACCGGCGCCGCTTTGGCATAAGCGCCGCTCTCTTCCAGCACATGGCCCAAGGTCATCTGCGCCTTGCCGATGTTCAGGTGGCCGGGCGGGTGATTCGCTTGCGCGGCCCGCAGACTCTCGCGGGCCAGTCTCTCGGCCTCGTCATGCTTGGCCTGTTCGCTGCGCAACAGCGCCAGACTGGTGAGGTTATCGACGTCGCGGCGGTGGGTGAGCGCGCCGTTCAGAAGGCGGTCCGCATCGTTGAGCCGGCCCAGTTTCTGGTAGACGTTGCCCAGCGTCCGGAAGAGCTCAGCCTGAGTTTCCGGATCGCGCTGCAGAGATTGCGCCTCTGCGACGCCGCGATCCAGCAGTGTCGCCACACGCAAATCGTTCGATGGGCCTGCCGCCATGTCGCCGCCGTCGAAGAGATTCACCAGGAAGAGCCGGATGCGTCCGGAACGCGCCGCCTCGGCAAGCGCCTCGTTCCGTGCCTGGCTCAACCGGACCGTGTAAAAAGCCGAGAGCCCCGCCAGCACCACCACCGCCAAAGTCGCAGCCACCACCGCCCCCTGATTACGGCGAATAAACTTGCCTGCACGATAAGTAAACTGATCGGGCCGGGCATCCAGTGGCTCGCCGGCCAGATAGTGGTTGATATCCCGCATCAACGCGTCCACGGAGGAGTAGCGGCGCTTGGTTTCGGGTTGCAACGCCGTCTGGCAAAGAACCTCCAAGTCTGCGGGAAGTTTGCCCGGTAGCAGTTCACGCAGGATGACACCCAGGGAGTAAACATCGGTGTAGACACCCACCGGTTCGCCCCGCAACTGCTCCGGAGCGGCGTAGGCGGGGGTCATCAGGCGCAGCGCCGTCAAGGTCTGGTCCGCCGTCGCATCCAGTTGTTTGGCAATGCCGAAGTCGAGCAGCTTCACGACACCCTCGTTGTTCACCAGGATGTTCGAGGGCTTCAGGTCGCGGTGGATGACAGCGTGTTGGTGGGCGTGCTGCACCGCCCCGCAGACCTGCCGGAAGAGATTGAGCCGCTGCTCCTGCGTCAGCGACTTTCGCGTGCAGTACTCCGTCAACGGGACGCCCTCGACATACTCCATTGCGAACCAGGGAGTGCCATCCGGAAGAGTATCCGCATCGTAGAGCTTGGCGATCCAGGCGTGGTTCAGTTGGGCCAGCGTGCGTTGTTCGAAGAGAAACCGTTCACGGCGGGCGGGTGATAGCCAGGCGTCCCGCAAAATCTTGATCGCCGCATGGCTGGCCAAGTCGTCCCGGACACCCAGGTACACCACACCCATCCCGCCCTCGCCCAAAAGGCGTTCCAGGCGGTAAGGTCCCAGTTGCCGCGGCATCGGCGCTGCCCCGGCATCCAGGTGCGCCGCCAAACCTTGATCTAGCGCGGGTTGGGTGCGGGCGTCCTCGGCCAGCAGCGCCTCCACTTCCTCCCGCGTCTCCGTTGAAGGACAGTGCTGATCGAGGTACGCGGCCCGATCCGCCTGCGGCAAGTCAGCGACGGCGTGAAAAAGCTCCTGGATGAGCGCGTATTGGCCGGAATCCATCATCCGGCGCCTAACTGGCTCGCCGCAGTTCACGGCCCAGCCAGGCCCGCGCGGCGCGCCACTCGCGTTGCACGGTGGCTTCTGAGACGTTCAGCACGCGGGCGGTATCTTCCACGCCGAGCCCGCCAAAGAAGCGGCTTTCCACAATGGCCACTTGCCGCGTACTCAGCTTCGACAATTCTTCCAACGCGCCGTCCAGACGGAGAAACTCTTCTTCACTGGCGACCGGTTGGGCACGAATTAGCGAGGCCAGCGGTTCATCGAAAGTCACCAGGGCCACCTGCCGCTTGAGCGCATGACGCCGCCTGGCGGACTCCACCAGCAGTTGCCGCATCGCCCGCGCCGCAATGTGCTTAAAGTGCAGCGGCGAAGCCCAGGAAAGCCGCGAAGAGGCCGAAAGCTTCAGCCACGCCTCATTTACCAATGCCGTCGGATTCAGCGTTGCGCCTGGATCGGCACCGCGCACACTCGCCGCCAGCCGGCGCAACTCCTCGTAGGCCACACTGAACGCTTCGTTCAGGACGTCCTGACCGGGCGCGGCCTCAGCAGAACTGGCGCGCAAGCGAGGGGGGCGGTCCAAAGGAGATTCTAGCAAATCCGGCATTTTTCTTTCCCCATCGTGACTGCTTTGCAAACTCCTCGCGCAAATCCAAAGTGAGGAGTTCTTATGCATCGTTTATTACACATCACTTTCGTCTTCCTGGCATACTGCCTGACTGCCAGTGCGCAGATTCTCAGCAGCGCGGCGGGGAATACGAGTTGGAGCGCCGTCTACAACGTGGCGGTGGATTCAGCGGGGAACCTCTATGCACCCGACTACAGTGGCCACTACGTCTACAAGATCGACCCTCTGGGCGCGATCACCACCTTTGCCGGAACAGGCCGAACTGGCTTCTCCGGCGACGGCGGCCCAGCAACGGCAGCCACCTTCCGGAGCCCCACCGGCGTCGCTGTGGGCCCGGATGGCAGCGTCTATATCACCGATTATGGCAACGACCGCATCCGCAAAGTGGCGCCCAACGGCATCATCACCACAATCGCCGGAGGCGTAGCCGGTTTCGCCGGCGACGGCGGCCCCGCCACCGCCGCGCGTCTCAATTCGCCCGGCTCCATCGGTGTGGACCGCGCGGGAAACATCTACTTCACTGACTACGCGAACTACCGCGTACGTCGAATCTCCACCACCGGCATCATCACCACCGTCGCCGGTACCGGATCGCGAAGCCTTTCCGGCAACGGCGCAGCCGCCGCGGCCACCGATGCCTTTCCCTTCTGGCTGGCCGTCGCTCCAGACGGCACGTTCTACTACACTGACGATGGCGATAGCCGTCTGAATGGCTACAACCGCGTCCGCAAAGTACAGAACGGTATTGTCACCACGGTGGCCGGAACGGGAGTCGCTGCATATTCGGGCGATGGAGGACCGGCAACCGCCGCCCAAGTGCGATCCGCCAGCGGCGTGGCCGTGGACGCGAATGGCAACGTCTACATTGCCGATGCCACCGATGTACGAATCCGCAAAGTCTCGGCGAGCGGCATCATCACGACTTACGCCGGGTCCGGCGTGGCCGGCAACACAGGCGACGGCGGACCAGCCCTGCAAGGCCGCTTCAATTTCCCGTCCGGCATGGCTACCGACGCCGCCGGCAACCTCTATATCGCCGACGTGCGCAATAACAAGATCCGCAAAGTCAGCCCGCCCCCAGTGCCGCAAGTCCGCACCGACAACCCGGTGCTCACCTCATTCGGCGGCAAGGCCGGTTTCTCATCGAACACCTACGTCGAAGTCTACGGACAGAACTTCTCCACCACTTCGCGTCTCTGGGCCGGCGCTGACTTCAACGGCATCAACGCGCCGACTTCGCTGGATGGCGTCAGTGTGACCGTGAATGGCAAGCCCGCCTTTGTCTATTACTTGAGCCCGAACCAGATCAACATCAACACGCCGGAAGACACGGCTTCCGGCCCGGTGACCATTGAGGTGAAGACCCCGCTCGGCACTTCAAATCAGGTCACGGTGAATCGCGCCCGCCTCTCGCCGACGCTCCAGACCGTCCCCCAGTTTCTGATTGACGGAAAGCAGTATGTGGTGGCCCTGACGCCCGACTTCAGCACCTACATCGGCCGCGAAGGAATGCTCCCCGGCGTCGCCTTTAAGCCGGCCAAGCCCGGCGACACGGTCTCCATCTACGCCCTCGGCTGCGGCCCCACCACCCCGCCGACGCAAGCGGGTGTCGTCGCCGGCCAAGGCTCTGCTTTGGCTCTGCCGTACCAACTCCGGATTGGCGGAATCACTGCCCAAGTCAGCTTCGGCGGCATCGTCGGCGCCACTATCGGACTCTACCAGTTCAACGTCGTCATCCCGGCCGTCGCCCCGGGAGACCAGCCGATCGATCTCACCATCGACGGCGTCCCCAACGCCCAGAACCTGACTATTGCAATCGGGCAATAATGCCTTGAACTTACGGCAGGTTCCGGGCATCCCCTTGAACCTGCCGAATCACCAATGGCACCATCGCCTGAGACAACTCGGGCGGAAGCCGGACGGCCAAGAGCAGCAGGTCCGGAACCTCGCGGTCGACTCCGATCAGCAGGGCAACCCCATGGATCGGCCTGTTGCTCTTGCCCAGCCCCAAAAAAGTACCCAGCCCGTGTGCGTTCTCGGGTGTCGCAAATTCAACGGTCGACTTGCCCTGATAGGTCAGTTGATCGGCCGGGTAGGGCCCCGTGGGTAGGACCATCTGGGGAAACATTGCGGCCGCACGCCCGGCAACAGCCTGGTAAGCCGGGAAGACTCGCATGATGACCTCGGCGACTTCACCCCTTCCCACCGAGCCGCCACGTCTGCGGATCAACTGCACCACCGGGCCCTGAAAGTCGTCTTGCGGGTTGACGGGTTTGGGCGTAACGTACAGGCGATCGCCACCGGAACCGGCCGTTGCGGCGCAATCCCATCCGCGCGGAGCCAGGACACCGAGTCCGTTCGCTGACTGATAGTAGGCCAGCCCTCTGGCGAGTTCGGGAGTCGTCCGGACGGAGTAGGGCCTGGCTTTGGGCGCTTCCTGAAAGTGCTGGCCGCCGGTTTCACAGCCAACAAACGGAATAGAGACGGGCCGCGGCTGCGCGATCAACGTACCCGCGATCAAGAAGGGCACTGCGGGCCAGGCCATGCCGCGCAAGGACCGCTTCATCGCTACCTTTCGACCTCCGCCAGCACCGGGAAATGATCCGACGGATACCGGCCGCCCTCTTCGAAGGTGATGGTCTCATTCAGCTTCACCTTCCACTGCGGACTCACCAGAATCCAGTCGATGCGCGCCTCGCCGGCTTTGCCCTTGAAGCCATGAAACGTCCCTTCCGGCCCCAGCTTTTTGCCGGCGATGGCTCGGCTGTCACGCAACCCCGCCGCGAGCATCGCCTGATGGACCGCGCCGCCCGCCGGAGCATTGAAATCGCCAGTCACCATCACCGGGATGCCCGGACGCAGTTCCTTGATCTTCCCCACGATCACAGCCGCCGCCTTCAAGCGGGCCTCTTCATCCTGGCGTCGGTGCGCGTAGTGAGTGTTCAGCAGGTAAAACTGCTTTCCGTTCTTCTCGAACAAACCCCACGTCACCATCCGGGGCAGACTCATGCCCCAGGACTGACTCCCCGGCTCCGACGGCGTCTCCGAAAGCCAGAACTGGCCCTGCTCCTTCAAGCGCAACGCGCTCTTCCGATAGAAGACGCCCATGTGCTCGTCCTCAGAATTCCCGCGGCGACTGGTGCCGAACCAGGCAAACTCAGGCAGCTTCTCCACAAGATAGTCGCCCTGGAGTTTGAACAACTCCTGCGTGCCGATGAGGTCCGGCTTGGCCTTGCGGATGGATTCGATAAAAAGATCCTTGCGCAGATCCCAAAGATCCGGCCCATCGCCCTTGCTCGGATACCGCACGTTGTAGGACATCACCCGCAAGCTCTGCCCCAAGCAGGGAACCAGCGCAAGCAACAGCGTCAGATAGATTCTCATGCCAAGCCCTTTCACGACGTAGTCTATCAGGGCGGCAAACGGGAGGCAGCGTCGCAGTCGACGGAAGCGCTCCACTCGTATCCAATTGATTCCATTGGTGGGCCCTGTAGGATTCGAACCTACGACCAAGGGATTATGAGTCGCGCCAAGTGCTGTTTTCACGATTGCCTAGCTTTGCTCACTCTTGCGCGAACTCGTTCTTTTTCAATGGCTTGCCGAATACTGGCTCTGTTCAGGCTTATTCGCCATTGCTCATGCTTTTGAAGTGGGGTCCCCACAAAATCCCCCACAGTAAAAGACCGGCCTACCGTCGAAGCAGATCGGTTGCCACGAAGCACTCCGCGCCCGTGTCCGTCAGCCGGATTCGCGACGTCAGGACACCCAAGTCGAGCACCTTCACAGCGTATCCCTTGTCGAGCATCTGACCCCGGTGGTTGATTACCGTCCGGGCGGCTTCCTCGCGGTCGCCGCGTGCGGCTGAGCGCGTGAAAACGTCAAGTCCGGCTTCGGTCGGGAAGCAAGCCGTCGGTGCATCGATGTTGGTGATGCTGCCCGGCGCCCGGCGGGCTGGCGGCGAGGGTATTTGCGACGAAGGTCGAAGCCCCCACCAGCCGGCGATCACCATAATGGCGAGGATCACCAAGCAGCCAACAAAGCCGGCGCTGGGTCCCGGCGTGGCCGGCGGCGGGACAGCCGTCTCGCTGTTAATCTCCGCCCGCACCTGTGCCCGATACTCTTCCTCCGCCCGAATTCGCGCCCTGTCACCTTCGCTGAGTGGGTCGACAGGCTCCGGTGCTTGTTCCAAGTTGGCTCCTTCCTGGATCCGGTGGACAGAGACGCGATAGTGCATCTGCGGTTGCATCGGTTCACGGGAATCCCAGCCCGAAACTCTATCACGTTCCCGCAATTCCCCCGACCAGTACCACCTTTCCGCATGGTAACTTGCGAAAGAGCCGCCTAGCTTCGGCCTCATGAACCGAAGCGAAAGGCTGGGACCCTGCCCAGGGGCGGCTACACCAACCGCAGGGAATCGTACAGGGAACGATGGAGCAATCACGTTCAGAGGCAGGCGAAGTTCCACTCGCCACGAGGCCGGCCGATCAATCGATTCCGAGCCTGTCACGCGAATCAATGGAGAGGATTCGCCAAGCCGAGAAAAAGGCACGGGACGCCTATGATCTTGACAAGACACCCTATTTCCCTACGAACGTAGAGTTTTCGTTTCAAGAGGCATCGGTTTTCCGTTCAATCGAACGCATTATCGCGTATCAAAGGATCTTCGCGGAAGCCGTTTTGGACGCGCATCTGACGGAGTACCTAACCGTTGATCCCTTGGCCGTACTCTCGAATGAAGCCATGCTTCAGACTGTCTCGCGAAATACTTGGACACTAACCGACGAACTCTGGCGTGGGTACTCCGAGATTCTCCGAAACGAACCAAGTTCCAGAAGCGCGCGGTGTTTCCTTGCGTCTCATCTGAAGAATCTCGAACAGTTTCCCGAGCTAGAGTCATGGCGCTACCCAACCGCCAACCGCTGGACGGATTTCCTGGAACGGATGGCGGAACCCGATTCAGAGTTCGCAAGACTCGGTCATCTGCATGAGGACACCATCCGCAAGACCATTCGTGCCCGAATCCGACAGTTCCAAGATACTGCAGCTTCTAGGCTTCCTTCCCAGATGGCGGGAGTGGGCGAATTACAGGCGACGCACGTTTCCGCCACGAATGCAGTAGTGCCGAAGACGAAGGCTGAGAAGGTGGATGAGTTCTTGGCGAGAGTTCTGAGTGAAACGGGCAAACGGGTAAACAGGACTCACATTTGGAAGCTGGCTGGACATAACACAGCACGGCAATTTGAGTATTGGCAAGAGTCAAATGCCAAAAAAGCTACTGCGGCAGACGAAATTAACTTTGCCCGTATACTCGAGATGGCGCCCGCCAAGTTTTTGGACGATCTTCGAAAAGCGCGCCACTTCTCAGGGTGAAGGCTCACTTTCCTCGCATGTCCTCGTATTCCTCGTATTGACCCTCGCTAAGCGAGGTAGGGCAAGATTCTCTCAAGTTGGCACGGATGATGCCACGAGAGGAACAAATGACAACAATAGGTAGGAATCTGGAAACCCTTCTGAATGAGCATGATGTAGCGCGAATCACCGGCATGAGCACAGCCAGCGTGAGGAGATGGCGGCTCTTCTCGACTGGCCCCAAGTACGTCAAAATCGGCGCGGCCGTCCGCTACCGGCTGGAAGACGTTTCGGCTTGGCTGGATTCCCGACCGACCGGCGGCGGGCAAATGTCGGAGGCCAAACGGTAATGGCCGCCAACGAAAAAGCCCACCTTCACGGGGCGGGCCTTCTCAAAACAAAGCGGGCAATTGAGAATCCAGTATCGCACGCCGCAACCTACTCCGTCGACGCGGTAATTGGCGCCGTGCGCATCGAAGACGTGTGGCGGGCACTTGGGGGCGGCGAACTCCGGCGGGGCCGTGGGCGGGCCTTCTGGCGTGACGGCGACGGGCTCAACGTCGCACTCGACCCGAAGCGCGGCACATGGCGGGACTTCGCCACGAATGCCGGCGGCGGCATCCTGCAATTGATCCAAACCGTTCGGGGATGCTCGAAGGGTGAGGCCTTTGAGTGGCTGGCGGACCTGGCCGGCGTGGCGCTCACGCCAACCTCACCAGAACGGCGGCGGCGCTACGCGGAAGCAAGCCAACGCGCGGCAGAACGGGCGAAGCTGGCCGGCTGGTGGTTCGAGTCCAGGTGCGAGGAACTCGAACAGCTCAAGCGCTTGAGCAACGGCGACCCTGGCGCTTGGGACGAAGTGGCGCTGGCGGCCGCATCGGGCGAATTGTACCGGCTTCATCAATTGGATCCGGCGGCGGTGATCGTCGAATTCTCGACGGCCTGCCAAATTGAATCGGCGAGGACCCGCGAACTTATCCAAGCGGGCCGTGCTCACCGAACGCAACTGGATGAGATTTTCGGACGGATCCTTCGCAGGCCGGAGGCTCGACCATGAGGCCCAACAACACCGAAGCCTTGGAGAAGGCCGCGATGCTCACCATCCTGCAAGATGCCAGTTCGCCGGCGGTCGCAAAGTCCGATAGGCGAAAACATCCCGTGCTCAAGTCGGAAGCGCTAGTTGGGGCGGCTGGCGATTTTGTACGGATGGTGTCTCCCCATACGGAAGCCGATGAAGCTGCGATTCTGCTTCAGTTTCTTGCCGGCATGGGGGCCGTTTTCGGACGGTTCGCATGCTTCCCGGTTGAGGCTGATCGGCACTTCGGGAATTTGTTCGTCGTGATCGTCGGTGAGTCGTCGAAGGCGCGCAAGGGCACGTCCTGGGGACATGTCCGCAACGTACTCGAAAAGGTTGACCCCGCGTTTGGCGAGACCCGCATAGTCAGTGGGCTCTCGTCCGGCGAGGGCCTCATTTGGAACGTGAGAGACCCTATTGGGGAAAATGACCATGGTGAGGCGGACAAGCGCATCTTAGTAACGGAAACGGAATTCGCGCGCGCTTTGACCGTTGCGGAACGCGAGAACAATACGCTTTCGGCGGTGCTCCGGCAGGCTTGGGACGAAGGGAAGCTTCAGACACTCACCCGCAAAGAATCAGCGCGCGCCACCAATGCTCATGTATCGGTGATCGGACATATTACAGCGGACGAATTGAAGCGCAAGCTTTCGGACACTGCGACCGCCAATGGCTTCGCCAATCGATTCCTTTGGGTTTACGCTAAACGGTCCAAACTGCTGCCAGATGGCGGGAATCTCGACTCTACGGAAATCGATGCGTTTGTGCGCCGTCTCCGGCCGGTGGTTGAGGGGGCCAAGTTGGTGAAGCGCTTCGAGCGGGACGACGAAGCGCGCCGTCTTTGGCATTCAGGGTACGAAGAACTATCAGAGGGCCAATCGGGACTCTTTGGCTCGGTAACCAGCCGAGCCGAAGCTCAGGTTGTCCGGCTGTCGCTGCTGTATGCGCTGTTGGCTGGGGCGGACGAGATCGAAGAGGAACACATGCGGGCTGCCATGGCAGTTTGGGACTATTGCCGCGACTCTGCCCGGTTCATTTTTGGCGATGCACTGGGAGATGCCACGGCAGACGACATCCTGAATGCCCTGAAGGCGGCAGGCGAAGGCGGACTAACCCGAAGCGACATTCGGAGCCACTTTGGAAACCACAAGCCGTCGGTGGAGATAAGTCGAGCCTTGGGTGTACTCGAACAGCGGGGCGAAGCCTGTCGGGTTATGGAACCGGGCGAAGGCCGGTCGGCAGAACGGTGGTTCTACATTGCGCAATAAGCGCGGAAAGCGCTCTAAGCTGATGAGTTCTCTTCCTACCGCGCTTATCGCGCTTACCGCGCCCCAAACCAAGAGTGACCTCGCGACACTTCCGCTATAGGGTGCGACGGGTGAGGAGAACCTGGGCCCTGGCGAGGGGGGTAGGGGGCCTGATATCCCTAGGGATCGATGGCTCGCGACCGCGTGCGCAGTCATTCACGAGAATTTCGGGAATCAGGGCTCTTTTGTGGTGGCGGTAAGCTCAGAGAAGTCAGAAGCGGAGGCGAAGCGAAGATGGCACTTTTCAAACGGGGCGAAGTCTGGTGGTACGAGTTCATTTTGGTGGGCCGGCGTATTCGGGAATCGGCCAAGACCAGCCGGAAGACCATTGCCAAGGAGGCGGAGGCGAACCGGCGGGCCGAACTCGAGCGGACCTTGGCGGGGATGCCAGCGGAGAAGCGGGAGAACCGTATTCTGTCGGTGGGCGAGATCGTCCGCCGCTACCGCGACAATTACCCGCTCACCCATCGCCCGTCCTCCGTGGCCTTCAGCCGCAAGCGCCTGGCCTGGGTGGAGCGGCACTTGGGCGCCGTCCTGCTGGGCGACCTCAATGAAGACCGCATCCGGGCCTACATGCGGTTGCGCCAACAAGAGCGGGCGGCTGGCCGAACCATCAACATGGAACTGGGGGAACTCAGTCGGGCTATCGGGAAGGATTGGTCCGTTCTCTGGCCGGAAGTCCGCAAGCTCGAAGAGCGTAAGGACGTAGGGCGGGCCATCACCTCAGACGAAGAATGCCGGCTCCTGGCGGCGGCGGGCGCGTCGCGCCTGCCCTTGATCGCCTCTTTCATCCGCATCGCCCTCACGACGGGAATGCGGGCTGGAGAGATCACGTCCCTCACCTGGGGCCAAGTGGACCTGGAGAAACGAACGGTTCGCGTGGGCCGGGCCAAGACGGCGGCCGGAACGGGCCGCATGATCCCCATGAACGCCACGCTCTTCGCCGTCTTCAGCCAGCACGCGACGTGGTTCGTCGCTCGCTTCGGGGAACTGAAGCCGGAATGGTTCGTCTTCGCTTCCGGCGCCCCTACCCCCAACGATCCCACCAAGCCGGCGACGAACCTGCAAACGTCTTGGGAGAACGCGCGAGACCGGGCGGGAGTGAGTTGCCGGTTTCATGACCTCAGGCACACGGCGATTTCCCGCATGGCGGAGGCCGGCGTCCCTGACGCGATCATCATGGCGCTGGCGGGGCATGTTTCGCGGTCAATGCTCGAACGCTACAGCCATATCAGCCTGATCGGCAAGCGGCGGGCCGTGGAGGCGCTGGAGGGGATACACTCGACGCGTGAGATGGGGGGCGTCGAAATAGCGGTTCGCGCTGTTCCTAGCGTAAACTGAAACCCCAACTACCACCCTTGGCGAAGCTGCGACCCTCAAGAACTTAGCCAACGGCCTGCCAACCCACACGGCTCGCGCTACACTCCACAGCATGAATCCGCTAAACTTCTGCTGATGCAGAACGAAATAGACTTGCAGGATGTACCATTTCTTGATCAAGACAAGACGGAAGACAGAATCTGGTTAAACAACGTCGGCCTGTTTTGTTGCTCTTCGATCCTACGCTGTTACTCAGTGTTGGTCATGCAGAATCTCTGGAACTGGTTTCTCGCCCCACATTTGCAAAGCCGGGAGATGTCCTATTTTGGGATGTGGGGTATCGTCTTGCTGGCGAACTATCTAACCGTTGGTCCCCAAGAATATCGAGCGATTGAGAGCAATCAGCGTTTCAAGGTACTGGCTGCGGGGCTCGAACGACTCGTGGGTCCCGAACGTGTGCAGAACTGGCAAGCTACTTTCCGCAGAATTGAGTATGAAAAGGCTCGTGAAACCTGGGTGGGACTCGGTTTGGCGTTTGGTGGACTGACGGGAAGTTTCGTGTTCGGTGCCTTCTTCCATTGATGCCGGGGATCAGGTGGAAAAGGTTCAACCTGTAGGGCGCTCACGGTCCGAGGCCGTCCCCACAAAATCCCCCACAGTCGCGCATCATAACCAAGAAACGAGCATTGGCTTCGCCCGTATCCAATTGATTCCATTGGTGGGCCCTGTAGGATTCGAACCTACGACCAAGGGATTATGAGTCCCCTGCACTAACCGCTGTGCTAAGGGCCCGTCCTTTGATCCTACCAGCCATCCCGCTAAACTGGAATCAGATGAGAATTGTCTGGCGCTTTCTGCCTGATCTGCAGGCGATCCTGGCTGGCGCCGCGGCCGGTTTCTACCTCCAACGCTGGTTTCTGCCTCGCTACCGGACCCTCCTCTACCCCATCCTGGCCTTCATCGCGATCGGGGCTTTGCTGAATGTGCGCCTGCTCTTGGGCGCCGTCCCGGCACAGTGGGAGATTGGCGTTCGGGGCTTGGCGTTCGCGCTTGCCGCGGCTTTCGTGGCCGCGTTTCCGGTGGGATGGCTGGTCCGCCGGCGGCTGACCCAGATCCCCGAAACCGATCTCGTTCGCCGCAAGATGCTTCACGCGGCCGTCGCCGCCCCCATCGCCACCATGGGCTTTGGCCTCATCGCCGCGCGCTTCACCCCGCTACTGATCGAGCGCGAACTGCGCATTCCGGGCTTGCCCCAGGATCTGCACGGCCTGAAACTGGCGCAGATTTCCGATATCCACCTCAGCCCTTTCCTCTCCCGCCGGGAGCTGGCTCGCGCCGTCGACATGGTCAACGAAACCCGGCCTGACCTCACCTTCGTCACCGGCGACCTGATTACCGGCTCGCGCGATCCGCTCGACGACTGCATCACCGAACTCGCCCGCCTGAAGGCCGCCAGCGGCGTCTGGGGTTGCCATGGCAACCACGAGATGTACATCAAGGCCGAACCCTACGCCTCGGAAATGGCCGCGCGCCATGGCATCCAATTCCTGCGCGACGAGCGCGCCAGCCTCCGCTTTGGACAGGCGAAGCTGCATCTCACCGGCGTCGATTTCCAATCCAAGTACAAGCCGATGCTGCGCAACGTCGGCGAGCTCGTCGTGCCCAACGAGTTCAACCTGCTGCTCTCCCACACGCCGGAAGTCTTCCGCACCGCCCAAAAACAGGGCTGGGACCTGGTGCTCTCCGGCCACACCCATGGCGGCCAACTGAACCTGGAACTCTTCGGTGAGCAGTTGAACATCATCCGCTTCTTCACGCCTTACACTTACGGCCTCTTCGAAGAGAACCGGTCGCGACTTTGGGTGACCCGCGGCCTCGGCACCGTGGGGATCCCCGCACGGATCGGCGCGCCACCCGAGGTGGTGCTGCTGAAGCTGTTACGCGCTTAACCAGCGACTGTCCGAAAACGGACACTCATCTCTGAATTCGCACCATCCCGTCTTCATCGGGCACGTTCTTTCAAGACCTTACAATGGCCCCCAGCCTGCTGTATCTCAGGAGGTGTCCGCCATTCTCGTTTGCGATGACCAGCCCGACGTCCTGATCGCGCTCCAACTGCTGCTGAAGGCCGCGGGCCACGAGGCCAGGTCCGCCGACACGCCGCGCGGCCTGCTGGATCACCTGACGCACCGTCCCTACGATCTGGTCCTCACCGACATGAACTTCAGCCGCGACACCACCTCGGGCCGTGAAGGCCTGGAACTGGTGGAGCAGATCCGCCGCCGGCCGGCCGCACCTCCCGTGGTGGTGATGACCGCCTGGGGAGACATCGACCTGGCCGTGCAAGCCATGCGGCGCGGCGCCGCCGACTTTGTCACCAAGCCCTGGGACAATGGCCGCCTGTTGGCCACGCTGGACCGTTGCCTGGAAGAGTCACGCGGCGCGCAATCGGAGATGGAGATCGCCCGCAGCGTGCAACAGAAGCTACTGCCCCGGGCCGAGCGGCAGTTCGGCAACCTGCACCTGCAGGCTACCTTCGAACCCGCCCGCGAGATCGGTGGCGACTACTACGACTTTCTGGAGATCGATGCCGACCGGCTCGGGATCCTGCTCGCTGACGTTTCAGGGAAGGGTGTGCCCGCCGCATTGCTGATGGCCAATCTGCAAGCACTCTTCCGCGCCCAGAATCCGGCACTGCTGGCTCAGCCGGCCCAACTGCTGGAGCACATCAACACGCTTTTCCATGCGTCGACGGCGCCGGAACACTACGCCACCATCTTCTACGGTGTCTTCCACCGATCCACGGGCGAGATCCACTATGCCAGTGCCGGCCACGTTCCCGCCCAACTCACGCACCACAACCGCACCACGGAAGCCTACGGGGCGACGGGCACGGTGCTGGGGCTGTTCGCGCAGATCGAGATCGGCGAAGCCAGACTGCGGCTTGACCCCGGAGATCGACTGACGATTGTCTCCGACGGCGTCACGGAGCGGGACATCGTGGAGGATGACCGGACGACGATCGAGCTACTCGCCATATGACTCACGGTCACTCGATCGTCAGCTTCACCGGCTGTTCGATAAAGTTCTTGCCGTCCGCCGTGAGGATCATCAAGCCATAGCGGCCGGGCTTTAAGGTCCCTGGCGCCTTGAATAGGATGGCCTCGGCTTTCTGAGTGACGATCGCCACTTTGATGTCATCTTTGCCATTGGTAAGATACAGCTCTTTGACGGTATCCTTCGCGAGGCTCTCTCCGGCCACGGTGAAATCCGTACCGGGCTTGCCGGCCTCCGGCGTCACCGTCGCCATGCGCGCCGGCTTCGGCTGCGCGCTGGCCACTCCCGACAGAACCATCAGCATAACGACACTCAGGAACCGTTGCATCGGAAAACCTCCGCACCGATACTGCTCCCAATTGCGGAGGAACACAAGCGGGTGAAAGATTAAAGTTCGCGGTTGCTGCGCGCCGGGCCGGGGGGTGTCAGGCGCTTGCGAATCACGTCGAGGCTATCCTGCTGGGGCGAACGCTGATACTCGAAGACCGCGCCTTCGTCCTTCAGCGTCTTGCGTAGAGCGGGTACGGAGATCTCCTGCACCGGCTTGCCGGCCTTGATCGCCATGGCGGCGGCGAGTCCCGCGGCGTGGCCGATCATCATGTATTGCGGCTCCATGCGCGCGCTGGAGTAAGCAACGTGGCTAGCCGAGAAACACACCGGCACCAGCAGATTCGTCGTTTCGGTGCGCTTAGGCAGGACGATGCCGAACGGTATCTGATAAGGCGTCACCGGCACCTGCATGTCGCCTTCGTTCTCCGCAAAGCCCTGCGCATTGACGAAGCGTTGAATGTTATGCGAGTCACTGTTGTAGGAACCCATACCGATGGCGTCCGGCTTTGTGAGTTGGGTTTGCAGGTCCTTCTGCGTCAGCACAAACTCGCCGACCAGGCGGCGGGCTTCGCGGACGTAGAGTTGATGCGGCCAATGGCCGGTATCTTCGTACTCGTCGCGGGGAAGGCCCCAGTCGCGCACCTCCTGTTGCAGAGTGGCGGGGACGCGCGGATCATTAGCCAGGAAGTAGTAGAAGCCCTGCTGATAGTCGATATGCTCCTGCCAGATGCGAGCGCGCGTGGCGTAGTCTCCGTCGGGATAAGCGTAGTTCTTGCCGATGTAGTCGCTCGAGAAAGCGCCATTGTTGTTGAAGTCGGCCTTGCCGTTGGGGATCATGGCGATCAAGGTGAGTTCGTGGAACACCGGTGCGCGGCCCAGCTTCTTCGTGGTCTCCGCCAGCAGGCGCGCGAGTAGCTCATAGCGCTGGGGATCGTAGCCGGCGGGTTTCGGCCAGGGGATCCGGTTGCCGGGCACGTTCGTTGCAATCACTCGGAAGTTGTAGGCCTGAACCTTCTTGTCCGCTTCGCCGGGTTTGCCAATCGGGTCTTTGTGGATCTCGGGCAGTAACTTACCGTTAGCATCGTACGGGTTCACGTTGACCAGAAACTGATGCTTCGGCGTCTTGTCGCGCACGCCGGCCAGGGATTCGCCATACTGCGCGCTCGACTCGCGGCCAAACGTGTAGCTCACCTTGGCCTGCGCCATCAGATCGCCCTCGTAGCCGGCATCAGCGAAGACCTTGCCACGGAAGCGCGCGCCGTTTTCGGTGATCACTTCCTGTACCTGCGTGCCGGACTTGACCACACCGGTCTTCTCCCTAAGGCGATGGCCGAACAGAACGGTAACCCCCGCCTCATTCAGCATCTCCCGCAGGACGCTTTCGCCGACGCGGGGCTCATAGAACCAGGCTGTGGGCACGTTGTAGCGGCGCATGCCGTAGCGCTCGCCGACGCGGTAGTAGAACTCGAGCGCGAGTCCCCCGATGACTTCGCGTTTGCCCACGTCAGTGCGGGAGAGGCCGCCAGTGGCCATGCCGCCCAGGTGTTGCCCCGGCTCCAGCAGAACAGTCTTTAGTCCCTGCCGGGCGCCGGAGACAGCGGTCATTACGCCGCCGGCCGTACCGCCGTAAACCACTAAGTCGTAGTTCGTTTGTGCCTGCAGCGCGATGGCTGCGAGAAAGAGTAAGTGTTTCATCGGGGAAGCTCTCGTTCGTTAGAATGCCAGACGCAAACCGAGCTGCATGCGCCGCGGTTCAAGGGCGCTGAGAATACGGCCGAAGTTGGCGTTGAGGTTGGCTGCGGCCTGACCAGCCGTGGGGCGATTGGGTTGAAAAGTGGTGTTGGGCAGATTGTAGTTCACCGTGTTGATGGCGTTGAACATCTCCCAGCGGGTCTCGAGCCGGACGCGCTCTTTGATCTTGAAGGTCTTGAAGAGCGAGAAGCTGAGGTCGTTCAAGCCCGGCCCGCGAGTGGTGGGCAGAGTGCGGGGACCATTGCCGATGGTGAAGTCGGCGGGATTGGCGAAGGCTCCCGTGTTGAACCAGCGTTCGGGAGTGCGCTGATCACCGGGGAGGGTGGGATCGCCAATGATGTCCGGATAGCCGATGCCGGTGAAGTTGTTGGTGCCGCGCACGACCAGCGGAGTGCCGGTCTGCAGGGTCCAGATGCCGTTCAACTGCCAACCGCCGATGAAGCCGTCCACCCATCGATTCGCGGTGGAGGCAAGGCGGCGTCCGTTGCCGATCGGAAGCTCCCATAGCCCACTGGCGACGAGACGCTGCGAGACGTCGTCGGCGTCGATGGCGCGATCAATACGGCGGTTCAGCCGACCGACGCGATAGTCGCCAGCGCCACCGGCACCGTCGTTACCGCCGCCAATGGCCTGGCTCTCGCTGATCAACTTACTCTTGGTGTAGCTCAGCAACGCCGAAACGCCGTTCGAATAGCGCTTCTCCACCGAGACCTGTAGCGAGTGGTAGCTGGTGCTCAGACCATTGTTGGCCCAGGTGGTGACGCTGTTGTAGTCCGGGTAGGGCCGGAGCAACTGCTGGCGCTGAACCCGAGCGGCGGCGAGGGGGCCGGTGAGGATCTGTCCGAAATATGGGTTATCGACGGTGTCCTGCAAGGCAAGGCCGAGGCGGTAGAAAGAGGGGTCCAGTTGGTTGAGATTGTAGTTCGCGCCGAAGAGCTTGGTACCTTTGCTGCCCGCATAAACGACCGACGTCACCCAACCGCCCCACAGGGCACGCTGAAGGGCGAGATTCCACTGTTGAATATAGGGCGTTTGGGCGTGGCGATCCTGAGCGCGGACATCGAGACCGCGGAACGCGCTGGGGCCGCCGGCGGAGCCGAGCGGCTGCACCAGAGACGGCGGACCTTGGCTAAAGCCAAACACGCGCTGAATACCTGGCTGCGAAGACGTGAACGGCGTATCAACCGAGTAGCCCAAGGCGTTGGCGTTGTCCGGCGTCAGGTTGCCGCTCTCCACCATCGAGTAGATGAGCCCGTAGCCGCCACGCAGCGCCATGCGGCCGTCGCCACGCGGATCCCAGGCAAAGCCAACACGCGGGCCGAAGTTGTTCTTGTCGCGGTTGACGAAGTTGGCCGGCGTGCCGCCGGTGCCGGCGTAGTTCAGAACGCCAGGGAGTCCCGTTTGCTGATTCACCGTAAACGGATCGAAGTTTGAGGCCCGATTGTGCATTTCGGTGCCGCCGAAGCTGGTGTCGTAGCGCACGCCGAGGTTCAGCGTTAGGCGCCGGGTGACCTTCCAGTCATCCTGCAAAAAGGTACCAAAGGGATTGGCGCGGAACTGGAAGAAGGGCCGGACGCCAAGCGAGCCACTGGAGACTTCGCCCAGCAGAAACGTCGCCAAGCCGAAGCCGGTTCCGGCCGGGCTGAGCGGATTGTTGGTGAGATCCGTATTGAAGTTGAAGGAGCCCGAGGGCTGAGACCGGTTGATGAAGCTCAACCGCCACCAGCGGAAGTCCATGCCCGCCTTGAAGGTGTGGTTGCCGCGCGTCACAGTAACGCTATCGGCAATCTGGATCACCTGCTGGGCGCGCAAGCCGGCCGAGAAACCGGCGCTGCCGATGCCCAGCAGACCGGCCACCTGCACCGGCGGAAACTGGTCCTGCGGGATGATCGCCGGATAGCCCAGTTGCCTGGGCCAATCCTGATCGAAGCTGGGATGGGTGAAGGGCAGCCACTGGCGCGTGGCGCCAAAGCGGAAGTCGTTCAGCACGGTGGGCGTGAAGACTTTCAGGTAGCTGAGGACGGCGTTGTGGTTGTCGCGCTGGTCGTTGCGAGCCGCCGGATCGGCGACGCCCAGGCCCCAGCCGCGGTCTTCGCGGGTGTTGCGGTTCGAGGTGTAGCGGAAGAAAAGCGAGTCGGAGTTGTTCAGGCGATGGTCGACGCGGGTATTGATGACGCCCTGGTCGGAGAGCGAGCCCACGAGCGAGACGAGGTTGTTCGCGTTGGTGTTGACGTTGGTGGGGATGGCGTTGGGCACCGGCATGAAGGCCAGCACGCGGAGGGAAAGCGGATCCATGCGGTTGCGCGGCACAACATTGCCGGGGAAGATATCGCGCACAAAGCCGGAGCCGGCCGGATTGGGACGCGTCGTGGCGGGGTCGTAAATCGGGATGACGGCGCCTTGCGGGGTGCGGGTGGCTGAGAAGTTGCCAGCACGCTCGAGTTCGGTGGCGACGGTGCCGATGCGCGGCGCACCGGTGGAGCGCCAGCGCCACTGCTCATAGCCGGCGAAGAAGAAGGTGCGGTTTCGGCCGTTGTAGAGCCGCGGGATCCACACCGGCCCACCGACGGTACCGCCAAAGTGGTTGTAGCGGAGAACCTGTTTGATGCGTCCGGTGCGAGGGTCCGGTTGGGTGGCGAAGGCATTGCGGGCATCGAGCGCATCATTGCGCAGGAAGTGGTAAAGGCTGCCATGGAAATCGTTGCCGCCGCTTTTGGTGACGGCGTTGACGACGCCGCCGGAGGTCTGGCCGAACTCGGCTTTGAGAGCATTGGTTTCCACACGGAACTCAGCCACGGCGTCCACCATCGGCACCACACTGATTTCGTTGTGCACCGCCGCCGAATTCGACACGCCATCAAGGAAGAACTGGTTGCCGTAGGCGGGTCCGCCGTTGATGCGGATCTGTGAGAAGTTCTGGTTGCTGATCTCGGCGAAGCCATCGGTGGCGTTGAAGCGTGGGGTAACACCGCCCACCACCTTCACCAGGTTGAAGACGTGGCGGCCGTTCAAAGGCAGTTGTTCGATCCGCCGCTGTTCGACGACCGTACCCAGCGAAGAGTCCTCGGTTTGCACCCGGGCGACCTCGGCCGACACCATGACACTTTCGGTGACTTGGCCGATCTCGAGATTGAGGTCGACGCGCAGGCGCTGAGCGACTTCCACGGTGAGACCGGTGCGTTGGAGCCGTTTGAAGCCGGTTTGGCTCACGACGAGTGCGTATGGGCCCACCGGGATGGAAGAGATGGTGTAGGTACCGTCCTCCGACGTGAGGCCCTTGAAGGTGAGATTGGTGGAGGTGTTGCGGGCGACCACTTCGACGCCGGTGATGCCGGTCCCCTGGGGATCGACGACGGTGCCGGTGATCGTCCCTAACGGGGACTGGGCAAAAGTGAAAGCGCACAAGGCGAAAGACAATGCGACAAGGCGAGGCATCAACATGGGAGACTCCTGTGGGCTAAGCATAAGCCCGCAATCAGGACGAGAATAGGCTACAATGGGGCGAATTAACGGCTAAAAGCGAGAGGAATCAATGACTTCGCCAATGCTGGGGAGTGCCGGGGTAAGCGCTCAGGCCGTGCGCCTAGAACTCGCACGACTGCTGGAGAGCCGCGAAATTCGCAATTCGCCGCAGTTGCGGAAGCTGCTGGAGTTCCTGGTGGAAGAGACTTTGGCGGGCCGGGCCGAGAGCTTGAAGGAGTACTCGGTTGGGCTTTCAGTCTTCCAGCGAGGCGCCGACTTCGACCCCCGGCATGACTCGATCGTCCGGGTGCAGGCCAGCACGCTGCGCAAGAAACTGGAGGCGCACTACACCCAACCCGGGACGTCAGGCGGCTTGCAGATCCGCATCCCACGGGGCAGCTACGTACCGGAATGGGACGTCATCGAACCCGCATTGGCCTCTACGCCACCACCCCCCGCGCCGGCCACCCGCCGGGCCTGGCTGTGGGCGGCGGCCGGAGTGGCCGCTGGCGCCGGAGCGATGGCGGGCGGCATGGCATGGTGGCAGCGCGAACAGACTCCCCAAACCCTGGCTCCCGCTCTCTGGGGCACTTTTCTGCAGCCGCAAGTGGAGACCATCGTCAGCTTCGGGGCGCCGCTTTTTTTCATCATGGGCAACGGCGTCTACGTGCGCGACGTGCGCGTGAATCGCAAGGGCGACGGAGACCGCGAACAATTGGAGAAAATCAGCCAATCGATCGGCGATGCTCCGCGTCCACAGGAAGATGTCTACACAGGCATCGGCGAGACGGTGGGGGTCCACCTGGTGAGCGACTACCTGCGAGCGCGGCAAGTGACCACGAAACTCGCCAACTCGCACTACCTCGGCCCTCCAGACTTGTCCGGCAGGAATCTGGTGATCGTCTCCTCAATGCGCTTCCAGACCCTGCTTGATTCGTTGCGCCTGCCGCACGCTTTTGAGTTCAATCCCGCCAATACCGGGTCGCTGCGGAATCTGCGTCCGCTTCCGGGCGAGCCGGCCAGCTATGGCGAGAACGACGGGCTGGCCCGGTCCAGCACCTCGTATGCCCGCATCACGCTCTGGCCCTCGGCTTCGCCGGAGCACCGGATCTTGAGCCTGAGCGGTCGGGAGACCTGGGCGACACAAGCGGCGGCGCAGTATGCCGTGGATCCGGCGGAGCAGCGGGCGCTGGAATCGCGGCTGATGAGCGACCCACCTCAGGGTCCGCGGGGAACCAAGTCGCCGTATTTTGAGATCCTGCTGAAGGTGCAAGGGAAGAACAACCGCGTCCAACAGACAAGCTATCTCACCCACCGCTATTTGGAAGTTCCGCTGCCCTTGCGCTTCTGGTAGGTACTTTTGATAAGCTTGGCCTCGAAATCCTTCTGGAGGCCCTCGATGCACCGACCCACGACGCGCCGCAACGCCCTTGGCCTGCTGGGAGCCTCAGCGCTCGCTCCCCAACTGTCGTCAGCGGCCGCCACCCCCGAGCGCCCCAACATTCTCTTCATCTATACGGACGACCACTCCTACCGCACGCTGAGCTGCTACAAGGAAGCCTACCCGTGGGTGAAGACGCCAAACATCGACAAGCTCGCCTCGCAGGGCGTGCGCTTCACCGCCGCTTACAACGCCGCCTGGTGCATGCCCTCACGCGCGGTGATGCTGACCGGCCACCACCAGCACGGCATCGAATCGATGCGGGCCATTGAGCCGTATCCGGGCGGCACCTATGACCCCGCCAAGTGCCCCTTCTGGCCGAAGGTCTTCCGGCAGAACGGCTACCAGACGGCGCACATCGGCAAGTGGCATACGGGCACCGACACCGGCTACGGCCGCGATTGGGACTTCCAGATTGTGTGGAACCGCCCCGCCCATCCCGAGAACCACCAGAATTACTACTACGATCAACCGATCACCTATCAGGGCGGCAAAACCGAGATACTGAAGCGCTACTCCGTCGACCAGTACACCGACTGGGCGATCGACTATATCCGCGGCAACGGACGCGACAAGAACAAGCCCTATTACCTTTGGCTATGCTTCGGCGGGGTCCATAGTCCCTACCAGCCCGCCGCGCGGCACCTCAACGAACTCGCCGGCATCGACTTCGATACGCCGAAAGACATCTTCTCACCGCGGCCCGGCAAGCCGGATTGGGCGCAGAAGATCAACCAGTGGGAGAAGGGTCCCGATGGCACGCCGATGTCGGGTGGCAAGTCGCTGAACTTCTGGGTCCGCCAGTATCACCAATGCGTCATGGCGCTCGACGAGGCCGTCGGCCGCCTGATGACGACGCTGGACGAAACCGGGCAGCGGAAGAACACGTTCGTCGTCTTCACTTCGGACCAG
>JALHNI010000011.1:0-73588 GCA_022843605.1 Bryobacter sp.
TTGGGAGTCGGTTCGGCCCCATACCGTGGGAAGCAGGAGGCTCGGCGCCAAGGTAAGGAGGAACCACGCAGTTCCGAACGCGACCATCGGCTGGCTGGTCATCCGCATCCATCCGGCCAGCAAAGCGAAAATCGCGCCCCCAGCGCCAGCCAAGCCGAGGTGTAAGCCCGGCATGCGGGCAATGGTGAGGTTCACCGGGAGGAAGGTGGAGATTACCTGTCCGGCGAGTGTGGCGAAACCCTGGGTGATCGAGACGACGGGCACAGTGGGGAGCAGGGTGTCATGGTCCGGCCCGCCGGTGGCGCGCATCGCGAGCGCGGCCACGCCCAAAGCCAGAAGGGGGCCAACTTCGCGCCAGTCCGGCACGCGCGTCAGGACGAAACGGTCAAGCAGGAGCATCAGCAGGCCGATGGGGGCGGCGGCAGGACTGGCGAGCATCGCCAAGGCACCCAGGGGAACGACCGCATACCAAAGCTTCCGGCGATGGGCCTCCATGGCGAGCAGCACGAAGAGAGTGGCCAGCAGGTCACCACGCGCGGAGACCCAGGCGACAGACTCGACACGCAGTGGATGTAGCGCGAACAGGGCGCCAGCGGCAAAGCTGACGCCAATCTGCTGCGTAAGTCGTGATAGGAGCCAGAGGAAGAGCCCCGTGTTGGTCAGATGGAGCAGCAGATTGACCAGATGATGGTTCCGCGCATCCTGGAGGCCGAAATTGCGAAAGTCGTAGGAATGCGAAAGCCAGGTGAGCGGTTGCCAGGCGAAGGGATTACTGAACGCCCAGCCAATGCCGCGGTTCGCAAGATCCTGCTGCAACAGCCGGGGGTTGTCATCCAACTGGAGGAACGGAAAGCTGAGGGTGGGTGAAAAAAGGAGGGCGACTACAGCCAGCAGGAGTGCGGCTACCATCGGCCAACGCCAATCGCGCTGGACAATTCGGGACTTGGACATCTGAAGGAAGTTTACCTTGCCGGGAGCCAAAAACGAAGCGGGCGGCCCGCGTTTGCTGAAGCAAACAGGGGCCGCCCGCGAAAAGTGGCGACGAAAGGAACGGCGCTACTTCGTCGGCTCTTCCTGCACGATGCCGGTTTGTGCCGGCATACGGGCGGCCTTTACTTTCTTGGTCTCGACGGCCTTCTGTACCCAGCTGTCGGCCTCGTCGGAGAAGCCCTTGGCGATGGCGGGAGTATCGGAGATATCCGCCTTTTCGCGCAGGAGCAGGTTCAGGTAAGCCATGGCGTCGTCGTATTCTTTATCGACCTCAATCGCCTTGCGCATAGCGGCGATGCCCTCTTCGAGGATCGGCGTGTTGCGGGCGACGAGCGTAGCGCGAACCTTGGCGTCCTTAATAGGGCCAGGATCCTCGTCCTTCATCTTGAGTTCGATGCGAGCTTTCTTACGGATCGGATAGGTTTTCGCCCAAGCGATCACGCCGATGGTGTAAAGACTTTCCTTGGCGCTGGGGTCGACCTTGAGGATCTTTTCGTGCCAGGACTTGGCTTCATCAAGCTTCTTGAACTTGTTCTCTAGGTCCAGGATGCCCTGGGCCTCATCGTAATGGAGAGACGCGATGGACTGCAGGGCCAGCTTGTTGTTGGGCTCCTGCTCATACACTTTGGTGAACTCTTCCATCGCGCGCTTGGCAAAGTCGCGATTCTCTTCGCTGTCCGCGCCGGGAATGTATTGGCTGCGGTAAGCCGTGGCCAAGTACAGACGGGCGGAAGCGAGAGAGGGATCGAGTTCGACGGCCGTCTTAAAGTGATTGACGGCATCAGCGAACTTAGCGTTCTTAAAGGCGTTAACGCCCATGTTCAGGTTGTCGCGGGCACGGAGCTTCTCGCAGCCTGTCGAAAGGAGCAAGAGGCTGGCGGTGGCCGCCAAAACCAAAATTGAGGATCGGTTCTGCATCAACTTACTCTCCGCTTTCCACGCCTTTGGTCATCAAGCCGACTTTGTCAATCGCGGCGCCTTTGGCGATATCGATCGCACGGGCAACGTATTGAAATTCAAGGTCGGGATCGGCCTTCACAAACACCACGCGCTCGGCGCGGGTTTTAAAGACGTCTTCCAGGCGCTTGCCCAAGGTGGCTTCGGTGATGTCCTCGGTATTCAATTTCATCTTCCGGTCCTTGTCGATCAGAATGACCACAGTGCGGTCCTGATCGGGAGGAGGCGGGGGGCTATTCTTCGGTGGCGGTTGGGGAACCAACGCCTCCAGGCCTTTCGGCGTGAGGGGCGTGATCACCATGAAGATGATCATCAGTACCAGCAACACGTCAATGAGCGGTGTCATGTTGATGTTCGGTTGCGGGCCGTCTTTATTCCCGCCTACTGCCATTCCCATATCGTCTCTCCTGTATTCCTGACGCTTTGTATAATAGCGAGCTAACTAACGATGATTCTGCAATGCAGAGCGCGTTACTTGCCTTCCAACTCAGCCTTGCGCTTCGCGGCGGCAGCCGGGTCCTGTTCGGCCAGCAAACCGACGTTGTCCACGCCAGCGGCACGCAGGTTATCCACCACGTCGGCCACTTTGCCATATAACGCCCGCATGTCCGCATTGATGTAAACGGTTTTGTCGAGGCGGTTCGTCAACAGATCCTTCACCTTTTGGGGAAGCTGGTCGGCCGGAGTCTTGGTGGTGCCCAAGTAAACTTCGCCGCTTTTCACCACTGACACAAGAATCGCGTCTTCTTTATCCGCGTCCTGCATGGCGACCGGGTTGATCGTTTTGACCTTGTCCACGGATTGGCCCTTCGTCAACATGGGCGTAATGACCATGAAAATGATGAGCATCACCAACATCACGTCCACCAGAGGAGTGACGTTGATATCGTTAACGACGTCGACATTCTTATTCTTGCTGCTCATAACTTGATTGCCCTTCTCTTCGGCACAATTCTTTCAGGGGCGGGCCGACTCAGAGCGGTGGGAGTGCAGCACGGCTACAGCTCCCACCCTGTGAAAATCAACTCGCCAGCGGAACCTACTTACTTCGCGACCTTCTGGGAACGCTTGATAAAATAGTCGATCAATTCTGAGCTGGAGTTATCCATCTCAATATTGAATCCTTCAAGCTTATTGGCGAAGTAGTTGAACATCATGACGGCCGGGATGGCGACGAAAAGACCGAACGCCGTGGCGACCAGGGCTTCTGAAATACCACCGGCAACGGCACCGAGGCCGGTCGACTTCTGGCTCGCAATACCCTTGAACGCATTGATGATACCGACGACCGTACCCAACAGTCCGACGAACGGACCGGTGGAGCCGATCGTAGCCAAGGCGCTAACGCCACGCTTCAATTCGGCGCCGACAATGGCCTGAGCACGTTCGAGAGCACGCTTCGAAGCTTCAATTTGCTCACCCGAGATATCGGGCGACAACTGATGAGCACGGAACTCCTGCAATCCAGCCACAACCACCTTGGCCAAGTGGCTCTTCTTGTAACGATCAGCAATCTTGATCGCCTCATCCAACTTGCCCTCGCGCAGAGCGCCGGCCACAGCCGGAGCAAACTGACGCGACTGCGTGCGGGCCGCATTGAAGGCCATCAAGCGGTCAATCATCACACCGATTGACCAGGCGGACATGATGAACAAAATGATCACCACGCCGCGAGCCAACCAGTCCATCTGGCTCCACATGCCGCGAAGGTCGAAGGATACCTGACCTTCTTGCAGCAAAAGGAACGCCCAAACTTGCATCTGCAAAACCATAATTCTCTCTCCTGCGAGTTGATTTTCGGAAATTTTAACGACTAGACAGAAGTTACCTTCTGCGAACTTGTACCGCGCGCAGCCGGTTACTGGCTGAGCGTGAAATTGACGTCAATGGTGGTAGCCACTTCCACAGCCTCGCCATTCAGCTGAGTCGGTTGGTAAACCCACTGCTTCACGGCGGCCTGAGCGGACGGAATCAACAACGGATGGCCAGAGACCAGCCGGAGTTGTTGAATGGTGCCATCTTTGGCGATCACGGCCTCAAAGCGTACAGTGCCTTGAATGCGCGCCTGCTTGGCGAGCGGAGGATAGGTCGGTTTCGGCTGGCGCACGATACGCGCAGACTGAACATTACCACCGACGCGGATACGGGACGGGGTGACAGGCTTAGGAGCTTCCTTCGGAGGAGGCGGGGGCGGGGGCGCAGCGGCCGGGATGCCGCCAAGAATGCCACCGATCAAACCACCGGCCGTGCCGCCGGGAACGCCACCAGGTACACCACCGGCCACGCCGGCCATCGGGGGCGGCGCTTCTTCTTCGACAATCTTCGCGATCTTCTGGATCTGCTTCGGCGCCATCAGCTTGTTGGCGTCGAACTGCTTCGGGATCACCTTCGTCACCTTCACCACCACCTCGGGCGGGGGCGGCGGCGGAGGAGGAGGCGGGGGGGGCGGGGCCACCAAAACGCTCGACAACTGTGAGGTCGGCAAGGCTTCGTAGTAGATCAATGGAATGATGACCAGAACTACAACCACCAACACCTGGACCACCATCGACACCAGAAGCGACTTCCGGCGCGCGGCGTTGTCCTTCTCCTGAATCAGGCTTTGTTCAAACATAACCTTCTCTCCTCAAGACACTAAATTCGCGGGCACCCAGCCTACCAGGCTTGCCCTATTTCGCCGCAACCACAGCCTTCTTCCGGCTCTCCATATACTCACGCAGATAGATCACGATCGGCGCGGCAATGAAGATTGAAGAATAGGTTCCGACGATGATACCAGCTACCAACGCAAACGCAAAACCATGAAGTACTGGGCCGCCAAAAAGGTACAAAGCCAAGCAAGTTAAGAACGTCAGGCCGGCCGTCAGCGTGGTGCGGCTCAACGTCTGATTCAAGCTCAGGTTGACGATTTTGTCGTAGGCCTCACGGCGCAACAGTTTCTGATTCTCTCGAATCCGGTCAAACACCACGATGGTGTCATTCATCGAATAGCCAACCAAAGTCAGCAAGGCCGCAACCACCGTGAGGTCGATCGGCTTATTGAACAAGGAGAACAAGCCTACCGTCATCACCGTGTCATGGAACACGGCAATCACCGCCGCTAAACCATACGTCCACTCGAAACGGAACGCAATGTAGATCAGCATGGCGGCGAGCGCATAGAGCGTCGCCAGCAACGCCTGATTCCGGAGTTCGCCCGTCACTTTCGGGCTCACCACTTCGACGTTGCGAATCGAAAACTTCGCCAGCACCAGTTCTTGCTTCAGCACCGGCATCATCGCCGGCGTCACTCCTGGCACCCCGGCCAGATCGTCCAGACCGCCGATCAGCCCCGACCGCGGCGGAGTATTGCGGAACTCGAGCATCGCCTTGGCCACTTCCGCCAACTGCGTGTCAGTTAGAGAGACACCGCCGCGCGCCATCGGTTCCCGCAAACTTTCAACTAATGCATCCTGGCCGACATTATGAAAGTCCGTTTTGCCCGCCGTCGCACTGAACATCGTGGCGAGCGTCTGGATTACCTGGCCACGGGCGGCTTGCAAGGCCAGCGCACGCGCTTCAGGCGTGCCTTCCTTCAATTCGACACCGATCTGAAGATCGTTGGCTCCAGCCACTTCCTGCACCGTGATCTCACCGCGAATGGCCTGTCCGAGAGCCTTGCGAATCTCGTCAACGGGCGGGCGGCTGGAGAACCGAACATCGATCAGCGCTCCACCCCGGAAGTCGAGACCATACTCGGGCCCGCCCTTCACCACCAAACTCACCATCCCCGCCACGGTCAGGACCAGCGACAGGATAATGAAGGGCCACTTCTTGCCCAGAAAGTCGTAATTCGTATCCTTGAATATGTGCATGTAAGCGACTCAACCGAACGAGGCCGGCCGGTCCGCGGAACGAATAAACT
Organism: Bryobacter sp.; assembly: GCA_022843605.1. Classification (GTDB taxonomy): domain Bacteria; phylum Acidobacteriota; class Terriglobia; order Bryobacterales; family Bryobacteraceae; genus JALHNI01. The sequence goes on from JALHNI010000011.1 coordinate 5,852, forward strand.
TCCCGCTAAAACCTGAGACAGACACCGCTCGACTCCTTCAAGTTCCCGTTTCGCCCAAATTATTTTCGGGCCTGGACGGGAACTGCTCTTTCCTTCAATCTTTCTTGCTCAGATGCTGAGCTTTTCAACCTTTTTGCCGGCGAGTTCCCAATCGAAAATCACCCGGGAGACAAACACCGCCGTGAAGATGTTCGCCACCAGGCCCAACACCAGGCTCACGGCGAAACCCTTCACCTGGGTGGTCCCAAACACGAACAGCAATAGACAGGAAACCACAGTGGTGACGTGCGTGTCGACGATGGTGAGGAATGCCTTGCTGAAGCCGGCGGAAACTGCCGCCGACGGACCCTTGCCCGCCGCAAGCTCTTCGCGAATGCGTTCGAAGATCAGCACATTGGAGTCAACCGCCATACCGATCAAAAGCACGATGCCGGCGATGCCGGGCAGCGTCAGCACGGCGCCAAAGTACGCCAGAGCCGCAATCAGGATCACGGCATTCAGGATCAACGCGAGCGACGCATTGATGCCCGCCTTCTTGTAATAGATCAACATGGCGAGAATCACCGCCACCAATCCTACGATGCCGGACATCAAGCCCTGGCGAATCGAGTCAGCCCCGAGCGACGGCCCAACGCTGCGCTCTTCGAGGTACTGCAGACTGGCCGGCAAGGACCCGGCTTTCAGGACCAGCGACAAATCCGCCGCATCCTGCTGCCCGCCGGCGCCCGTGATGCGGCCGTTGTCTGAGATCTTGCCCTCAATCACCGGAGCGCTGCGAACGCGCTTGTCGAGCACGATGGCCAGTTGCTTGCCAATGTTGGCTTCGGTGAAACGCTCAAAGCGCCGCGCACCGTCCTGGCTCAAGACAAAGTTGGTTTCCCACCGGCCGGTCTGTGGATCCTGGCTGGGCCGGGCATCGCGCACGTCACGTCCGGTCACCACCGCGCTGCGTTCCAGCAGGTACCAAACTTCGCCGCCACCCTGTGCCGAGCGCTCGCCCTGCATGGCCTGGGTATTGGGAGGCAATACGCCGTTGAAATTGGTCATCATCTGCTCACGGCCCTGGAACGGACCTTCCCGCACCTGAATGAGCTCAAGCATGGCGGCCGTCTGAATAATCTGCTTGATGCGGGCCGGATCGTCAACGCCCGGAAGCTGGATGAGCAGTTCAGAATCGTCCTCACTGCGGCCGCGCTGCTGGACGGAGCTTTCGGCGACGCCCAAGGCATTGATTCGCTTGTCAATCGTGGAGAGGGCGCGCTGCAAAGTATCGCGGCGCAGGGCCAACGCGGCCGTTTTCTTGAGGGTCAGGCGCAGATCGCTGCCAGCGCTCCCCATATCCCAGGCTTGACCATACTGCTCGGTGATGATGGTGCGGGCGTCGCGCGTCTTATTCGCATCCAGCCCTTTGATGGTGATCTCGATGGTATCGGCGTCGGCGAGGGTCTGCGGATCGTTGCGATCGATCGCCCCGTAGCTGATGTTGCCCTTGCGGAACTCGTCGCGCAGCCGTTCGATGACCGCATCGGCTTCGGCGCGGAAAGCGTCCTGCACCTGAACCTGAACCACCAGCTGGCTTCCACCCTTCAGGTCGAGCCCCAGCTTGATGTTGTTGTTGAAATTATCGACGAGCTCTTTTTGGCTCTTCGGCAATCCCACGATGCCATAAAGGCAAACGAGCACCGTCGCCACGATGATGCCCACTTTGTAATATAGATGTCTTCGCATTTCTGATTCTTGCCTAAACTAGGACTTCTTCTCGCCCAGCAATCCGGAGACTGCGGCGCGCGAAACCTGGAGTTTGATATTGTCCGGCTTAACTTGCAGCACTAGCGTATCATCCTCGTTGTTGATCCGGTAGACAGTGCCCACAATGCCACCTGTGGTGATCACGGTGTCACCGCTCTTCAAACTTTCGATCATCGCCTTCTGTTGCTTCTTCTGCCGCTGCATGGGGAGGAAGAGCAGGAAGTAGAAAACGACCATGATCAGCACCATGGGCAGGAAGCTCAGGAGCTGGTTGGTTTGTTGCTGGATAAAGAAGCCGAGGAGGATGTTCACCGGTGATTGACTCGAATGCCGCAAGCGGGACGCCACGCGCCTCTACCGGGCTTAGACAGCCGCCTGGGAGCCTCAAATGACAGCTTCCAGTCGTCGAACGAAACCTCAGCGGTGACGGGACGGTCCCAAGGAACTTAGACTGACGCATCCGGCGGGCGATGTCAAGGAAGCGTAAGACGTGCGAATGTCCAGTACCATCGGCGAGCCGCCCGCGCTAATCTGATATTTGGAACAAGCGCAGGTCAGCGTCCTCGACACGGGAGGACAGTATTGCCATCTCATCGCCCGCCGTGTCCGCGAGCTGGGAATCTATGCAAACGTTTTTGCTTCGGATACGCCGGCGGAGACATTTCGGCGCAATCGCGCGTTGATCATTTCCGGCGGCCCGGCGAGCGTCTATACCCCCGGCAGCCCCCTGCTTGACCCGGCGACCTTCGCCCTCGGTGTCCCGATTCTCGGCATCTGCTACGGACAGCAGTTATTTGCCCATCAGTTAGATGGTCACGTCGAACCGGGAACAAAAGGCGAATACGGACTGGCGTACGTCGACCTACAGCCATCTCCTCTCTTCGAAGGCGTGACGGGCCGGCAGCAAGTTTGGATGAGCCATCGCGACCAGGTCGGCCGCCTCCCCACCGGATTCCATCTGCTCGGCTCGACGGGTACCTGTCCGATTGCCGCCATTGGCGACGATCAGCGCAAGCTCTACGGGATGCAGTTTCACCCGGAGGTGGTACAAACACTCGGCGGCCAGAGGATGCTGGAAAACTTCCTGTTTGGGATCGCCGGCTGCGAACGGGACTGGGAACCGGCCCACCAACTTCCCGTGGTGGAGGAACAGATCCGCGCTATCGCCGGGAAACGTTCGGTATTCTTCTTTGCTTCGGGCGGCGTCGACTCGACAGTCGCCTACACCGTCTGCCTGCGCGCCCTGGGCCCGGAGCGCGTCCACGCCACCTACGTCGACACGGGGCTGATGCGGGAAGGCGAGACCGAGTTCGTCCGTGGCGTCTTTGAATCGCTGGCCGCCGGCTCCTTTAATGTCGCCGACGCCCAAGAAGATTTTCTCTCGAAACTCGCCACCGCGCGCGACCCGGAAGCCAAGCGCCTGATTATCGGCGAAGAGTTCGTCCACGTTCAGCAGCGCATTCTCGAAAGCGGCCATTATCTGGATGGCGAGTGGATTCTCGGCCAGGGCACGATCTATCCGGACACCATTGAATCAGGCGGCACCAAAAATGCCGACTTGATCAAGACGCACCACAACCGCGTCGCCGGCATCCAGAAGCTCATGGAAGAGAATCGGCTGGTAGAGCCACTGCGCGAGTTTTATAAAGACGAAGTACGGCAACTGGGCCGCGCACTCGGCTTGCCGGATGCTCTGCTGGACCGTCATCCCTTCCCTGGCCCGGGCCTGGCCATCCGCTGCCTGTGCCACTCCGAGCACGCCGCGCTCGAGAAGACCCACGACGGCTGGCTGATGCCGGTTCGTACGGTGGGCGTGCAGGGCGACTCGCGCACGTATCGCGCCGTGCTGGTGATCGACGCCGTCGATCATGAACTGGCGACGGAGATCGCCAACCGCGACCATCGCGTGAACCGCGTGGTGGCGTGCCTCGGTGCGCACGGCCCAGTGGGCGAACTGCAAGTTTTTCCCAGTTTCCTCACCAAGTCCCGCTTGGACACGCTACGCCACGCCGATGCGATCGTGCGGCGGATGTCCGATGAATCCGGCTTTGACGCCACCATCTGGCAGTTCCCGGTCGTACTGATCCCGGCCGGGACGCCGGATCGGCCGGACTCGATTGTGCTGCGCCCGATTGACTCGGTCGACGGCATGACCGCTACCGCCACGGCAATCCCCGACGCCCTGTCCGCTCAACTCACAGCCACGCTCCTGGCCTTACCGGGCATCGCCGCCGTGTTCCTTGATCTCACCCACAAACCTCCAGGAACCATCGAATGGGAATAGACACGCTGCACTTTACGGAAACGCTCGCGCAAGTGGAACCCCGCTTGCGCGCCATCGCGGATTGGACCACGCCGATGGGGCGGGACAAGTGGTCTCGAATCGAGTTACTCGGCCACTTACTCGACTCGGCCGCCAACAATCACCAGCGCTTCGTACGGGCTTTGGCCCAGATCTCGCTGGAATGGCCGGGCTATGACCAGGAGTCGCATGTCAAGGTGCAGCGCTACCAGCACGCCGATCCCCAGCTTCTGGTGGACTTAGTGCTGAACTTTAACCGCCAGTTGGCCTGGCTCTTCAAGCAATTTCCCGAAGAAAAGCTGGGTACCGTTTGCCGCATCGGCAACGACACGGAAACCACGCTTGAGACGCTGGTGCTGGACTATGTCGCCCATGCCGAGCATCATCTGAAGCAACTGGTGGGCGTGGAGGGCATTGAATGGTCCGGCCGGCGTTGGCCGCCCGCCGTACTATAGAGTCCAGGGCTTCCGCATCGGCCGGGAGAGCATTTCATTGGCTTTTTCGTCGTTTCGGAAGCGCTCCGCTTGAGGATCCCAACGCACATCGCGGCCCAAGCGGAGGCTGATGTTGCCTAAGTGCGCGATCGTGATGGAGCGATGCGCGTGCTCGATCGGCGCCACGGGCTCCTGGCGCGACAGCACACAGTCAATGAAGTTTCGCGAGTGATTGGCACTGCGGTAAAGCCGGACTTCGTTCTCCGCGGGCTCGTAGTCGAGCAAAGACAATGGACTGGCTTCGATCGCCCCGCGATTTACCCAAACCCAGCCGTCGCTCCCCTGGAAAGTAACTCCCCCGCGCACCCGGCTGGAGTAAATCAGTTTTACGCCACTTGCGTAAATCGCCTCGAAGTGAAAGTCCGTCGCGGTATTCCAGATCTTCTCTTTGGCCCACGTGGCCTGGCCGTTGCGAATAGCAATGGGGCCGGTAAGCTCAGTGCCCATGCCCCATTGGGCGATATCGGGGTGATGACCACCCCAATCCGTAATCTGGCCGCCGGAGTAATCAAGGTTCCAACGGAAATTGACGTGGCAACGGCCCGGGGCGTAAGGCGCCTCGGGCGCCGGGCCGAGCCACATGTCGTAGTTGAAGCCTTCGGGAACGGGCTCAGGATCCTGGCGATCGCCGGTTCGTCCGAAGTCGGGCGTGCCGCCCGGTAGTCCGCACAACACGGTATGCAGTTTGCCGATGCGCCCGTTCCTCACAATTTCGCAAGCCTTACGAAATCGCACGTCGGAGCGCTGCTGGCTGCCGCACTGAAAGATGCGCTGGTGCTGACGGACGGCATCGGACATGGCACGCCCTTCCGCAATGGTGAGCGACAGCGGCTTCTCGCCGTAGATGTCCTTGCCGGCTCGCGCCGCCTGAATGACGGGAATGGAGTGCCAGTGGTCCGGCAGTGCGATCAGGACGGCATCGATATCGGGCCGGCGCAGTACGTCACGATAGTCCTCATAGGCCGCGCAGCCTTTGTAGACGCCGCTGCGTTTGTCGCGCGCGTAGTGCCACTCCACGTAGTTGCGGGCCGGTTCGCGGCCGGCGATGGCTCCATCCCAGTAGCCCGGCGACTGGCGGTTGACGTCACAGACGGCCACCACCTGCACCCGCTCATCGCGCAGGAAATTCTTCATGTCGCCAATGCCCTGATTGCCGGTGCCGATTACGCCGAGCGTCACCCGGCGGCTGGCCGAAACTTTGTCTTGGAGCCCCAGGGCGGAACCGGGAACGAACAGGGGAGCAGTGGTTTTGAGCAGGTCGCGGCGGCGCATACGCTCGATGATGCCACGTCAGGGCTTCACGATGCTGCCATCCATCGCGCGATCCAGCGGATAGGCCGAACCGTTGTTGCCGGGACGGATGGGATTCTTCGCCGCCAGCGCCTCATCGATGTCGATGCCTAAGCCGGGCCGTCCATTCCCGTAAAGGTAACCCTTGCGAATCTCGGCCGTGCCCGGCAGGATCTCATACACCGAAGGCGGGAAGTGGTTCTCTTCCTGGATACCGAAGCCGGGGCTCGAGAGATCCACATGATAGGCCGCCAGTTGGTTGACGGGATCGTTCTCACCACCTTCCTGAAACGCCGTCTTGGTGCCGAAAGCTTCGCACAGATGCGCGACCTTCTTCGCCGGCGTGATGCCACCGATGCCAGAGACGCGGCAGCGCACATAGTCGATCAGCCGATCCGTCATCAGCGGCACGTACTCGAACGGGTGCGTGAAGAGCTCGCCGACGGCTTGCGGCGTCGTACAGACTTGCCGAATGTGCTTGTACCAGGAGAGCTGTTCGGGCGCGAGGACATCCTCCACAAAGTGCATCTGCAGGGGCTGCAGCCGGCGGCAGAACTCGACCGCGTTCATCCCGGTAAGGTGCGAGTGCACGTCGTGGCAAAGCTTCGCTTCAAAGCCGATCTTCGCTCTCACCTGTTCGAACATCTTGGTCACTTGGTGGACGTAAACCTCTTCGTCGAAGCCCGGAATGCTTCGCGCCCCCTCCGGCCTGGAGCCGGTACCGGGACTGATGAACCCTCCGCCGCCATAGCCTCCAAACTGAATCCGGACATGGCGGTAGCCGCTGGCCAAGGACTTGAGCACCGCTTCGCTCGCTTCCGAGGCGTCCTTGCCGCCCACGTGGTCATAGCAGGGCACGGCATCGCGCACCTTGCCGCCCAGCAACTCGTACACCGGCATGCCCGCGCGCTTGCCTTTGATGTCCCACAGAGCCATGTCCATCCCCGAAAGGACGTTGTTGTTCACCGGACCATTGCGCCAGTAAGTGCGCAGATGGGCACTCTGCCACAGGTCTTCGATCTGGTTCGGATCCTTGCCGATCAGCCAGGGTTTCAGGTGGTGCTCCAGCGCCGCGATCACCGCCTGCGTCTGGTAGTTGTTGTTGGCGGAGCCGATACCGTACAGTCCCGGTTCCGAGGTGATAATCTTGACGAAAACCCACCGGTAGCGCGCGCCGCCATTAGTGGTGATTACCTTGACGTCCTTGATGGTGAGCGGCGGCAAGCCGTTGCTGCGGCGGTCCACTTGTTGGGCCGCGAGGGTGGAGATCGCCGGTGCGGCGAGCAGGCTTTTAGCAAAACTTCTTCGGTTCATAAGCGGAGTACCGCTATGCTATCCGAGTTTGAGCCGCCGGGTGAGCCAAAAGGAAACGGACCGCCCGAAGGCGGTCCGTTGCTTCTCGGAATGAGACTGAATTACTTGGCGCCAGGAACTTTCTTGGCCGGCGGAGCCGCGGCGGGTGCCGCGGGCTTGGCGGCCGGAGCCGCCCCAGGGGCCATCGTTGACGGCGCGTTGCTATCGTAGAGCTTGATGACGTCGGCGGTGATGTCCACGCCATTCGCCACCCACAATACAGGCGAGGTCTGCTGATTGCTCACGTCCAGGATGATCGTGAAGCCGTTGTCGCGCGAATACTTGTCGATCACCTGCATGATGCGGCCACCGAGCTCGTTCAGCAGCTTACCCTGCTCCTGTTGGCTGTCGGCTTCGGCGTCTTCCGCCATGCGCTGCAAGGCTTTCTTGTTCTGCTCGATGTCGCCCGCCAGCTTACGCAGCGTGTCGGCGCTGGCAGTATTGGCGCTCTTGCGCTGCTGGTCTTCCATCTGGGCGATCTGAGCCTGCTTGGCTTCCAGTTCTTTGCGCTTCGGCTCAATCTTGGTCTGCAACTGCTGGACGGCCTTCTGGCCATCCTTGGTGCCGATGATGGCCTGCTGGATGCTAATGGTGCCCACCTTGGCAGGCGGCGCCTGGGCGAACGCGAGGGCGCCCAAACAAAGGGCGGCGGCCGGCAAGCGGAAAACGTTCAAGTTCACTGTCAAAATCTCCTTGTCAATCTTACGACGACATGGACGCAAGCGCGGCCAAATCGTTTCCCACTTCCGGCCCGGACCTAGAACGTGCGGCTGATTGTGAATCGGAACACCCTCGCCCGTTCAAAGAACGGCGAAGCCTGCCCGAACAGCGCGACGGACTGCAGGAAGGTCGCCTGGTTCGGGAACGACGACCGGTCGGCCACAATGGGTGGCTGCAAAAACGTCTCGGTACGGAATGGATTATACGCCCAATAGAACCGGAATGGCGCATTCACCACCGGCATCATGATTTGCATTTCGACGCCCGTGGACATACGCATCTTCTGCGTCGCCTCGGCCACCTGAATTTGACGCTCGAATCCCGCCTGCGGGAACAATGCGTTCAAGTCGCTCACCCGGCTGGGATTCAAGTTGAGTTGGCCGCGGTTCGTCACCCGGTTGACGCCGGTGTCGACGAATGCCGCCAAAACTACCGGTCCAAAGATCGGGATCCGGTACTCAAGATTGCTCAACGCCTGGGTATCGCCACCGATGAAGGTGAGCTGATAAGTCGGAATGCGCTGCGTGACAGGAGCCAGCACCTCGGCACCGTCCTGAATCACTCGCTGCGTGCGGGCCGAACCGTCGGCGTTCAACACGTTCACTGTTCCCTCAGAGGGGAGATAAGCAAACGGGCTGATGCTCCAGATGTCGAAGCCGCGGATGTCGTTTTCGCCGCCCATGTAGATGCGGTTGAAGGGCGGCGCCGCGCGGCCGGCGTAGCCTGTAATGTACCGGCCCAGCATACGCATACCGATGACGTGGCCCTTCTTGAAACCAGCTCGGAAGTACTTGAACTCAGCGGTCGGCGCGATCTCGTTCACGTTGCCGCCCAGGAAGCTGCCCGCAAACTGCGCCGAGACGAAGAGGCTCTTACCTCGCGAAGGGGTGATCGGATGGTCGATGGTATTGAATGTATACGATGGCGTGATCCCGCTTGACCGGATTCCCGAAAGCGTGTTCGGGCCATCCAAGCCCTGGAAGTTGATGAAGCGGAAGTAGGTATTGGCCGACTCGGATTGCGTTTGAATGCTATTGACGTTGAACGCATAGGTCAACGTCACGCGAGCAAAACTGCGGCGCAGCAAGGTACTGGCGAACGCCGTAAAGCCATAACCGTTCGAAACGTAGTTCAACAGGTTGTTCGTGCCGAGCGAATTGAAGTAAGGGATCAGGTTACGGCCGGAGAGCAGCGAAACTTCACGTCCCTGGTCATAGTTGAAGCGTTGCGTGGAAACCGTGAAGCCCACTTGAATTGGCTTATCCAGGAAGTAAGGCTCCGTGAAGCCGAAGCTGACGGAACGGATACGGTCACCGATCTGCGAATCGAGGGAGAGCGTCTCGCCCAGGCCCAGGAAGTTATTGGTGGAGTAGCCGAAGCTCACGAAGCTACCGGCGATGCCCGAGACGCCGCCCGAAAGCTGCACCGAGTTCTTGCCGCGCTCCTTCACCTTCAGCGTCACGTCTACCGTGTTGTTTTTGGTGTCGCGGGTGATCGTCGCCGACTCCTGCTCCTTCAGCACTTCGAAGTAGCCCAACTGATTTAGGCGCAACAGCGAGATCTCCCAAAGGCGCGAGTTGAACAGATCACCTTCGTCGATCAGCACTTCGCGGCGGATGACTTTGTCGCGGGTCGTCGTATTGCCGGTGAAGTCCAGGCGTCGCACGAAGAACTGCTTGCCTTCATCCACGCTTAAGGACAAGTCGATCTTGTCGGAGTTCGGCTGCGGCTCGAAGCCCGGCTCCGGCACCATGTCCAGGAAGCCGAATTCGCCGTACAGCTTGCGCAACTGCTCCAGGCCCTTCTGCAATTTCTGGGTTGAGAAGACGTCTCCTTCACCCATGCCGAAGATTGGCCGGAAGAGCGATTCCGGCGTGCGGAAGAATTTGACACCGGAGAAGTTGATCTTGTTCAGCTTGTACCGGCGACCTTCTTCGACAGTCACCGAAAGATCGGCGGCCTTGCCGGGCTTGCCCTTCGGCCAGAAGATAAACGGTCTGATCTTGCCCGGGTAGGTGTCCCGCATCGTGAACTCGGAGCTTGTGGCTCGCGCCACAAAGTAGCCGCGCTCCTGATAGAACTGCCGAATCCGGTCCTTATCCTCTTCCAGCTTGCTGGAGTCGAAGGTGCGCGAGAACAGGCTCTCCGCGATGATCGACCGCGGAATACCGATCGGCTTCAGATTCTTCATTGCGCGGCGCACTTCTTTGTCGCTAAAGGCCTGATTGCCTTCGATGGCGATCGAACCAACCTTCACCTTTGGACCTTCGGTGACCTTAAAGGTGACCTCGAGGGACGATGGTGGAATCTGCCGGACTTCCGGCGTGACGGTGGCGAACTGGCGCCCCCGCTCGGCAAGATACTCTTTCAGCACGTTGGCGGCGCGCTGAACCTTATTAGGATCGTATTGCGATTCCACCTGTAGGCCGACGCGACGTTCCTTGAAGCGATCAAGAATTTCGGAAACAGTTACCGACTTGGCGCCATCATATTTGATCGAGCGAACCACCCGGCGTTCGGTCACCAACCAGCGCAGAATCCAGCCAGTGGAGCCGGCCTCGCGCTCAAGACGCAAGTCGTCGAAGCGACCGGTATTCCAAAGGGCCATGAAGTCGCGATTCAGAGTCTCGGGATCGTATTTGTCGCCCTTCTTCGTAAAGATCAGGGCGCGGAGGGTGTCCTGGGGAACGCGACGAGCGCCACGAAACTCGATCGCCTCGATGACATCCTCAGCAGGGGCCTTAGCGGCATCCGCGGGTTGAGGATTTTCGAGGGTCGGCCTGGCAATCGGAGGTTGGCCCGGCTTTGGCTTTGCCGCGGGAGGCGGCTCGGGCTTGGGAACTTCAGCTTGAGGCACAGACTCAAAGGGATTCTGCTTTTTTTGCGGCGGGGGTGCGGCCTGACCGGCCGCTGGCTGTCCAGCTGCTGCCTCACCACCAACAGGGGGGGCGGCCGCTTGCGCGAGCAAGCGATCGGCTCCTCCATTCACAATGAAAAAAAGCCCAAATGCAATGAGATAAGAGAAAAGTGCGCTCAGGCAAGACTGCCTGGAGAACTGCATCAGTAGCTCGGTCCTTTCCTCTCTGCGCCCACGTTAAGACGTCCCAGATCCAAAATTCGTTTCATTCAGTTTGGGGATTTCAGCAGGCTCAGCGCGGGATGATCCGACAGAAGCGTACCAAAAAATTGAACGAGACCCTAACCGTAACCCTTAGTGTACCAAGAAGTGGCGTTCCAGCGAACGAAGCCGGGACGGAATTAAGCCCAAAGCGACTCCAAACAACACATAACCAATGAGAACAAAGGTCTGCGTCGAATATACCGCCATCATTCCATTCACCCGTTTCCAGAACCAAAGTGTGCCCAAGCTGTAGAGCACTACCCCGTATAGGATACCCATAAATGAGGTGGTGAAGACGGGCCAAGAGGAGGGACGCAACACCCCATAAAGTGCGCCCACCAGCCCCCCAATCGAAAAATGAAGGGCCAAACCCGCGAAGGTGCGCCAGACAAAATCCGGGCGCAACATCCTTCCGCCGTAGAACGTAGCAGCCAGCAGATTCGGAATCGTCCAGAAGGACTGGCCCTGCATCCAGCAACCCAAGGCCACCCAGAGCAGCATAATCGCGCTCCCCAGAATGCCGACTTCCAGACCCGACAGCGCACGCAAACTCCAACTCGAGCCACCGGCGCGAGGCGGAGTTACAGCGAACCCTGCCTCGACAGCCGCGTCGGGACGGCGATCCAGTACGGGATCGGGCAAGGGGGGAATCGATTCGAGGTCATCCACAGAAAAACGCCTATACTAGCACAGTAACTCAACAGCATTAATTCTGTTCAAGGAGCGTCTATTGAAGCGACGGGTAGTGGTCACAGGCATCGGCGCAGTCAGTCCGAACGGCATCGGGCGGGAGGCGTTCTGGGCCGCAACCCTGCGTGGCGAGAGTGGCGTCCGGCCCATTGAGCGCTTCGATGCGTCGGATCTGGCCGTCCGCATCGCCGGCCAAGTGGAGAACTTCGACGAGACTCAATACGTCAGCGTCAAGGACCGCCCGCACGTCTCCCGCGCCACCCCGTTCGCCATTGCCGCCGCCGGCGAGGCGCTCACCGACGCCGGCCTGGACTCCAAATCGATGTCCCGCGAGGAATCCCGGGAAATCGGCGTCGTCACCGGCTCCGGCGCCGCCAGTTGGGAGTTCACCGAGCACCAGTACGAGCTCTACTACACCGGCCGTCAGAAAGAGTGCAGCGTCTACGTCGTGCCCACCTCTACGCCCGGCACGCTCTCCAGTGAAGTCTCCATGCGCTTCGGCCTCCGTGGCTACAGCCACCTTCTCTCCAACGGCTGCACCTCATCGACGGATGCCATCGGCTACGCTTATCGCTCGATCGCCTTCGGAAACATGAACCGGCTGGTCGCCGGTGGCGTCGATACGCCCCTCGCCCCGCTCATCATGCGCGGCTTCATTATCATGCGCATCATGGCCAGCCGCTGGAACGCCGAACCTACCCGCGCCTCGCGCCCTTTTTCCAAAGACCGCGACGGCTTTGTAGTCGCCGAAGGCGCCTGGTTCTTCGTCCTCGAAGAACGTGAGATGGCCCTCGCCCGCGGGGCGCGCATCTACGGCGAAATTAAGGGCTATGGCTCCACTTGCGAAGCCTTCCACCGCGTCCGCCTCGAGGAGTGCGGCGAGGAACCGGCGCGGGCCATGGGGCTGGCGTTGGCAGAGGCCGGCCTCGCGCCGGAAGCCATCGATTACGTTAGCTACCACGGCACATCCACCGAGCTAAACGACCGCATTGAGACCCGCGCCATGCACTTAGCGTTCGGTGATCATGCCAGGAAACTGCCGGGCTCCGCCCTGAAAAGCATCATCGGACATCCGCAAGGCGCCTGCGGCGCCGCCGGACTCGCCGCCACCTTACTCGGCATGCGCGACGGCCGCATGCATGGCACCATCAACCTGGAGTCGCCGGATCCGGAGTGCGATCTTGATTACATCCCCGGGCCCGCACGTCAAATGAACATCGAGAACGCCGTCTGCAACTGCATCGCCTTTGGCAGCAAGAACTCAGCGCTCGTCGTCGGCCGCTAAGCAGCCGTCGCCGTGGCGGTGACTGGCTTCTCATCGCCCGAGATATCGACGCCTTCCCAGCGCGCCACCACGGCCGCAGCCAGGCAGTTACCCAACAGGTTCACTGACGTACGCGCCATGTCGAGCACGGCATCCACGCCCAGAATCAGCGCCACCGGTTCTGTCGGCAAACCGAAGGTCGACAGCGTGCCCATCAGAATGACGAGGCTCGCGCGCGGCACCGCGGCCACGCCCTTGCTGGTCAACATCAGGGTCAGCATCATCATGATCTGCTGTCCGAGGCTCAACTCGATCCCGGCCGCCTGCGCCACAAAAATCGACGCCGCCGCCAGGTACAACGTCGACCCATCCAGGTTCAGGCTATACCCCAGTGGCATCACAAACGAAACGATATGTTTCGGCACTCCGAAGCGTTCCATGTTGGAGAGCGCCATCGGCAACGCCGCTTCGCTCGATGCCGTGGAGAACGCCAGAATATAAGGATCCTTTACGGCGCGAACGAACTTCCCTAACGGGATCTTCGCCAGGAAAATCACCGCGCCCAGCACCACAATCACAAAGAACGCCAGCGCTGCGAACATCGTCAGCACGAGCTGCGCCAAATTGAACAATACCGCCACGCCATACTGGCCCACGGTAGAGGCCATCGCGCCGAAAACGCCCAGCGGCGCCGCGTACATCACGAAGGCGGTGTACTTAAACATCACCTCGGAGAGCGACTCGCAAAACTCCACCATCGCCTTGGCCTTATGACCGACGGCCGCGCAAGCCATGCCGAACAACATAGCGAAGACTACCACCTGCAGGACATCGTTCTTCGCCATCGAGTCAATAATGCTCGCGGGGAAAGTATGTTCGATAATCCCCTGCCACGTGACCTTAGCCGCCGGTGCTTCCAATGCTTTTGCCTTCGATAAATCAACGCCCCTGCCGGGCTGGAAGAAATTCACGAAGCCCAGGCCGACAAATAGCGCCACCGTCGTCACCACTTCGAAGTAGATCACCGCGCGCATGCCAATGCGCCCCATGGCGCCGGAATGAGCGCCACCCGCAATCCCGAAGACCAGCGTGGCGAACAACAAAGGCGCCACGATCGACTTCACCATCTTGATGAAGACCGTACTCATGATCTTCATCTCGACGCCCGCCTCCGGGTAGGCGTAACCGAACAGCGCCCCTGCCATCAAGGCGACAAAGATCCACGCCGTTAGACTAATTCGTTTCATCGTTCTCCCCACTTGAGCTTCGCGCGTAACACGTCGAAGAAGAGTAATTTGGGCGGCCGGATCAGGCTAACAGCATGTTCCGACCGTTGGCAGAGAATTAGGTCGTCGCGGCGCAGCGGCTCTCCCACCTGACCATCCACCGTCAGGTAAGCCCCCTCGTCCTCGGCTCGGTTGTATAAGCGAATGACGCTCGCGTCCGGCACAATTACCGGGCGGTTGGTCAACATATGCGGACAGATGGGCGTAATCAAATGCGCGCCCAGTTGCGGAAACAAAATCGGGCCACCCGCCGACAGTGAATAAGCTGTCGATCCGGTCGGAGTCGAGACAATCAGGCCATCGGCCTTGTAGCGGCAGACAAAGTGCGAATCCACCCAGCACTCTACGTCGATGATCCGCGCGATTGCCGCCTTGGTAATCACTACGTCGTTCAGCGCTTCATAACGAGCTACGGGCGAGCCTTCGCGGTGCACTTCGCAATGAATCATATTGCGTTTGCCCACGCGGAAATCGCCCTGCAGTGCGCGTTCCAGTTCCGGGAACACTTCGTCAACGGTAATCGCCGTCAGGAAGCCCAGTCCACCCAGGTTCACCGCGAGAATCGGCAGGTCGTTGCCCAGCATCGCTCGCGCCGCGGACAGCAGCGTCCCGTCGCCGCCTAGCACGATCAATAGCTGCGTACCTTCAGCCACCGCTTCGCGCGGCACGCCGTCCTTGCGCCCCGCATATTCGGCGGTCGCTTCGTCCATGCGCACCGCGAGGTCGCGCTTCGCCAGCCAAGCCAGCAACTGCGGCACCAGAGTGATCGCCTGCGGCGCTTCCGGTTTCGAAATAATCCCAACTGTCCCGATGCTCATGGCTCTCGTTTCGCCCACAACCAGAACTCCTGATTGCCTCCGGCGCCCAGCACCGGGCACGGAATCAGGTTTTTGGTAAACCCTAAGTGTCGCACCGCTTGCCCCACCTTTTCACAAGCCATTTCATGCAAAGTTGCGTCCCGCACAATGCCCCCTTTGCCCACCTGTTCCCGTCCCACTTCAAACTGCGGCTTCACCAGAATCAGCATCTGGTCCGCCAACCCCGCCAGCGCCGGTAGAATCATGGTTACCGAAATAAAGCTCACATCGCACACGATCAGCTTCACGGGTTCGCCAATCATATCCGATGTCAGGAAGCGCGCATTCGCCTCCTCGTGAATCACCACCCGCGGATCGCTGCGAATCCCCCAAGCCAACTGCGTCTTGCCCACGTCCACCGCGTGCACCCGGATCGCACCTCGCTGCAGCAGGCAGTCCGTAAAGCCCCCCGTCGACGCCCCGACGTCCATCGCCACCCAACCCGCCGGATCAATCGCCCAATGGTCCAACGCCGCTTCCAGTTTTAAGCCGCCGCGGCCGACATACTTCGTCTGCCCCAGCATCTCAATCACGCAATCAGTGCTGACGCTTTGCCCGGACTTCGCAGCCTTCTGGTGATTCACCAGCACCTGCCCCGCCAGAATCAGCGCTTGCGCTTTCTCCCGTGAAGGCGCCAGGGCGCGCTCCACCAGCAGCACATCCAGCCGCGACTTACTTTTGGCGTTCGACAATCAGATCCGCCAATTGCCGCAGCCGCTCCGCCCGTCCCCCAAACAAATCGAGCGCCGCATGCGCAGCGGCCCGCTCCTTCGCCGCCATCTCTTTGCTTTTCGCCAGACCATGCACCGCTGGAAACGTGATCTTCTGCTGCGCCTCGTCCTTGCCCGCCGTCTTGCCCAACGCCTCGGAGCTTTGCTCGACATCGAGGATGTCGTCGACAATCTGGAACGCGAGTCCGATATGTTCACCAAAGCTGGTGAGGGCGGCCATTTGCGTGGCATCAGCGCCCGCGTAAAGTCCCCCCATCCGCACACTCGCGCAGAGCAAGGCACCGGTCTTGGCGTGGTGGATACTGTCGAGCAACTCCGCCGACGGCGGTCGGCCTTCCCCTTCGATGTCGAGCACCTGGCCGGCGATCATGCCACCCACTGTCCCGGACGCCGTGCTCAGTTCATCGATCATCGCCAGGCGGACAGTCGCCGGCGTGTGCGGCAAACGGGCAAGCGTCTGGAAGGCAATCGTGCAAAGCGAATCGCCGGCCAGGATGGCGATCGCTTCTCCGAAGACGACGTGGTTCGTTGGCCGGCCGCGGCGTAAGTCGTCATCATCCATGGCGGGCAGGTCGTCATGAATCAACGAATAGGTGTGGATCATCTCCAGCGTGCAGGCTGCGTCCTCGCAACCCTGTGCTTCTAAATTCACCGCCCGGGCGGCCGCCATCGCCAGCAGCGGACGAATGCGTTTCCCTCCCGCAAAAATGCTGTAGCGAATTGATTTGTGCAGCGTTTCCGGAGCCGCCGACTCCGGCGGCAGCCAGCGGTTCAATGCACGATCCACGAGTACCTGTTCCGCAGCTAGGTATTCATCAAGATTCAGAACTGGTTTAGGGCTCGACAAACCTTGATTTTAGCCCATGCAGCCCACTTGGCACTGCATCGCTCAAGGAGAATTGACTCCTCGTGCTAGGCATCGACGGCTTGTCTGGCTTCACGGCGTAACGCCACCGCCATCCTTACAAGGCGCCTTGAAGCACCCCGGTCAGCACCGATCAGGTGGCGCGGCCACTGACCAACCAGCCTGCTCGTTCAATGGCCTAACTCAAGGAAACGTCACCGGTGCCGCCAATGCAAAGCGAATCCGCGACTCGGCCGCCACCACCGCCGGCTCTCCGCGCGTCGCCAGCACCACTCCAGTGCCCGCGCCGCCTCCCGCGCCGGCCCCAATTGCCGCGCCCTTGCCGCCGCCCGCAATCGCTCCGATCGCCGCACCCACGCCCGCGCCAATGCCAATCTTCATCGCGTCTTTCTTTTTCGTGGCCCGCGCCTGCACGCCCCAACTGCGCGTCTCCAGATTCACCGTGCGGCCGTCCGCCAACGTGATCGAAGTGAGGCGCAGTGCAATGTTGGACCGTCCCTTTACCTTGCCCCCTTGGCTGACGCTCGCGACCACGCCTTCCACCCGCGAATTGGCCGGAGCCAAAACCCGGTCTCCGCTGATCAGCGGGCCTACCAACGAAGCGGTAAACATGGTCCCTGCCGCATGCGTCTGGCTGGAGATGGTCGAGGTCGTTCTGACCTCGACCGAAGTTCCCGCTGGCAGCGTAACGGGTTCCCTCACGGGAACCGCTGCCACCCGCACGGGAGCTGCCTTGGTCTCTGCCAAGGCTGGCTCCGACGCTGCGGGCACCGTTTGGGCCAATGGAGTAGTTTCCTGCTGCGAGGAAGGGGTGGGCTTCGTGCAACTGGAGATTACCACCAGGGCCAAGCAAACGATCACGGGGCGCATGGGGATTGGACGTGCCGCGCACCTGTGCTGGTTTCGCCCATGTTGAAGGTTTACAGATTGAGCCCGAAGAACTGTTCTGCGTTGTGGAAACAAATGCGCTTCACCATGCTCCCCACCATCTCGTAGTCTTCGGGTACTAAGCCGTTTTCGATCTCCCGGCCCAGTAAGTTGCATAAGGTCCGGCGGAAATACTCGTGCCGCGGATAACTCATAAACGAGCGCGAATCGGTGAGCATTCCGACAAACCGCGACAGCAGGCCGCAGTTGGAGAGGGCATTCATCTGCCACTCCATGGCCTCCTTCTGGTCCAGAAACCACCAGCCGGAGCCGAACTGCATCTTGCCCGCGATCTTCCCGTCCTGGAAATTTCCCACCATCGTCGCCAGCGCGTAATTGTCCGCCGGATTCAGGTTGTAGATCACCATGCGCGGCAAACTGCCCTCACGATCCAGCGCATCCAGGTAGTCGCGCAGCATCTCCATTTGCGGCCAGTCGCCAATCGAATCGAAGCCCGTATCCGGACCGATCTCGGCCAACGCCCGCGAATTCGCCGCCCGCAACGCCCCCAGGTGGATCTGCTTCGTGAAGCCCGCCTGCGCGTCGAGTTGCCCAAAGTAGAACATCAGGTAGCTGGCAAACTGCCGGTGCTCCTCGGCCGTCGCCGCCTGTCCGGCCCAGGTCCGATCAAAGATGGCCCGCGCCACGGACTCGGCGCACGGCGCTCCAAAGCAGTGGTTCAAGCCGTGATCCGAAAGTCGCCCGCCAATCGCCGCGAATGCCGCGTGGCGCTTGGCAATCGCCGCCAGAAACGTCGCGAAACTCGAGATCTCCTGCCCCGCCGTCATCGCCAGTTTCCCCGTCCAGGCCTTCCAGGCCTCTGGCTGATGCACAATCAGCGCCTTGTCCGGCCGGAACGTCGGATACATCTTCGTCTTTAGGCCGCTCTTCGCAATCGCCTCGTGATGCTCCAGGCCATCCGCCGGGTCGTCAGTGGTGCACACCGCCCGCACGTCGAACTTCCGGACGATCCCCCAAGCCGTCAAATCCCCGGCCAACTGTTCGTTCGCCCGGTTCCAGATGTTCTCGGCGGTCGACTCGTCCAGCAATTCGGTAATCCCGAAATAGCGCGCTAACTCAAGATGTGTCCAGTGATAAAGCGGATTTCGCAAAGTCTGCGGCACCGTCCGGGCAAAGGCCTGGAACTTCTCACGCGGCGTCGCGTCGCCCGTGCAGAAGCGCTCAGCGATCCCATTCGCCCGCATGGCCCGCCATTTGTAGTGGTCGCCCTCCAGCCAGATTTCGAACAGGTTCGCAAACCGGCGATTCTCGGCCAGGTCCTGGGGCGGCAAGTGGCAGTGATAGTCGAGAATCGGCTCGAACTCGGCATAGTCATGGTAGAGGCGCCGGGCGGCAACCGTCTCAAGCAGGAAATCAGGATTGATAAATGGCACGACCCCAACATCCTATCGCGAAGGCCCGGTCACAGCGAATTCCCTCCCTCTGGCGAACGTCTAAACGCCACGCGCTCAACACATTCCCCCCTCCAGCCGGCTCAAGCAGGACCAATTCGCTTGGTGGTGCCTGCGATCCTGGTTCCGGGAGAGTTCATCCCCTCGCCAAACCTGCTCCGCCGCGACGGGGATTCCAGAACCAAGATATTCCATAAAAATCAATTACTTGCCGGTTCGTTTCGTGAAGCGTCAAACTTTCTTCGCCTTTTCTTCTTGACGAAGGCGAAGACAAGGCGTAGATTGAAAAGGCGAAGAGAAAGCGATGACTGACTTACCCCCCTCTAGTCTCCGTCCCACCAATCTATGCATCGGTCCCGCCGGTTGGGCTTACCCCAGCTGGGATACTCATTTTTACCCGTCACCGAAGCCCCGCGGCTTCCACCCGCTTAGCTATCTGTCTCAGTACTTCAACACCGTCGAGATCAACTGTTCCTTCCATCAGGCGATCAAACCGGAGGTGGCTCAGCTTTGGGTCGCCATGGTCTCGCACCGTTCCGACTTTCTGTTCAGCGCCAAACTGGGTCGTCAGTTTACCCATGAAAAGAAACTGGATAAGGCCGAAGTGGCTTTGTTTCGTAACGGGCTGTTGCCGATCCATTCCGCGGGCCGCTTGGGCGCTCTCGTCATGCAGTTTCCGTGGTCCTTCCGCTTTACAGAAGAGAACCGCCTCTATCTGATCGAATTACGCAAAGCGTTCCATGGCTATCCGCTGGTGGCCGAGTTCGCCCACGAAAGCTGGTTGCTGCCAGAAGCAACCGGTACGCTCATCGACTACCGCCTCAGCTTCGGCAATCTGGACCAGCCGTCCTATGGCCGAGCCATGCCGCCGACGTCCATCCTCACCAACGGTGTGGGCTATGTCCGACTGAATGGCCGCAACTACGACACCTGGTTCCGGGATACTTCCGGTCTCCGGGAACGGACACGCCGGTATGATTACCTCTATCCGCAGTCCGAATTGAACGATTGGGCCGACCGCATTGAGCGCATCGGCCAGCACGCCAAGCAGGTCTTCGTCGTCTTCAACAACGAAGCCAACGCCAAGTCCTTAGTGAATGCCTTTCAGATGCAGGCCCTCTTCGGTCCGGCCAGCATCGTACCCAAGGAACTCCTGCGCCGCTACCCCGAGGCGCTGGACGGCTTTCGCTCCTCGAAGCCCTTGCAGCAGTCGCTTTTTGCCGACGCGGCCTAAAGGCATTCCACGATCTCCGGGGGGAGAGTCAAATGGGAATCGTTGTCGCTCTTTCGAGCTTCAACGGTTCCCATTTGGCTTTCTGCGCTACGGGAAAAACGTCGCATTGGTTTCACTTATACGCAAATAAATACTCGAAACGCGCCCAGCCAATCCCGCATCTGCTCAGGTGTCGAGAGGAGATCGACACCAAATGAAACGGATGAAAATGTTGGGCCTGCTGTTGGCGATCCCCGTGCTGCTGTCTGCTTCCGACAAGCCCGTGAAGGACTTGTCCGAACGCGTCCGGCATGAGTTGGTGATGTTGCCGTGGCTTGGGGTCTTTGACCATCTCACCTTCCAGGTGGAAGGAGACAGAGTGATTCTGGCCGGTCAGGTGAATCGCCCGACGTTACGGACCGACGCCGAGCGCGTCGTACAGCGTGTAGCCGGTGTTTCGACGGTTTCGAACCAGATCGAGGTGCTGCCGCTTTCGCCCTTTGACGACCGTGTTCGTCTGGCGACCCTGCGGTCCATCTACAGTTTTCCCGCCCTGCAGCGTTATGGCTTAGGCGTGATTCCCGGGATCCGCATCCTGGTGAAGAACGGCAACGTCACGCTGGTCGGCATGGTAGCCAATGAGGGCGACCGCCACTTGGCTTACATGCGCGCCATGCAGGTTCCGGGGGCGTTCTCCGTCAGCAATCAGCTGATGGTGGAGGGTGCCCGTCAAAGGGCACTCTGAGTGTGAGTCGACTGTTTCCCTCCAATAGAGAGTTGCCAGCGTAAGTGGCTGCTAACCCGGGCCCGGAGCATGTCTCCGGGCCCGATTTGTTTTTGCCTACCAGACCCGGCAGCGGTCGCCCTCTTTCCGCACCATCGGGTCGCTGCTTTGACAGCCGAACGCCCGCCGGAACTCGGGCAGGTTCGAGAGTGGTCCGTTGACCCGGAAGCGCGGCAGCGGGTGCGGATCGGTGAGCGTCGTCATGCGCTCATACTCCGCGCGATAATTCGCCGCCCACACCTGGGCCCAGCCCAGAAAGAAGCGTTGTTCCGGCGTGAAGCCATCCACCTTCTCCGGCTTCGGCTTGCCTTGCAACGACTTCTGGAAAGCGCGGTAGGACAGCCGCAAGCCGCCCAAATCGGCTATGCTTTCGCCCAGCACCAGTTTGCCATTGACGTTAAGCCCGTCCTGCACCTTGAACGACGAGAACTGATTCTCGACGCAATTCGCGCGCTCCTGGTACTTCTTGCCGTCCTCGGCCGTCCACCAATCGCGCAGATTCCCTTGCGCGTCGAACTGGCGGCCGTTGTCGTCGAAACCGTGGATGATTTCGTGGCCGATCACGGCGCCGATTCCACCATAGTTAATGGCGTCGTCCGCTTCGAAATCGAAGAACGGCGGCTGCAAAATGCCCGCCGGAAAAACGATCTCAATGTTGCGCGAATGATAGTAGGCGTTCACCTCCGGCGGCGTCATCAGCCACTCGCCGCGGTCCACCGGTTGACCGATCTTCTTCAAATCGCGCCGAACTTCGAAGCGCGAAGTCTCAAGCGAATTGCCGAAGTAGGACTTGCGGGCGATTTTGACGGTCGAATAGTCGCGCCACTTCTCCGTATGGCCCACTTTGCGCTTGAAGGAGTCCAGTTTGGCCAGTGCCTGCGCCCGCGTGCTGCTGCTCATCCAGTCAGCGGCGGTAAGATCTTCGCGGAGCACGGCGAACAGATTGTCGATCAGCTCATTCATCCGCTGCTTGGCCTTGGCCGGATAGTGCTTCTCGACGAACTTACGGCCCAGAGCCTCGCCCAGTTGCTCGTCAGTCGCCTGGACGCAACGCCGCCAGCGGGGCAGTTGCTCTTTGGCTCCCGTCAGCACTTTCGTGAAGCTGAAAGCTTCGTCAGCAAAAGCCTTGGTCATAAAAGGGGCGGCGCCACGCACGGCGTGCCAGCGCAGATAAGTACGAAAGTCCGCGATCGGGACGCTGGTGAGCAACTGATTGAGGGCTTTCAGATATTCGGGCTGTCCAGCGTTTACCAGGGTGAGCGCGGGCGTCTGGCGCAAGCTCCAATAACTGGCCCAGTTGAAGGCCGGCGTCAGCTTTACAAATTCGCCCACGGCCATCGGGTGATTGGTCGCCTTCGGATCCCGCAGCTTCGTCCGCTCCATCATGGCCGTCGCCATCGCCTTTTCGAGTGCAAAGATGCGGGCCGCGGCGGTCTCGTCCTGATCGCCGAGCAGTTTCAGCATCCGGCCAATATGCTGGAGATACTCCTTGCGCGTCGTCTCGGACTTCTCGTCCGCCTTGAGATAAAAGTCGCGGTCGGGCAGCCCCAAGCCGGACTGAAAAACGCCCGCCACGATTCGGGAACTATCCTGCGCGTCCGGCTGGGAACCGAAGTTAAACAGGACATTCGTTCCGGTGGAGTGCAGAAAGGCGAGCACGCGTGGGAAATCACGGACGTTCTTTAGGCCATCGATTGCCTTCAGGTCGGGCAATAAAGGAGTGAAGCCCGCCTTCTCGATGCTGGCCTCGTCCATGCAAGCGGCGTAGTAGTCCCCAAGCTTTTGCTCGTCGGATCCAACCGGAGCTTTCGCCAGCGCGGCAGCCTCCAGAATCTCGCGCAGGAGGTCGCGGTTGCGTTCGGCCAAGGCCTGGAAGTTCGTCCAGCGCGGGTAGGCGTCCGGAATCGGATTGGCCGCCATCCAACCGCCCACGGCGAATTTGTAGAAATCCTCGCAGGGTTTACAGGTTGGGTCAGTGTTTTGCGGTTTGAAGCGCAGGGAATTCAGTTCAGCGGCGGGTAACGCCAAAGCGAGCCAGAGAGCGAGCGAGAAGCGAATCGTACCCATATGGCTTTATTTTGCGCCCTTCAACGCTCCTGCGCCACTGCTTTGGGACCAGCCGGATCAGTTCGATATGAGAAACTTCAAGAGACATGAACTTTGACCGATCCGTCGCGCTGATTGAGCGTGCCCGCAAGACCATTCCCGGCGGCGTCAACTCGCCCGTCCGCGCCTTCCGCAGCGTGGGAGGTACGCCGATCTTCATTGCGAAAGGCGAAGGCCCCCGCCTGATCGACGAAGACGGCAACTCGTATCTCGACTACATCGGCAGTTGGGGACCGCTGATCCTCGGCCATCGCCCGGCCTGCGTCATTGAGGCGCTGCGCGAAGTGCTTGAGATCGGCACCAGCTTCGGCGCACCGACGGAACGCGAAGTCCTGCTGGCCGAAGCCGTCCGCGACGCCTTCCCCTCCATGGAGATGGTGCGCCTGGTGAATTCGGGTACGGAGGCCGCCATGAGCGCCCTGCGAGTGGCCCGGGGCTTCACCGGCCGCGACCTCGCCATCAAGTTCGAAGGATGTTATCACGGCCACGTTGACTCGCTGCTGGTGAAGGCCGGCTCGGGCCTGGCGACGCTTGGTCTCTCCGATTCGGCCGGCGTCCCGGCCGCTTTCGCGGCCACCACGATCTCGGTGCCGTATAACGACCTGGCCGCGGTGGAGGCCGCATTCCACCGGCATCCGGGGCAGATTGCGTGCATCATGCTGGAAGTGGTGGCCGGCAACATGGGCTGCGTCCCGCCCGCACCGGGCTTCCTGGCCGGGCTCCGCGAACTCTGTACCCGAAACGGCACGCTGCTGATCTTCGACGAGGTGATGACCGGCTTCCGGCTCGCCTACGGCGGCGCGCAGGAACTTTACGGCATTAAGCCCGACATGACCGCGCTCGGCAAGATCATCGGCGGCGGCTTGCCGATCGCGGCGTACGGCGGCAGCACCGAGGTGATGATGCATGTGGCGCCGGAAGGGCCGATCTACCAGGCCGGTACGCTTTCGGGCAATCCCCTGGCTGTCTCCGCCGGGCTGGCAATGCTGCGCTACTTGAAGGCTCATCCCGAGGTCTACACGAAGATCGAAGCCCTGAGCGCACGTCTCTGCGCGAATCCGCCGGCCGGGATCACGGTGAATCGAGTCGGCTCGATGTTCACCTGGTTCTTCACCACGGAACCGGTGACGGATTATGCCTCGGCGAAAAAGTCCGACGCCAAGCGCTTCGGCCAGTTCTTCCACTGGATGCTGGAGCGCGGCGTCTATCTCGCGCCCAGCCAGTTTGAAGCGGCGTTCATGTCGGCCGCGCATACCGAAGCCGATATCGACTACACGGCGGAGCAGGCGCACGCCTTCTTCGTACAGTAAGTTACGGGCAGTTAGAGGCGAGGAGCAGCGAAGAGCGTTCTGGGTTCCAAGGTCAGGATCTGCCAGCCTTTGCCTGCGCGCTTCATTGTCACTTGCACTAACTCGCGCCGCCGTTCACCGGATAGGTCCTGGCCATGCTGCTTCAACTCGACGAACCAGTCCACACTGACGAGTAAGTTACCGTCCGAGGGCCGCAATTCCAGCACCTGGGCGGCGCTCGACACGCCGGCGAGTTTCACCAGAGCCTGAACCTCGGTTTCCAGTTCTCTGTAACCGGGCATCTTTCGGTCGAAGCGTTTCAGGAAACCATTGGCGTTGCCGTTCGACAGATCGTTGGCGGCATCGCCGAGGAAGTCGGCTACGGCCGCCCGGTCGTCCGCGAAGGCAAACAGCAGCCAGAAGCTAAGTGCGATAGCTGCCATTGATTTCGATGTAGCCCTCAGTCAGATCGCAAGTCCAGAAGGTCGCCGCTCCCTTGCCGTCGCCGCGCAGCTTGAAGCCGATCGAAACGTCATTTTCTTTCAGCCGCTCAGTGAGTGCGCTCTCGTCGAAGTCCACGGCCAAGCCGCGTTGGCAGACGGGCGTTCCCTGAAACGCAATATCCACGCCGCGGGGATCAAACTGGATTCCGCTGTAGCCAGCGGCACAGATGATGCGGCCCCAGTTGGGGTCCGCGCCGGCGATGGCCGTCTTCACCAGGGGCGAGTTCGCAATCGAACGGGCGATGCGCGCGGCATCGGCATTGTTTTTCGTCCCCTGAATGTCGATGGTGACGAGTTTGCGCGCGCCTTCGCCATCGCGGGCAATCTGCTTGGCCAAGCTCTGCAGTACCACGGTGAGCGACTCTTCGAAGGCCTTCAACTCACGAGGCGCGACGGCCACGCCACTGGCTCCGTTCGCCATCACGAGGACACAGTCGTTCGTGGAGGTATCGCCATCCACGGAGATGCGGTGAAAGCTCGCGTCAACGGCGCGCTTCAGAATTGGCTGCAGTTTTGCCGGGGCGATTTCCGCATCCGTCATCACGAACGCCAGTGTGGTGGCCATGTTCGGATGAATCATGCCGGAGCCTTTGGTCATTCCGGCGATGTGGACGACTCCACCCTTCAATTCCAAACCCGCCGCCACCGACTTGGGAACAAGATCCGTCGTCATAATCGCCAGCGCAACGTCATCGAAGCGGCTCTCGCTCGCCTCGGTGACCAGCGCCGGAATCGCCTTCACCACCAACTCGCCCTTCATCTCCACGCCGATCACGCCGGTGGAGGCCGGAAACAGCAATTTTGCCGGAACCTTCAGCGATTTCGACAAAGCCGAGAGCGTATCCTTCACGACGCGGTCGCCGGTGCGCGTGGCACAGTTGGCATTGCCGGCGTTGACCAACACCGCTTGGACGCGTCCGCCCGCGGCGAGCAGGTTCGCCTGAGCCGCCAGTACCGGCGCAGCCTTCACCACGTTGGTGGTGAACACCGCAGCCGCGCTGGCGGGCTTGTCGCTCCAAATCAAACCCAAATCATTGCGCTTCGTTTTGCGCAAACCGGCATACACGGCCGAGTAACGAAAGCCCAGAGGCAAACTCATCCTAATTTCTCTCCTGGTTGGAGGCGGGCACCGTTCAAGAAGCCGGAAACTGGCATGCGCTTCTTGCCGGGTGGCTGCACTTCCAACAATTCCAAAACCGTATTATCGCCGCAACCCACGAACAAGCGCTGGCGTTCGGCAAGCAACTCGCCCTGCGCCAAGCCCTGACGCTCCGAGATTTTCATGCGGCCCAAGCCCAGCGGCTGTCCCCGAAAAGCGGTTGTCGCGCCCGGCCAAGGCTCAAAGCCACGGGCGCGGCAATGAATTTCCAGGGCCGGCCTGGCGAAACTGACGCGGCCATCTTCTTTGGTGAGGATACGCGCGAGGGTGGCCTCAGCGGGATCCTGTTTGACCGGAACGATCGTCTCAATCTGATCCAGGGTGCGAAGCAGCAAGTCGGCGCCGAGCGTTGCGAGGCGGGCGGCAAGTTCGGGCGCGGTCTCATCCTTGCCGATTTCGGTCTCGGCCTTCAACAGCATGTCACCGGTATCGAGCCCGGCGTCAATCTTCATCGTGGTAACGCCGGTCACCTTCTCGCCGTTGGCAATCGCCCATTGAATCGGCGCCGCACCCCGGTACTTGGGAAGCAATGAGCCATGAACGTTGATGATGCCGTAGCGAGGCAAGTCGATGATCGACTGCGGGATCAGTTGGCCATAGCCCACCACCACCATCACGTCGGCCTGATCGGCCGCGAGGCTGGCGTAGTCGGTACGCAACTTTTCCGGCTGGCGAACGGGCAAGCCCAAGCGCAAGGCGGCTTCTTTCACCGGTGAAGCGGCCAGCGCCTGTCCACGGCCTTTCGGACGATCCGGTTGGGTATAGACAGCGACGATGTCGTGTCCGGCGGCAGCCATGGCGTCCAACGTGGCAACGGCAAAAAGCGGCGTGCCTAAGTAGATGGTGCGCATAGCCGGCTCGGGCGTCGAACTAGTCCCACTCGCCGCTTTTTTGCATTTTGCGAATCTTGCGTTTGATCAAGTCGCGTTTGAGGGGGCTGAGATAGTTGATGAACAGGATGCCGTTGAGGTGATCCGTCTCATGCAGAATGGCGCGGGCGAGTAACTCCTCACCAGTTACTTCGACCGTTTCGCCTTTGGGATTCTGAGCGCGGACGGTGGTGATCATCGGCCGGGTGACATTCTCGCGAAAGCCGGGAATACTCAGGCAGCCTTCCTCGCCCGTCTGTGAGCCAGAGCGGAAGATGATCTCCGGATTGATGAGGACCAGACGCTCCGAGGGATTCTCGCCGGCGCTGGTGTCGATCACCGCAATCCGCATCGACAAGCCAATCTGCGGCGCGGCCAAGCCGACACCCTTCGACGCCCACATGGTGTCGAACATGTCGTGGACTAACTTACTTAGCTCAGGCCCAAAATCGACGACGGGCGCCGCGGGAACCTCCAGCACCGGGTCAGGATATTTAACGATGCGATACACCATGGTCCTTAGTAGTTCTTTACCTGCTCAAGATAGCCGCGGTAATTACGATCGGTTTCCACTAGGGAATCGCCGCCGAATTTCTCCAGGAACACCTGCGCCAGCACGATCGCCACCATGCTTTCACCGATCACGCCGGCGGCGGGCACGACGGCGATATCGCTGCGCTCGTAGGCGGCCAGGGCCGGTTCGCGGGTATCCAAATCGACTGACTCAAGCGGACGCCGCAAGGTGGAGATCGGCTTGAGCAGACCGCGAACGATAATGTCCTGGCCGTTGGTGATGCCGCCCTCAATCCCGCCGGCGCGGTTGGCGCCGCGATGGAAGTCCCGGCTGTCCTTGTTGTAGTGGATCGTGTCTTGCACTTTCGAGCCGAAGGAGGCGGCGCCATCAGCGGCTGAGCCAATTTCGACGCCCTTCACGGCCTGCATGGAAACGATCGCCTGAGCGAGTTTGCCGTCCAGGCGCGAATCGAAGGTGATGTGCGAACCAAGGCCGGGCGGGCAACCATGCGCCACCACTTCGAACACTCCGCCAACCGTGTCGCCGGTGCGGTACGCCTGGTCGACGACATCTTTCATCCGGGCTTCGGCTTCCGCGTCGACGCAATTCAGCAGCACTTCATCCTGCTGATTGATCGCTTTGATCTCGTCGAATGTCGCCAAGCGACCCAACTTCTCCTGGCCCACGCCAACGACATGGCTCCAAATTTCGATGCCGAAACAGTAGAGAAACTCCTTAGCCATGGCACCGACAGCGACGCGGGCGGTGGTTTCGCGGGCGCTGGCGCGTTCGAGCAGGTACCGGACGTCGTCGAAGTTGTACTTGATGGCCCCCGGGAGATCGACGTGCCCCGGGCGGGGGCGCTTCACTTCTTTGCGTTTTTCGGCCGAACCTTCAAAGTCGACGACGGGGAGAGCTTCGGTCCAGTTCTTCCAGTCCTTGTTCTCAATCAGGATGGCGATGGGCGCACCGATGGTCTTAGAGTGGCGAATGCCCGCCACCACGTGGACTTTGTCGGTCTCGATCTTCATGCGGCCGCCACGGCCGAAGCCTTGTTGACGGCGCCAGAGCTCGCGATTGACGCGGTCTAAGTCGATCGGGATGCCGGCGGGTAGTCCAGTCAAGGTGGCGACCAGACACTCGCCGTGGGATTCACCTGCGGTTTCGTAACGGAACATGGATAAGGAAAGTTGGTGGACGAATTGCGGAACTACGTTTCACTCCAAGGTAACATTGCCGCCCGCCATTCCGCTCAAAAGTCCGTAGCTTTGGGCGAAGGCCGCCAAATCGGGAGCCAGCGGAGCACGGAACTCGAGCGGGCCAGGTTCAAGCAGGAACCGGATCGAACAGGCGTGCAGCGCCTGTCGGGGCAGCAGCAGGCGAAGGAGCATCGCTGGCGTGACGCCATCCTGGATGAAGTCCAGATACAGTTGGGCGTCGGGGCCGTAGACTTTGTCGCCCACCAGAGGATGCCCCAGCCAGGCGGCGTGAGCGCGGATCTGGTGCATCCTGCCGGTGCGGGGCCGGACGGTGGCCAGCGTAAAGCCGCCCGACGACCGCAGCGGCTCAAACTCGGTGACGGCGGCGGCTCCGTCCGGACGAACCCGCTGCTTCACATGCACCACGGACTCGGTGTCGACGCCGAGGGGTTGATCCACCAACACGGGGTCATTCAGACCGCCCACCAGAATTGCCAGATACTCTTTCTCCACCTGCCGCAGTTGAATCGCTTTCTGCAGCAGGGAGGCGGTGGGGTGATCCTTGGCGAAGACAACAATGCCGCTGGTCTCGCGATCCAGCCGGGAAGGCATATGCAGCCGGTCGAGACCGAGGTACTCCCGGCACGCGCCCACAAGACTCGACCAAGGACCCTGCTTGGACGGGTGGCACGGGATGTCGCCCGGCTTGTTGACGGCCAGGATTTTATCATCTTCATAGACGATCGCGGCGCGGACCGCCTCTGGCGTCATCAGGCGCATCGGCCGGGGAATTGTAGACTGAGTCAATGGATGCCGCCTTCATTCTCCAGTTTCTCTCGGATCTCGGCAGGAACAACGATCGGGAGTGGTTTGCGACCCAAACGGAGCGGTACCAGGAGGCGCGGGCTCAGTTCCAGGACTTTGTCGGGGAGGTGCTCCTCAACCTAGCAGACGTCCGGCCCGCCTTCGGCGCCGTCGATCCCGCTAAGTGCATCTTTCGTATTCACCGGGACGTGCGGTTCTCGAAGAACAAGACGCCCTATAAGACGAACTTCGGCGCGCTGATCGGCCCGGAAGGGAAGTCAGCGGAAGCCCCCTGCGGGTACTTCCAACTCGAGCCGGATGGCAGGTCGTTCGTAGCTTGCGGACTGTACCAACCGGCCACCGCTGAGTTGCATCAGGTTCGCCAGCGGATCTCAGCGGACCCGGCCCCGCTGAGGGCCATCCTGCGCGGGATGAAAAAGCACTATCCCGAGGGTTTGACCGGGGAGAAATCAGCCCGGCTGCGCGGCTTCACGCCCGATCATCCGGCGTACGACTTGTTGATCTATAAGAGCTTTGTCGCCTCCCGGCCATTTCCTGACGAGACGGTAAAAAGCAAAGTATTCCCTGCCCAATTGAAGGGTGCCCTGCGGGCCATGCTACCGCTGGTTGACTGGCTGAATGAAGCGCGCCTCGATCCCGACGCAGCGGTCCGGCCAAAGAGCCTCTTCACCGGGGACGAACAGCGGCAGCTCAGAAAAAAGCGTGGCGGCTGAGTGCTCTAAACCATTCGCCTTGGGCCACGTGCCCGGCCGTTAGGTGCTTGCGCTGGGCGCAACAAGCTACCAACACCCCGCAAGAGTGTACACGGAATCACCCCAGACCCGATCGGGTTTCGGATGTGTAAAATCTCCCCGCCTTCAGCCTTTATGCTCAGTACTTTAGAACCAACGGGAAGGGCCGAAAACTGGGCTATTCAAAAGGATTCAATAAATTTTGTTATTGACTTGATTGCTACCGGCGGGTTACATTCGTCTTTCGCGTCCGACTCTAAGTCGAACAACCATCCCGTCGTGTACAGGAGGTCCCTGATGACCTTTCAGATTGGTGAAAAGGTAGTTTACCCCAACCAAGGGGTGGCTACAATCGAGAGCATAAGCCAACGAAACTTCGGTGGCCAGGCGGAAAGGTTCTACCTTCTGCGGCTCGCCTACAGCAGCATGACTGTCATGGTGCCCTTCTCGCACGTCCACCAGGTGGGTTTGCGAAAAGTGACCAAGAACGTTGAGGTCACGCGGATGCTTGAGTTCCTTGCCACAGGTAAACCCAATTGTTCCAACGATTGGAAGCATCGCTTCAAGGAAAACAGCGACCGGATGGCTCACGGTTCGTTGCTGGAAATCGCTGAGGTCTTCAAGAGCCTATTGATTTTGCAGGCCGATAAGCCACTGTCGTTCCGCGAGAAAAAGATGCTGGAACGTTCGCGTCAGATGTTGCTGGCAGAGGTGTCGATTTCGCGGTCGTTGCGGGATCCTGAAGCTGTTGCCCTGATGCAGCGAGCGCTCGCCAAGGCGAACCTCACCTTCCCGGAGCCGATGTAAGTCGGTTTTTCGAACAGAAGTTGTTTAAAAACAAAGGAGCCACCGAATCGGTGGCTCCTTTGTTTTTTGTGCGTTGCGCCCTGGATCTCCGGCAAACACCTTACTCCTGCCCTCAGTAACCTTAGGTAAGCCCCACACTCTAAGGGGTTTAACCGGTAGCGCTAAACTCCGGTCCCCCGTACGATAGAGGCACAGAGAAGTAGGTCCAGATGCGTTGCCAGTACTGCGGGAAGCGGTTACCTCTATTCCGGAAGCTGAAGGACGGCGAGTTTTGCTCCGCCGCTCACCGCGCGCAGTTCCTTGCCCAGTCGGACCAACTCGCGCTTGCATCTCTGACGGAGCAGAGGGAGCGGACCCTGCGGGCGAGGCAAAAGACCACAGACGAAGCCGCCCCGCTGCCCAGGTCGTCGCCATCTAGAGCAACAGCCGCCCCGTCAAGCGATACCTCCTTCTGTGATCGGTATCTGGTTTCTTCGTTGGCCGCGCTGCCGCTGGGCCAGCTAGCCGGAGTGGCTCTGGACCCGGCGCCGGTGGCGCTGGAGCTGTTTATGCCGGAGCGGGGCCGCACGGCATCCTGGAGTGCCTCAGCTAACTTGGCTGGACTCTCTGCCGATCAGACGCTACGAGCATTGAACGATCATGGCGCTTCCGTCACCCGCCAAGCCTCAGCGGCCGTCTCCGTACCAGTGATGCCGGCGAAACGCGCAGAGCCAGCTACGGCGGAGGTACCGCGTCCAAGCCTAATCCTCTGGGCCACGCCGCAGCCGGAAGCAGGCGAACGAGTCCTAAGCCTTCCCGCCGTGTGGCGTTTCAGTCAAACAGCGGCGGCAGCACTTCGCCTGAATCTCGCTCCGGATCCAGCCAATTATTGTGAACGGCTGGAGGCCAGCGCCATGGCGGAGGCACTGCCTGTCAGCAGGCAGATCGCCTATGCGCCGTCGGCCGTTCTACTCAGCACACCGGTGGTGGCGCAGTTTGCTTACGATTGCTTCGTCTGGCTCTCCCGGCGTCCGCGGGCGGCATCCACAGTCGAGTTGGCCACTGCCGGAATGACACCGCTGCTGGCCGCAGCGGTGGCGCCGCCGGCATTGATGACTGTGGCGGGATCGGTGGCCCGATTCCCGGCCATGGTTCCGAATTTCTCCACGATGCCGGTGCGGCAAAAGAGCATCCTCGCCTGGGCGCCGCCCGCGCCTTCGACGTTCTCGTTGAACGCGCGTCTTGCAGAGGAACGTGTTCCGGGACTAGCGTCTCCGAATCGAGCAATCAACGTACTCACACCGGAAATGATGCTCGGCCGGGCACAGGCGGCAATCTCGAGCCGGTTGAAGATCGCGGGACAACTCTCTGACCTTCTGGTCTCTGACCTTCTGGAGCCCACCTCGCTCGCACCGGCCCGGCGGATGAATTGGCGTTGGGAGACGCGCGCGCTGACTGGGGTAAGTACGCTCGCAGTCCGGCATCTGGCGATGGATGTGGCGATGGTCCTTCCGGCGCGGCCGGCGATGGCCGCCGGGCCGCGGCGAGCGGACCAACAAGTCCGGTTGAACTCCACCATCCGGCCCGCTCGTATCGAGTATGCCGCCGGTGCTGATTCGGTCACCTTCCACCTTGAACCCAAGGTGATGCAGCCACGCTTGCGGACACAGCCGGATCCCGCCCGCCAAAGCCTGACCGCTGGCCGCAAGGGCAAGAATCATGCTGATGCGGCCATCTCGTCGATCAAAATTCCTGTACTGCGCCGCTTCTGGGAGCATGCGCCGGCGGACATCCGCTGGGTTGCGCTGATTATCCCGTTGGTCTTCTTCCTGGCCTGGTACTCGTGGACGCCGGACGGCAAGGCTCTGAACAAGCAAGCGGAGAAGGCCGATCTGGCGGTGGATACCTCCGGCGTGCAGACCATGTTGGCTTCATTTAAGTCGCGCATCTCGAGCCGCGCGGCGGTGGAGTTGGGCGAAGATTTCCGTGCCGGTCTGGGCGAGTGGAAAGGTGCGCGGGAGGACTGGGCGGAGAACTGGTCCTACGATCAGGCAGGCTTCGTAAGGCCGGGGAATCTGGCCATCTTTACACCCACGGCCGGGCTGAGCGACTACACGTTCGAGTTTCTTGGGCAAATTGAAAGCCGGGCATTGAGCTGGGTATATCGCGCCAAGGACACACGTAACTACTATTCCGGCAAGCTGGTGATCGTACGCGGCGGTCCGGTTCCGGAGGTGGCGCTCGTCCGGTCCGTGGTGAAGGACGGGAGGGAGTCGCACCGCAAGCAGATCTCCATGGTGATGAATCTGCGCTCGGACACGCTTTACCGAATCCGGGTGGATGTAAATGGTTCTGACTTTACCACTTCAGTTTTGGGCCAAGTTGTCGATACATTCACTGACGAGACGCATTCCCAGGGGGGAATCGGCTTTTCCGGAGGACGTGGAGAGGTCGGCCGGATTCGCTGGGTAGAAGTGTCGCACCAATACGACACCTTAGGGCGCCTGTGCGCCATGTTGGTGCCTTACGGGGTTGGCGGAGCTACCGCCCCCGCGAAGTCGATGGGACAGTAGCAAAGAGTTTGAGGAAAGATCGAGGAAGCAAAGACGATGAATCTAAAAAAGGGTATTCAACGCGCGCAGAATGCGCCGGAAATTCAAGTGACGTCCCGCCAGCACGGCCCCGGCGCCGAAGCCGCCGCGGTCCTTGCCCGCGCCGTCAGTCTCCACCTCGAGGGTAAGCGCAAAGAGGCGTTGAAGGATCTCGGCGACGCAATCGACTCCGGCCTGCAGGACGCCGAACTGTACTCGGCGCGCGGCCATGTCCAGTTTGAGCTGGAGATGTTCGATGAAGCCGCTCGCAGCTATACGCGTCTGCTGGAACTGGCGCCGGATCATGTTTCCGGCATCTTCAACCTGGCCGTCTGCTACGAGAAGCTCGGCCGCTGGGAAGAGGGTGCCCAACTTTTTGAACGTTCCGTGCGCGCGCAGCCCACGCGGGTGGAAGCGCGCCTTGGTCTCGCCATCTGTTTGCTGCAGGCGGGCCAGGCCGAAGAGTCGCTCCGGCATTGCGAGCAAGTGCTGACGCTGGATCCGGAACAGGAAACTGCGTTCTTTGGCAAAGCTGTGGCGCTGCAGACGCTGAATCGCCTGGATGAAGCGGCATCACTCTATAACCAGGTGCTGGCCCGCAATCCGAATTCGGAAGAAGCGCTCACCAACCTGATCACCATCGGTTTGGCCAAACGCGACGACGACCTGACTCGGGATGTGGCGGAGCGCCTGCTGGTGTTGCGGCCGTTTTCACAGGCGGCCCTGGAAGGCTTGGCGACAGTCGCCTTCAATGGTGGCGATTATGAAGCGGCGGTCCGCTGCTGCCAGAAGCTGGTGGAGGCCACGCCGGACCACTACGAGCGCTGGTTCAATCTCGCGGTGGCCTATCAGAAGCTGGGCAAAGCCGATCAAGCCGCCAGCGCGTATGGCGAAGCCGTGCGGATTCGCCCGGACTCTGAGCAGGCGCAGGTGCAGTTGGGCCTGCTGCGGCAGCAGTCGGGCGACTTGAAGAGTGCCCGAGATTGCTACGAGTCGGCGCTGGGCAAGAATCACAATCTACCGGAAGTTCAGTACAACTTGGCAGCGCTGCTCGAGCGCCAGGGTCAGGCCGATCAAGCGGAACACATCTACGGCGAACTATTGGACAAGCGTCCCGATTGGCGCGAAGTCTGGTTCCGTTTGGGCTATCTGCGCCTGGAGCGTGCCGACATGCGCGCGGCCGTCGAGGCCTTCGAGCAGTGTCTGCGCCTGCGTCCCGACTGGTTCGAAGCCCAAGTGAATTTGGGCCTCGCCTACTGGCGCGGCGGCGACCGGGAAGCAGCTGCCGGCGCCTTCCAGCGCGTCCTACAGATCCAGCCCGAGTCGCTTGATGCCCTGAAGGCATTGGCCGCGCTCGCGGTGGAAAATGACGATCACCACAAGGCGCTCGACTATCAGGCCAAGCTGATCGAACTCGGCGAACGCACGCCGGAGCTGTACTACAACACGGGCCTGTTGCTGCAAAAGTCCGGCCAGGTGGATAGCGCGATCCAGCACTATCGCGAAGCGCTCAACGAGCGCCCGAACTTCGCCGAGGCTTTGCTGAACCTGGGCCACGCCCTGAAGCAGCAGGGACAGCAGGACGAAGCGCGCAGTTGCTGGAAGCAGGCTCTCGAAGCCCGCCCCGAACTGGCCGCCGGCTACTTCGAAAACTAACGAGACGTTTTCATTCGGAGGAAAGGCGTGGGCTTCGGTCCACGCCTTTTCTGCTTAGTCGAACGAAGCCAGAAAGGCCAGGACATGGCAGAGGGTGGCTTGAGTGGCGGACCAATGCAACGCATGACCCGCACCTCGCATCCGCACCACTGTCGCATCCGCGGCCGACTTCACCAAGGCCTCAGCATCCTGGTCAGTCAGCATGCCCCCCATCTCCGGATCGGCCTGGAGCACTAGCGCCGGGCTCACCAAGCCTTTGAAAATTTCTGCCTGATCGTAACCGTCGAGCCAACTGCCGTCGGCAATGGGATCGAGCACCGCCGGGTCGAGCCGGCGCAGGCAGGATGCCGAAAAGCGGAGTGTGGTCGCGTCGCGAGTGTCGCCACAGCGGATCGTGCGGGCCGATCCATAACGCAGTTCGGCGAGTTCGCGGGCGAGTTCCGCTATCGGCGTCTGCGACCCCGCCAGTCCACGGAGCGCGGAGAAGTAGCTGCCCAGGGGCGAATCGTTAATCCGGCTGCCCATGGTGTGGAAGGGCGGATCCTCAAGCACGACACCCGTCACACGCTTCGGCCTCCGGACCGCCAGGGCTGCCGCCACCATTGCCCCGAGGGAATGTCCATAGACGAAAACCCGTTGCTGTGGCACGATGTCGAGAAAGTCGACGGCATCCTCCACATAGTCGATTACCCGGTACGGTCCGCGGCGCGGTGATTCGCCGTGTCCGCGAAAGTCGTGCTGGTGAAGATGGTAGTGCTCCCCAAGTGTCCCAGTGATGGGAGCAAAGGTCTCCGCCCGCCGCGTCACGCCGTGCAGAAATAGAATTGCGGCTTCGGCCTTCATCGACTCAAGGATACACTGTGGTTCTCATGCGATTCGTTTGGCTTCTGCTACTGGCATCGTTGGCTGATGGCGCACCGCCGAAAAAGATTGTGCTGATTGCCGGCCGAAAAAGCCATCCGCCGGGCATGCACGAGTACCTGAAGAGCGTCAAACTGCTCAAGGTGATGCTGGAGCGGAGCGTGCGCGGCGCGAAAGTGGAGTTGGTCTTCAACGGCTGGCCCGAGAATCCGGCGATGCTCGACACGGCAGATAGCATCGTCACTATTTCGGATGGGCAGGATGGGCACCTCGGCAGCCCTGTCCCCCTCATGACGCCGGAACGGATGCAGGTCATCGAACGGCAGATGAAGCGCGGCTGCGGCTTCGGGCTGATTCACTTTTCCACGTTTGCGCCTGACGCCTACGGTCCGCAGATCCTGGCCTGGAGCGGCGGCTACTTCGACTGGCAGGATGAGACCGGGGCGCGCAAGTGGTATTCGGCGATCAAGACTTTGGAGACTCAGGTGGAGCCGGCGTCGCCCGGGCATCCCGTACTACGCGGAATCGCTCCGTTCCACCTGAAAGAAGAGTTCTACTACCAGATCCGTTTTCCCGAGAATCAGGCCGGTTGGAAGCCGCTGCTGCGCGTGCCGGCACTCGGCGGAACGCCGGCTTCGCATACGGTCGGATGGACGGTAGAACGCCCTGATGGCGGCCGGGGCTTCGGCACGTCGATGGGACACTTCTTCTCCAATTGGACTGTCCCGGCCTATCGCAAGTACTTCCTGAACCTAATTGCCTGGAGTGCGGGGCTGGAAATCCCGGAAGCGGGAATCGAAGCTGAGGTCGTCGAGGACGTCGACCGAATCCTGGTGCCGAAGCCCGTCAAGACCCTGCTGCTTACTGGCGACGATCATCCGGCGCATCTTTGGAAGCAAACGACCGTATCGCTGATCGAGGATCTCAACGACCGCGGGCCCGAGTTCGACGTCACCGTCACGGAGGATCCCAATCAATTAGCCAAGCTCGAGGACTATCGGCTGGTGGTGCTGCACTACGCCAACTGGACTAGTCCCGGGCTGAGCGACGCCGCCAAAGCCGGTCTGGTGCGGTACCTTGAGCGAGGCGGCGGCTTGGTGGTGATTCATTTCGCCAACGGCGCCTTTCACCATTCCTTGCCCAAGTCTCCGGGGACGGATTGGCCGGGTTACCGCGACATCGTCGCCCGGGTCTGGGACCACACGCAGCCGACGGTGGGGCATGATCCATTCGGGAAGTTTAGGGTCGAGATTCGGCAACACCCACTGACGAAAGGCCTGGCGAGCTACGAGACCACCGACGAACTCTACTTTGGACAGGTAGGGAATCGCCCGGTGGAAGTTCTCGCCACGGCGCGTTCGCGCAAGACGGGGAAGGACGAGCCGATGGCGATGGTGTATCGCTATGGCAAGGGTCGAGTGTTCCAGACGGTATTGGGGCACGCACTGGAGAGTCAACGCAATAGCGGCACCACGTGGTTAATCCGGCGCGGCGCCACGTGGGCAGCCGGCCGAAAATAGAACATAAGCCGTTATTTATCAATAGCTTAGAGTGATCGCGCGACCTGTCCAGAAATCGACATTTCGCCTGGAGACCTTGATAATAAAGAACTTACAACTTAGTCCGACAGAGTTCCGGGGGAACGGAGGGGAGCCATCTAATTGATAACAAATAGTTTTGTGAATGAAACACTTTTGCCGTGATATGTCGTTGGCAACCGCACTAAACTGGTCAGGACATGACCTCTGCCCTGATCCTGCTGTCTCTCCTCGCCCAAGCCGACCGACCGGTCCGCGCCGTCCCTGACCCCGGCGTCGTCACCACCCGCCAGACCATCACTCCAGCCGGCGTTCCTTCCATCTTCCAAGGCCGCGTCTATGGCGTGGCCTTCGGTGCAGACCCTGCCGAACTCTGGGTCCTCAATGCCAACCACGTCTATCGGCTCGACTGGCGGCAGAACAAAGTCCTCGGGCGGGTCGTCCACGGCGGTGCCATGCCGGGTCTGCAGTCGCTCGCTTTCGAGAATGGCGCCGCCTATTTCGGCATGCGCCAAGGCAGCGGTCCGGGGCAGGTCCGCCTGGCGAAGCTCGCGCCGGGCGATCTCAGTCCGAACGTGCTTACCGGTTCCCTTGGCGAGCACCTCGCGGGTGCGCTCGCCGTCAGCCAGACGAGGGCGATCGTGCCTCTGATCTTCAACAACGCACTCGCCGTCATCGATCTGGCGACGCGCCAGACGCTCGGCAAGGTGGACACGGGGATTGCGCCGTTCGGAGCCGTGATCAATCGCGCCGGCACCGTCGCGTATGTCAGCAACTGGGGTGGGCGGCGTCCGACACCCAAGGACTTGACGGCACCCACCGGCTACGCGCCTACGGCCGATCGCGTGGTCGTCGACGGCCGCGGCATCGCGTCCACGGGCACCATCACGCGCATCGACCTCACCACGCTTAAGGTGACGCACACGATCCCGGCCGAACTGCATCCCACGGGACTCGTCTGGGACGAAGCCGCCAACCGGCTCTATGTGGCCAACGCCAACCAGGACTCCGTCTCTGTGATCGACACGACCAGAAACGTTTCACTCGCCAGCATCTCGATTCAGCCCTTCGCCCAGAAAGTGGCCGGCATCGCGCCGAACGCGCTCGCCCTCAGCAACGGGCGACTGTATGTCGCTTGTGGCGGGATCAACGCCATCGCCGTCATCAACGTGGGCGCGCGTGCGGTTGAAGGGCTGATTCCGACGGCTTGGTATCCCAGCAGCCTCGCGGTGAGTGCCGATGGACGGTTCCTGGCGGTGGGCACGTTACTCGGCGCCGGCTCTGGCTGGCGCGATGAGCCCACCAAGCGTTTTGTCCATAGCAACCGCGGCGCCGCGCACGTGATCGAAGTGCCTGATGCCGCGCAGCTCGCCAGTTACACGACGGCCGTCGCCGAGAATAGTCATGTCCGTTTAGCTAGCGATCGAGACAACACGCCGCCGGCAACCCGCGCGACCAAGCCTAAAGCGATTCCCATGCGCGTCGGCGACCCCAGTCTGATTGAGCACGTCGTCTACATCATCAAGGAAAACCGCACTTATGATCAGCTGTTTGGCGACCTGCCTAAGGGCAACGGGGATCCGTCGCTCGTGATGTTCGGCGCCGACATCACGCCGAACCAACGCCGTCTGGCGCAGGACTATGTTTTGCTCGACAACTTTTACGCCACCGGCGGCAATAGCGCCAACGGACATCAATGGGTGACTCAAGCGAATGAAGTGGCCTATACCCTGTGGCCTGGCTATGCCGGACGCAGCTATCCCTTCGACGGCTCTGACCCGCTGGCCTACTCGAATAGCGGTTTCATCTGGGACTCGGCACTTAAGCGCGGCAAGACGGTGAAGATCTACGGCGAGTACGCCGGCATCATGAACTCGATTTCGGCCCGCGAGCGGCTACCGCTGCTGGAATCCTGGAAAAGGGGCGAGGATCACTCCAGCCGGTGGAACATCACCGCGCCCATCGCGCCGATGAATCAGATTCTGGCCAAGAACTACCCGAGTTACACCAATGGGATTCCGGACGTTGTGCGCGCGCAGATTTTTTTGAAGGACGTCGCTAGTTGGGATCAGCAGGGTAAGATGCCGAACTTCGTCGTCCTGCAACTCCCCTCGGACCATACCTATGGCACCACGCCCGGCGCATCCACGCCGCAAGCAATGGTGGCCGACAATGACCTCGCGTTGGGCCAAATTGTGGAGGGCCTTTCGAAGTCTAAGTTCTGGCCCAAGATGGCGATCTTCATCGTCGAAGACGACGCCCAGAATGGTGTGGACCACGTCGATGGCCATCGTACCGTAGCCCTCGCCGTCAGCCCGTATAGCAAAGGCGGACGCGTCGATTCCACGTTTTACTCGAATCAGAGCATGCTGAAGACGATTGAGCTGATCCTGGGGCTGCCTACCATGTCGCTCTTCGACCTGATCGCGCACGACATGCGCGCCGGCTTCACCGATCAGGCGGACACGACGCCGTACACAGCGATCACCCCGAAGCAGGATTTGTTCGCTACGAATCCGCCCGCGTCAGCACTGAAGGGTGAGGCCCGTAAGGCCGCGCTCGCCTCCGCGCGCTTCAAGTGGAGCGAGCCGGACGCCGCCCCGTCTGACCGGTTGAACCGCATTCTGTGGCACGCCGTTCGCGGCTGGACAGTGCCCTTCCCCGGCACGCGCCAGGCGATCTTTGCGCCTTTGAGCCTGGACGTCGACGACGATGATCGTTAAAGGGCGCTAAGGGACGGGCGTCGCCAGTTCTTTGGCCAGAATCGGCAAAAGCACCTCGGGGTCCAATGAACCCTGATATTTCTTGCCATTGATGAAGAGGGTAGGCGTGCCTTCCACACCGATACGCCCACCTTCAGCCAGATCCTGCTCCACCGCCTGACTGGTGGCAGTCGCGTTCATGGCCAGGGTGAAACTCCCCATTTCGAGGCCGAGTTCCTTGGCCCACATCAGGATATTGGCCCGGTTAATCTGTCGGCTCTGCGCGTACATGCGGTCATGCAGCAGCCAGAACTTACCCTGCGCGTGTGCCGCCAGGCTCGCCTGAGAAGCAACACGGGCTTGGCCATGGTTATCCAGGGGGAACTGCTTGTAGACGAGCCGCACGTCCTGCGGATATGCCTTCAGCACGGCCTCCAATTGACCGACCGCCCGAATGCAAAACGGGCACTGAAAGTCGGAGAACTCCACCAGCGTGATGCGGGCATCGGCGGGCCCTTTGCTGGGCGCGCCGTCGATGGCGATCTTCACCGGATCCAGCAGGACCCGGTTGCGGCTGGCGGCAGCCTTCACGTAAGGGGAATTCGCCAGGGCAGACTTGATGTCTTCTCCGGCCCTGATCGCAGCGACCGCGATGCGCGCCAGTTCTGTGCTTTGGCCGCAAGCCGGATCCTCCACGCGGCATCGCGCCAGTTGCATCTGGCAGCCGCAGGGGCAGCCGGCCTCACGCAGCGCCACCAGCACCTTTTGCTTTTGGGCGGCCGTGAGTCCCTTGAAGTCCACGCCGGGCAGGTCCGTCGCCAAGCGCCACTTTTCCTGGGCGGCAAGCGTCAGGCCGAGTAAGAGGAGGACCACAAGCTTCATCACTTCAGTATGGCTTAGCTAACGCTGGAAGCTTTGGCCTGCGCCTGTCGTTGTAACTCACGCAACTTCAAGCCGGTAAGCGCCATGGCCACGAAACCGCCCAGCAGCAGAGGCAGCGTAACGAGTCCCCAGAGCAGGAAAGAGAAGCGCTTCGCCAAGGACTGGTCCAGAATGAAGAGGCCCAAAGCCTGCGCGGCGAGCAATTGGAAGGTCCCCAGATTGCCCGGCGCGCTGGGCACCACAGTGCCGAGCCGCAGGACAACGGTGACGACGGCGGCGGCACCCAGAACGCTGCCGTTTGGCAGTTCCAGGCCGAAACCGCGCATCAACGTGTACACCGGCACCACTTGCAGCAGGAGGTAGGGCAAGCTCGCCAGGAAGGCCAGATAGAACGATCTCGACTTGCCCATGGCATGGAGATCGTCAATCAGACGAACCATCCCTGGCGACTTGGCAACCATGCGTTCCGACCAACGGCGCGCTACCAACGCCGTCACCAGCACCCAGACCAGCAACAGCACAACGATGGTCAAGACGCCAGCGAGACGATCGACAAACGACGGCAGCGGCGTAAACTGCAGGGTGGCGGCGAAGAAGAGAATCAGCCAGACGCCGTCGAAAAGCCGCTCCACCAGCGCACTCGAGAGCACCACCGGCAAGGGCAACGACGTCCAGCGATTGAGCAAATAGCAACGAATCACTTCACCGGTGCGGAAGGGCAGCAGTTCATTGGCGAAGAGCCCGACGTAGATGGCCCGGACGGTCTGCGCCATGCGCACAGTGGAGATGGGCGACAGCAGAATTCGCCAGCGCCAGCCCTGCACCACGTAGACCATGATGTCGGCGGCTGCACCGGCGCAGACCCAGCGCCAGTCGATGGACCGCATCTCATCCCGCAGCTTCGAAATCTCGCTATCGCGCAGGGCCCACCAGAGGCAGGCAATCGACCCCAGGTTCGCAATGACGATCAGGGCGCGCATGCCTGGGGAAGCGCTGGCCCAAAGGCCAGTCGACGGTGCCTCGGGCAAAATCTGGGGGGTGGCGTTCAACTTCCAGGATACCGCCCGGGACGTGAGATCGAGCGGAAGCGCTTCGAGTATCCTGGATATGGCTATGCCCCAACTCCCAGTCCGAGCGATCAAGAAGGTGGCCGTTCTCGGCGCCGGTACCATGGGCTCGCGAATCGCGGCCCACTTCGCCAACGCCCAAGTCAACGTCCTCCTGCTCGACCTCACCACTGCTGCGGCCCAACGTGGACTGGATGCCGCGGTGAAAGGCAAGCCTGCCGCGCTTTACTTGCCCGATGGCAAGCAACTGATCTCGGTAGGAAACTTCGATGCGGATCTGCCCCAACTCGCCACCTGCGACTGGATCATTGAAGCGGTGACGGAAAGCCTCGAGATCAAGCGCAATCTCTGGCCTCGCGTTCTAGAGTATGCGGGTGTCCACGCCATCCTCTCGACGAACACGAGCGGCATCCCGCTGCGCGCCATCGCGGAAGGCTGGCCCGGTGAGGCGCGGCGGCGCTTCCTGGGCACGCACTTTTTTAACCCACCGCGATACCTGCATCTGCTCGAGGTGATTCCCGGCCCGGATACCGATCCCTTTTTGCTGCAGGACGTGATTCGCTATGGGGACCAGCGCCTCGGCAAAGGCGTTGTGGTCTGTAAGGATACGCCCAACTTCATCGCCAACCGCATCGGTAGTTTCTTCGGCTCCACAGTTTATAAGCACATGCAGGAAGGCGACTACACGATTGAAGAGGCCGACGCCCTCACCGGCTCTCTGATCGGTTTACCCAATACCGCCACCTTCCGCCTCTGCGACTTGGTTGGTATCGACATCTGGGCGCACGTCAACGCGAACCTCTACCATGCCGTGCCCGACGACCCGTGGCGTGACCGCTTCCAGGTACCGGAGTTCCTGCAAGGCATGCTGGACCGCGGCTGGCTGGGCGACAAGGCGGGGCAAGGATTTTACCAGCGGGTCGGGCCGCAGCGCGAAATTCAGGCGATCGACTGGAAGACCTTCGAGTATCATCCGGCGACGCGTCCTCAATTGGCCGACGCCGAGGCAGTGAAGCCAATCGAGGATTTAGCCGAGCGCCTCCGTGCCATCGTCTCCAGCCCCGGCCGCGGGGGTGCCTTCGTGTGGAAAGTCCTGAGCGACCATCTGCTCTACGCTGCCGAACGCGTGCCCGAGATCTCTGAACGTTTAGTCGAGATCGACCGCGCCATGCGCTGGGGCTACGCTAACAAACTCGGCCCCTTCGAAATGTGGGACGCCCTGGGCTTCGAAGCCACGGCCCGCCGTCTCGAACGCGAAGGACGCCGCCTGCCGGAGAATGTCGTGCGCATGCTGGAAGCCGGCGCCAAGAGCTTCTATCGCGCCGCCGACGCCAATCACCGGCCGCGAACCGAGTACTTCGATTTCAGCGCGAACAATTACGCGCCGCTTGATCCTCCGCCGGGGACCCTCTCACTGGCATCCATCAAGCGCGCCCGCGGGGTGATCAAGCGCAACGCCGGCGCCTCTCTGGTTGATCTGGGAGACGGAGTGCTGGCCATCGAATTCCACTCCAAGATGAATTCCCTGGCCGAAGACGCGCTTTCGATGATCTACGCCGGCCTGGAAGAAGCCAATCGGAATTTCTCCGCAACGGTCATCGCCAACGAAGGTGAGCACTTCTCGGTCGGTGCCAATCTGGTGCTGGCGCTCGCCGCGGCTCAAGACGAAGAGTGGGACGAGCTTGAGTTTGCGATTCGCCGGTTTCAGCAGGCCACGATGGCCATCAAGTACGCGGCCAAACCGGTGGTGGTCGCGCCTTTCGGGCGCGCGCTCGGCGGTGCTTGCGAACTTGCTCTGCACGCCACTCGTTGTCA
Source organism: Bryobacter sp. (assembly GCA_022843605.1). Taxonomy (GTDB): domain Bacteria; phylum Acidobacteriota; class Terriglobia; order Bryobacterales; family Bryobacteraceae; genus JALHNI01. The sequence goes on from JALHNI010000011.1 coordinate 50,003, forward strand.
GGCCTCGGCCGAGCTCTACATGGGACTGGTGGAGGTCGGCGTGGGCCTGATCCCCGGTGCCGGCGGCTGCAAGGAGTTGCTGCTACGCCTGAAGGATGTCCGCCGCGTCTTCGAGACCATCGGACTGGCCAAGGTCTCCACCTCCGCCGCCGATGCCCAGCAGCTTGGCCTGCTGCACCGGCTCGATGGCATCTCCATGAACCAGGACCGTTTGCTCGAGGATGCCAAAACCCTGGCCCTTTCGCTCACCCCGACTTATGCACCTGGAACCCCACGCACCGACATTCAGCTTTCGGGCGAAGCGGGCTACAGCCGTTTGAAGCTGGGCCTTTGGTCGATGCACCAGGGAGGCTACGCGACCGACCACGACTTAGTGGTCGGCGAGAAGCTCGCTCGCGTGCTCACCGGCGGACCGCTCACCGGCGCACCCGTCGTCACGGAACAACAATTGCTCGACTTCGAACGCGAAGCCTTTCTCAGCCTGCTGGGCCAGCGTGCGACCCAGCAGCGCATGGCCCATATGCTGAAGACCGGCAAGCCGCTCCGCAACTAGCTTTAAGGACTCCCCTCATGACCGAAGCCGTCATCATCGATTGTCTCCGCACCGCCGTCGGCAAAGCCCCGCGCGGTACACTCCGTACGACTCGCCCCGACGATATGGCGGCGGCCGTCATTCGCGCCCTGCTGGAGAAGTACCCCGCGGTTCCGGCTGACGAGATCGACGATGTCATTCTCGGTTGCGCGATGCCGGAAGCGGAAAGCGGCACCAACATGGCGCGCATTGCCGCCCTGCGCGCCGGCCTGCCGGATCAGGTGACCGGCGTCACCATCAACCGCTTCTGCTCCTCCGGGCTGCAATCGATTGCGATGGCCGCGGACCGCATTCGCTGCGGGGGCGCGGACATTATTCTGGCCGGCGGGGCCGAGTCCATGAGCATGGTGCCTAACGGCGGCCATCACTTTGCGCCGAATCCGTGGCTGGTGGACCATCGACCTGAGACCTACATCGGCATGGGACTCACCGCCGAGAATGTGCGTCGGAAGTACGGGGTGAATCGCGAAGATGCCGATGCGTTCTCCTATCGCAGCCATCAGAATGCCTTGCGCGCGCAGGGCGAGGGGCTGTTCGACGAAGAGATCGTGCCGCTGGAGATCACCACCACCAGCCTGAACGGCACCACCAAGGCGACTTTCAGCAAAGATGAAGGCCCTCGTGCCGACACGTCGATCGCGGCGCTGGCGAAGCTGAAGCCGGTGTTTCACGTCGAGGGCGAAGTGACAGCCGGCAATTCTTCTCAGACGTCAGACGGCGCGGCAATCGCCTTGGTGATGAGCGCAGAACGGGCTGCGGAACTGGGACTGCGGCCCATGGCGCGCTTCGTCAGTTTTTCCGCAGGCGGAGTGCCCCCGGAGATCATGGGCATTGGCCCCGTGGTCGCGATTCCCAAAGCTCTCGCCCTCGCCGGGCTAAAGCTAGAGGACATCGGAGTGATCGAACTCAACGAGGCCTTCGCCTGCCAGGCGCTCGCCGTGATGCGTCAGGGGCGGCTGAATCCTGGAGTGGTGAACCCCAACGGCGGCGCCGTCGCCTTGGGCCATCCGCTGGGGGCAACGGGCGCCAAGTTAACAGCCTCGATCCTGCGCCAGATGCATCGCCAACAGCATCGCTATGGCATGGTGACGATGTGCGTCGGTGGCGGTCAGGGCGCGGCGGGGATTTTTGAGCGACTATAGTCGATCGACTTAGGCCAAGGTATTCAGACTGCCAAGCCGACCGGCTTCGAACGCCGCGATCTGGGCCTCGTGGCTCTGGATATAGCCCATCTCGTCGACGCCTTCGAGGAGGCAGTGCTTAGAGAAAGGCTGGACGGCGAACTCGGCGGAGGTGCCGTCGGGCAGGGTGATGGTTTGGGCGGCTAAGTCGATCGCCACGCGGGCGTCGGCCGGCAGGGCGAATAACTTAGCGTGTAAGTCGCGGCTGACGACAATCGGGAGTAAGCCGTTCTTGAGCGAGTTACTTTTGAAGATGTCGGCGAAGCTGGTGCTAAAGACCGCGCGGAAACCGTACTGCGTGAGCGCCCAGGGGGCGTGTTCGCGCGAGCTGCCGCAGCCGAAGTTATCGCCGGCGAGCAGGATCTGGGATTGCTTAGCCGCTTCGGTATTGAGGATGAAATCGGCCTTGGGCGTGCCGTCGGCGTTGTAGCGCCAGTCGCAGAAGAGCTGGTCGCCCAGGCCGACTTTCGAGATCGTCTTCAGAAAGCGCGCGGGGATGATTTGATCGGTATCGATGTTGTCGATGCCCATCTTCACCAGCGGGCTGGTAAATGCGGTGAACTTATCCATGTTAATTGGCTCCCAAGGTGCGCACGTCGGTGACGACGCCCGTAATGGCGCTGGCGGCCGCGGTGAGCGGGCTGGCCAGGAAGGTGCGGCCGCCCTTGCCTTGGCGGCCTTCGAAGTTGCGGTTCGAGGTGGAAACGCTATACTGGCCGGGCGTCAACTGATCGCCGTTCATGGCGATGCACATCGAGCAACCGGCTTCGCGCCATTCGGCGCCGGCCGCGCGGAAGACTTGGTCCAAACCCTCGGCTTCGGCTTGCCGCTTGATCTCCATCGAGCCCGGCACCACCATCATGCGGACGTTGGGCGAGACTTGCCGGCCCTTGACGACGCCGGCGGCGGCGCGGAGATCACTGATGCGCGAGTTGGTGCAGCTACCGATAAAGACGACGTTGATGGGCTGGCCGGCGAGCGGCTTACCCGGTTCCAGCGCCATGTAGGCGAGCGCTTTCCTGAGCGAATCGCGCTCGAGCGGATCGGCCACCGAAGCCGGATCGGGCACCAGGCCGTTGATGGCCATGCCCATGCCGGGGTTGGTGCCGAAGGTGATCATCGGCTCCAGCGTGTTGGCGTCGATCGAAATCTCGTGGTCGTAGACGGCGCCTTCATCGGAGGGCAGCGTCTTCCAGCGCGCCACGGCGGCATCCCAATCCGCGCCGTGCGGGGCGTACTTGCGGCCCTTCAGATACTCGTAAGTCACTTCGTCAGGCGCGATCAAGCCAGCGCGGGCGCCAGCTTCAATCGACATATTGCAGACGGTCATGCGCTCTTCCATGGATAGCGACCGGATGGTTGAACCCATAAACTCGAAGACGCACTCGGTGCCGCCGCCGATGCCGATTTTGGCGATCAGAGCGAGGATGATGTCCTTGGCCGTCACGCCCGGGCGAAGCGTGCCTTCCACGCGAACGGCGTAGCCTTTGGAGGGCTTCTGCAGCAGGCACTGCGTGGCGAGCACGTGCTCCACTTCACTCGTGCCGATGCCGAAGGCGAGGGCGCCGAAGGCGCCGTGGGTGGCGGTGTGCGAGTCACCGCAGACGACGGTCATGCCGGGTTGGGTGAGGCCGTATTCCGGTCCAATGACGTGGACGATGCCTTGGCGCGAATCCTGAAAGCCGAAGAAAGGAATGCCGAACTCGGTGCAGTTTTTTTCGTGCTGTTCGACTTGAGCCTTGGCAATCTGGTCAACGATCGGCAGGCTACGCGGCGTCGTGGGCGTCGAATGGTCAACGGTGCCGAAGGTGAGGTCCGGCCGGCGGACCTTCAAGCCGCGCTCGCGCAGGCCGCTGAAGGCCTGCGGACTGGTGACTTCGTGCACCAGGTGCAGATCAATATAGAGCAAGGCGGGCGCGGGGGGCGCCTGTGCCACCACGTGCGATTCCCAGATCTTTTCGATAATTGTTTTCGGTGTACTCACGGGGTAACTCTTTCTAAAGCGCCGCGCAAACGGCGTCGCCTACCTCAACGGTCGTCTTGGTGCCACCCAGGTCGGCAGTGACGTCGCCGCTCTTCAGCACAGTTTCCATCGCGCGGGTGATCGCGGCGGATTCTTCCTTCAGGCCGAAGCTGTACTCGAGCATCGCGCCGACGCTGCCGATCGCGGCGAGGGGATTGGCTTTATTCTGGCCGGCGATGTCCGGCGCCGAACCGTGTACCGGCTCATACAGACCCGTAAACACGCCGTTCGGCTTCTGCGCGCCGATTGACGCCGAAGGCAGCATGCCGATGGACCCGGCCAGTACCGAGGCCTCGTCGCTCAAGATGTCGCCGAACATGTTCTCGGTCAGCACAACGTCGAAGCTTTTCGGCTTGGTGATGAGTAACATGGCGCAGCTATCCACTAACTGGTGCTGTAACTCGACATCAGGATAATCTTTGTGCACGTCCATCACCACGCGCCGCCAGAGGCGCGAGCAATCGATTACGTTTTCCTTGTCGACGCTGGTCACCTTTTTGCGCCGGCGGCGAGCCAACTCGAAGGCCATCTTCGCGATCCGTTCGATTTCCATGCGCGTGTACACCATCGTATTCACGGCACGTTCGTTCGGGTACTCGCCTTCGATGCCTTTCGGCTGCCCATAATAGAGGCCGCCGAGTAACTCGCGCACGATCAGCATATCGGTGCCGCGTACCAGGTCGTTCTTTAGGGGCGAACTGTCGAGGAGGCTCTCGAAGAGAAACACTGGGCGAAGGTTGGCGTAGACGCCCATCGCTCGGCGAATCCCGAGCAAACCGCCCTCTGGACGCTTCTCCAGCGGCTCCTTTTCGAAACCGGGCAAGCCCACCGCACCCATCAGGACGGCGTCAGCTTCCAGCGCCAGGGCTTTCGTTTCGTCCGGAAACGGCTGACCCGTCTTTTGAATCGCGATTCCGCCTAAAAGCGCCTCGCGAATTTCGATCTCGTGTTTGTAGCGGCCAGCCACCACGTTCAGCACCTTGATGGCTTCGCGCGTGACTTCAACCCCAATCCCGTCGCCGGGCAGTGAAAGAATATTGAACTTCATGAATTCCTAACTAGCGGTAGCGGCCAAAGCGCCGATTTCGCGCAGCAACGTCGCAATCTCATCGTTGCGCACGCCCTTTTTCCGGTCCGCAATTTCCGTGAAGCGCGTATAGAAGACGTCCAACTGGTCCTTGTCGAGCGTAAAGCCGAGCGCCTCGGCGCGCTGTTTGAGCGCGTGCCGGCCGCTGTGCTTGCCCAACACCAGTCGCGTCTCAGGAACACCGACCGACCGCGGATTGATGATCTCGTAAGTCGACGGATTCTTGAGGTAGCCGTCCTGATGAATGCCGGCTTCGTGGGCAAAGGCATTCTCGCCAACGATGGCCTTGTTCGGTTGGGGCCCGAAGCTGATGATCGAGGTGAGCAACTGGCTCGCCGGATAGAGGTGTTCCGCGTTGATCCCTGTGGTGAACGGTAGGCGATCCGGCCGCGTCTTAAACGCCATCACGATCTCTTCGAGGGCAGCATTGCCAGCACGCTCGCCGATGCCATTCATGGTGCACTCGATTTGGCGCGCACCGGCCTGCACCGCAGCAATCGAATTCGCTACCGCGAGGCCGAGGTCGTCGTGACAATGCACGCTGACGATTGCCTTGTCACCGATCGCGCCGACGATCCGCCCGATAATCTCCGCGTACTCCTGGGGTACCGAGAACCCGACAGTGTCGGGGAGGTTCACGGTGCTGGCGCCCGCGGCCACCACGGCGCGCGATACCTGCTCCAAGTAGTCGAGATCAGTCCGGGTGGCATCCTCGGCCGAGAACTCGACGTCATCCACATAGGTGCGCGCCAGTTCCACCGCCCGCACCGCGTCTTCGATCACTTGATCGCGCGTCTTCTTGAGCTTGTACTGAAGGTGGATGTCGCTGGTCGCGATGAAGGTGTGGATACGGGGATGCTTGGCCAGTTCCAGTGACCGGCCCGCTCGCTCGACGTCCATCTTGTTGGATCTGGCCAACGCCGCGATGCGCATCGCCGGAAACTCCTGGCTGAGTGCGCGCACGGCCTCAAAATCGCCCTCGGAGGCGATCGGAAAGCCGCCTTCCATGATGTCGACGCCAAGATCGGCCAGTTTACGGCCCATCCGAAGCTTCTCCGCCACTGTCATGCTGCAGCCAGGCGATTGCTCACCGTCGCGCAGCGTCGTGTCAAAGATGTAGACGCGGTTGCCCATACACCCTCTCTCCTTTGCCTTGGAACTGTCTGGTGGGGGGTTGCCCCAGTCCTTCGATTCTATGGCTACTCCATCGATTTGGCAAATTTATATAATTGCGGGTAGCGATAATCCGTAATAATATAATAAGGACGGGTTATCCCTATGCTGTTGCACTCGCTCAAAGTATTTCTAGCGGTGGCGACCGAGAAAAGCTTTTCGCGCGCCGCCGAGAAGATGTTGCGCACCCAACCGGCGGTCTCCCTGGGCGTGCAGCGCCTGGAAGCCGAACTCGGCGAACGGCTGATTGACCGTTCCGCTAAAGAACTGCTGCTCACCGATGCCGGTCGCATTGTCGTCGATTTCGCCCGGCGCTTCGAAAACCTGGAAAGCGAACTGCAGAATTCGCTCGCTGAGCTCCGCGACAACTCCGCGGGACGCCTGATCATCGGCGCCAACGAGTCCGGATCTCTCTATCTGCTCGGCCACATCGAGAACTATCGCCGGTTGTACCCGAAGGTAAAGGTTCAGGTCCGCCGCAGCTACTCCAGCCGAATTCCCACACAGCTGCTGGACGGCGACCTGGAGTTGGGCGTCATCACGTACGATCCGAACGACGAACGGCTGATCTCCACCGTCATCTATACCGACCATCTGGCGTTCGTATGCTCCACAAGGCACCGCTTCGCCGATCGGGGCTCGCTCTCGATCACCGAACTGGACATGGAGACTTTCATCGCGCACAACGTGCTCTCGCCCTACCGCGAAGTGGTGCTGCGCGAATTCCAGCGCCATAAGGTCCCCTTGAATATGGACGTGGAGATGCCCACGATTGAGACCATCAAGCGCATGGTGGAACGCAATGAGGGGGTCGCGTTTCTGCCCCAGATGTGCGTGCTTCAGGAGATCGGCCAAGGGTCTCTACGAGAGATTCCGGTCACCGAGATGAACGTCGAGCGCAAGATCCGTCTGGTCTATCCGGCCCGCCGCAATCTCTCGCATGCCGCGAAGGCCTTCCTGGAACTGGTACAGAAGGACGGTTAGGATTGTTAGGTCCGGCCCGTCAGATCGAGCGTCTGCAACGCCGGATCCTGCTGTGCCGTGAACTGTAGTTCCGTGGCCCCTATTGAAGTCTCGCGTAGCCAATACCTCGCCACGCACCAAAAGAAGCTGCACATTCCCGCCAGCATCCAGAAGCGGAGCGGCGAGCGAAACATGATGCTGGCCAGTTGAGCGCCGCCGGCGCTGAAGAGTCCGAACCCGACCAGATGCCCCAGGATGACCGCCAGAGTATCGTTCCGGAAGGGCGGCAGGCTGCAGGTGAACGGGACCTTGCGGAAGTCCACCACGAGTAGCTCCACCAACATCGCCGCCATCGCGAGCAGGAACAGTCCATAGGCCCCGCCCACATTCACGCCCCAATTCCAGGCAAAGCCGGCCGCGGCCAACAGCACCAGCGGCGTGATCATCGTCAAAAGAATCTTCCGCGCGACGGCCGCCGCCCGATGCTCCCGGGGATCGAGAAGGTAGGCGAAGATCCAGTTTGCCTTCCACATTGCGGGCAGCTCAAACGTGAATCTGACAGCGACGGTCAGCAGGTAGGTCAGAATCAGAGGCACCGATAGCCACCCGACCGAGGGTAGACCATCTCGCGGAGGTCGCCGGCTCAACGCCCCGGCGGCGGCTTCGGTACCGAGCAGGAGGCCCAGTCCGAACAACCCCCCAATTACGAGAGTATGGGTTTCACTGCGCATCAGGACGCGCAAGGAGAAGCCGAACACGCCCTGCTCTACGGGTCTCCGCACGGCGAGGCGCAGCAGGCGCCCCCACCACGCCCTAGCGCCAAGCGCACCCGCGGCGCCGCCCTCGGCCATCTCGGGAATCCGCCGGAAATAGCGGTGGTAACCCAAACACGAGGCTAAGCCCGCCACTCCCGTCACGGCAGCCAGACCCCACCAGGCGCGCGTCGACAACGCCACCAGTTCAGGAGGCCCGGAGGCTTGCCATTCCTGATAGAGCCCAACGAACCAGACCGGCGGGAGCCAGGAGAGCCAGCCGTCCGGCCGCACTCTGATCAATGCCGGTACCAACGCATTCGATACCAGCAGGGCGAGCAGGAGAACGATCAGCAGCACGCGCAAAGGCACCGAGATGATCGCAAACCACCTTACCGGCAGCAGGGCCAGAGCCGAGGTCATCACCGCAAAGCAGGCAAAGAAGGTAAACAGGCTGGCCAACACCACGATCGCCGCGTGCACGACCACGAAGGCGGCGAAGCTGCCGAATGTCGCACCCGGCACGCTAGCCATGACGACCAACGGAAAGAGCACCATCGAACCGGCATTCACGTCGAGAGCGAACAGCCCTGCCGCACCCAAAGCTGCCGTCAGACTGGCCAGATAAATGCGCGAGGGATGGATCGGCAAGGGAGCAAAGTTGAAATAATCCTGCTTCGAAGGCAGAATGCGGTCCCACTTGAAGACGGCCACTACGCCGGTAATCGTCATCGAGAAAACAATGAAGAAGTACTTGTCCGGCATGGACGTAACGAAGACGTCCGGCTGGCCCTGTTGCCGCAGCCAGAGGAGGAAGGTCGAGTAACGATCCATTAAGGCCAAAGACGCGAAGACGCCCGGCACGGCTAGCAGTGCCAACAACGCCCCGGCACCAAACTCAAGTTGCTCGCTGTCCTGGCCGCTCTGAGTCAACGACTGCAGGAAATGCGCGCACAGCCGTCCGAAAGGCCGGGCACGCACCTCATCGAGCTGCGATTGCAGATAAGATACGCCCGGCAATTCCATCCGCGTCCACCTGTTCCGTCAATTGGAAGAAGCTCTCCGCCAGTTCGCTGCGGCTGGCCAGGATCTGCTGCATGGATCCGCTGGCGACGAGTTCGCCCTGCCGCAACACCACTAAGTGCGTACAAACCTTCTCGACGGTCTCCAGCACCGGCGAACAAAAGAAGATCGCCTTACCGTTTGCCGCGAGCAAGTTCAGCAACCGCCGCATCACCAAAGCGCTCACCACATCCAGCCCGCTAAACGGTTCGTCCAGGATCAGCAATTCCGGATCGTCCAGCAGCGCCGCGATCAGCATAATGCGCTGCCGCATGCCCTTCGAGTAGGCCGCGATCGCCGTGTGGCGGTGCCGGAAAAGGCTCAGTTCTTCCAGCATTCGCGCGGACTTGTCCTCTCGCACCGCCAACGGCATACCGCGCAATGTTCCCACCAGATCCAGATACTCCCAGCCGGTGAGAAACGAATAAAGATGCGACTCTTCGGGCACATAGCCCACGCGCCGTTTATAGGCGGCCAGATCTTTCCGGATGTCCGCGCCGTGGAAGCAGACCTCGCCGCTGGTGGGTTCCAGCAGCCCCGCCAACATCTTCACCGTCGTGCTCTTCCCTGCTCCGTTGTGACCCAGATAGCCCAGCACTTCGCCCGCGCGAATGCTGAAGTTCACCGCGTTCACCGCCGGCAGCCCTGCGTAGTTCTTCGTAAGGTTTCTTACCTCAAGGACGGTTTCGGCCACGTCGAGATGACACCGCCCTCGGTGCGAAAGTTCCCGTAAACTGAAAGCTTGAGTGACGTTATCGCCAAGTCGCCGCGCTTGCGCGCCGACGATCTTTTGCCCGCCTACCGCAACGGCGTCTTCCCGATGGGCTACTCGGGTACGCGCTGGGTGACTTGGCATCGGCCGCCCGAACGTGGCGTGTTGCCCCTCGATGCGGCCCACTTTTCCCGTTCGCTCACTCGCACGCTGAAGCAGCATCGCTATCGCATTTCCTTTAACGAAGCCTTCGACGAGGTGATGCTCGCCTGCGCGCGCACGCCGGACCATTGCTGGATCACAGATGACTTCCGCGCCGCCTACGGCGCATTGCAGAAGCAGGGCTACGCGCATTCGCTTGAGGTCTGGGTAGATGGCGAACTGGGTGGGGGCCTCTATGGAGTCCACGTCGGGGCAGCGTTCTTCGCGGAAAGCAAGTTTCACCGGATTCGCGATATGTCCAAAGTAGCGCTCGCTGAACTCGTGATGCACCTGCGGGCACAGGGCTTCCTCCTGCTCGACGTCCAGTACGAAACCGAGCACCTCGCCCAGTTCGGCGTCACCTCCGTGCCGCTCGCCGACTACACGAAGCTGCTCACTGAGGCCGTCAATACGCCGCGCCAATTTCTCCTGTAACCCAAATTCCAACCGCGCGTCTACCTTTGCCGGAGGATGGAATTCTACGAATTGAAAAGTCTGAAGCCGATTTTCGCCCTAATGCTGAGTGCCTTTCTGGTGGTGGCGCAAGAGCCCCCAGAGGCAAGCGTGCCCGCTCCGCCGGCCACCAAGTCTGAAGCGGAGGCAGAGGCCAAAAAGCCGCGTGCCCTGAAAAACTCCATCGCGGTGATCCTCGCCGGAGCCGCGGCCGGTTCGGCGATGGGCGCGGGCATCAGCAAAGACAAGGCCAAGGGAGCGATCTTCGGCGCCATCGCGGGTGGCATCGCCGCCGTGGTCTTCGATCGTGTCACCAAGGACGACCCTCCCGGTAAAATCTAGTTCCTGTCCGTAGCGCAAAAGGCCGTTTCGTGGAACGGCAGGCCCAGGGGCGGTATCGTGTTAGTCATGAACCGCCTGCTGGGCCTTTTTATTCTTACCTGCGCCACTGGCGCCGCTGGCGTCCTCTTCGAGCAAAGCGACTTCCGGGATACCGCTGGGTGGTCCGCCTGGAGCCATCGCCCGGAGACGCGCCCCAGGACGTTCACCGAAGCCCTCTACAGCCGTGGCGGGCCCGCTTCGCTCGCTATTAGTGGTGACAGTAACCCCGCGGCATACGGTGGCTGGGAACGCAGAATTCCGGGCATCGAAGGCGGAAGCTGGTATCGTGCCACCGCCTACTACCGCACAGACGCCGTTGACGCCGAGAACTGGCAGGTGGTCTCCCGGCTCGACTGGCGCCGCAGCAACGGTCATCGCGCCGGCGAAGTGGATTACGTCGCCTGGTCCCAACGCGAGGGGCCCTGGACACGACTGACGATTGAGGTTCAGGCTCCCGCACAAACCGCCGCTGTCCACTGGCAGTTCTACCTCGCCAACGCCCCGCAGGGGACCCTCTACTGGGACGACGTCCGGCTCGAAAGCATTCCCGCGCCGGCCCCTCGAAACGTAAAAATCGCCACCGTCCGGCGTCGGCCCTCTCAAACGAAGGACCCCGTTGGAGACTTCCTGGCCACGGTCGCGAGCCAAGTGCCCGCCGATGCGGACCTCATCCTGCTTCCCGAAGGCATCACCGTCGTCGGTACCGGCAAGGCCTACGCCGATGTCGTCGAAACCATTCCCGGGCCCACGACGGATCGCCTCGCCAAACTCGCGCGCGAACGGAAAGCCTATGTAGTGGCCGGTATCTATGAGCGCGAGGGGCGCGTGCTGTACAACACGTCCGTGCTGCTCGATCGTCAAGGCCAGCTCGTCGGCCGATACCGCAAAGTCTATCTACCGGAAGGCGAAGTGGAAGGCGGCCTGACACCGGGCGTCGGCTACCCCGTCTTCCCCACCGACTTTGGCACCGTCGGCATGATGATCTGCTACGACGTCATGTTCCCGGAGCCCGCGAAAGCCCTGGCCGCGCAGGGCGCGGATCTCATCCTGCTTCCCATCTGGGGGGGCGACGTCACGCTCGCCAAAGCCCGGGCGATCGAGAACGGCATCTATCTTGTGTCCTCCGGTTACGACTATCCCAGCCACATCATCAACCCGCTTGGCGAGGTGCTTTCCGAAGCCACGAAGGACGGCACTGTCGCCGTCACCACGCTGGACTTAGAGCGTCGCTACCCGCTGCAGTATCTCGGCAACGTGCGTACGCGCCGCTTGAAAGAATCGCGCCCCGATATCCCTGTCAGCCTCCCCGGCCTGCGGCGCTAATCACGTGCTATCATCCAAAAAGAGACCGCTACCGCGGAGAGGTGGCTGAGTGGTCTAAAGCAGCGGTTTGCTAAACCGTCGTACTGGTCTAACCGGTACCGCGGGTTCAAATCCCGCCCTCTCCGCCAGAACCCTTCCGATGTTTGCCGCACTTCGACATCGTTATCGCCAAGCGATGACGGCAAGTGTCGAATTCGACTCCCTTGGATTCCGCTGCACCACCGGCAGAGGGATGCTGCGTACTCCACGCAGCGAAGGCAGAATCTGGGCCAGCATTGACGCCGTCACCGTCTTCAAGGCCGACGCCTACACCGTCGATTGCATTTGCCTGCTTTTCGAAGGCCGCGAACCCGCCTTCACGATCGACGAAACCATGGAGGGATACCAGGAATTCGTTCAGCGAATCCCCGAATTCCTACCCGGTGCGCAACCCTTCTCCGAGTGGTTTACGGCCGTCGCCTTTCCCGCCTTCGCCCCCAATCCCACCGTCATCTACCGGCGTTCGCCGTAGCTAATTACAGGCCTTTTGGCAAGTCCGTTCCGACACTTTCAGAAAGTCGCCCGATAGCCGCCCATCCAGGTCCGGCCGGCGAATGCTGAAGCTCTCCACCACATTCTGTCCCCCCGCCGGACGTTGCTCGATCACCTGCTCCTCGCGTAGCTTCAGTTCACCGGCACGGCTTGCCCGGCCCGGCAGTGCCATGCCATACACGGTCACTTGCTTCACCACGGAGCCGTCGGCGCGTTTCAGTTCGTTGGACACCCGCTGGCCCGACAACTGCAGCCGTCCGTCTGCGGTGGCCGCCTGATACTCGGCCACCTGCTCAACCACTTTGCCGTTCTCCTCGCGCCGCTCGATGTTCTGGCGCGCCGCCTCGCGGAAACTGCCGTTCTGATCCTTGCGAAATGTCCGGACCTCCTCGTTGGTCACCTTGCCCGCGGTCTGGCCCACACGCTCCGAACGCTCCACCACTTCCATGCCACCGTTCAACGTCCCGCGGCGAACGGTGGTCGTTTCTTCCAGACTCATGGTTGTCCTACGGGCCTCGGAAATGCGCTTCTCCGCCAGATTCAGATTGCCGTTCAAGTCGCCCCGGTACACTGATGTCTCCGTCGTTACGGATCCGTCCGCATTCTTGCGTTCTTCAATCCGGACCTTCTCCGGTTGGCCATTCGCCCGCCGGACGACGCGCTCAATCACCTTCCGGCCACCGCCCTCTTCCACCACCCGTTCCTCCACCTGATCCGGGTTCGCGTTGGGCGCCGGCACCTTTCGGCCATTCAAGTCATAGGTGTAGTCCTGGAAGGCCAAAAATGCGATGACAGCAAGCATGCCTTAATCCTAGGGCCCCTTTGCCCGGCCCACAATGAGGCAAAGACCCTATACTGAAGGGGTATGAAGCGGTTTTATATCGAGACGTTCGGCTGCCAAATGAACGCCCACGACTCGGAAAAAGTCATCGGCACGCTGGTTGGGCGCGGTTACGAGCAGGTCGCCACGCCGGAAGCCGCTGAACTGATCATGTATAACACCTGCTCCATTCGCGATAAGGCTGAGCAGAAAGTCTTCGCCCGCCTGCAGGATTTCAAGCGCCACCACGCCGGCAAAACCTTCGCCGTTCTCGGCTGCGTCGCGCAGCAGGAGGGGGAGAAGATCTTCGAGAAAGCCCCCCACGTCAGCATGGTGGTCGGCTCCGCCAGCTACAACAAGTTGCCCGAACTCCTTGTGCAGATTGAACGCGGCGATAAGCGAGTCACCGGTCTCAGTCTCGATACGGACGATACCTTCGAGACGCCGCTCACCCGCCGGGACAACCCGCATAAAGCCTACATCACGATCATCGAAGGCTGCGACAAGAGTTGCGCCTACTGCGTCGTACCCTTCACGCGCGGTCCGGAACGCAGCCGTACGCTTGAGTCCGTGCTGAATGAGGCGCGTGAACTCATCCGGATGGGCTACTCGGAGATCCAGTTACTGGGCCAGAACGTGAATAGCTTTCGCGATCCGGCAATTCCCGGATCTGCACTGGGCCACGACTTCGCTTACCTCCTGCGCCGCATCGGCGAATTGCCGGGCCTGCGCCGGGTCCGCTTTACGACGTCGCATCCCCGCGACTTCGTCAAGGACATCGTCGACGCTATCGACGAGAATCCGGTGCTCTGCAATCACATTCACCTGCCGGTGCAGTCCGGCTCCACCACGATGCTCGAACGGATGCAGCGGCTCTATTCTCGAGAAGAGTACCTGCGCTGTATCGAATGGATGCATCGGGCTAAGCGCGAAATCGCCATCACCACGGACCTCATCGTCGGCTTCCCCGGCGAAACCGAAGCCGAGTTCGAAGACACGATGACCCTGCTCGACGAAGCCCGTTACGAGTCCATGTTCATCTTCAAATACTCGCGCCGCCCCAATACCCCCGCGCTTCGCTACGAAGACCACATCACAGAGGAAGAAAAGACGCGCCGTTTCCTGATCCTGCAGGAAAAGCAGCGCGCTATGCAAATTCGCCAGAACGCCGAGTTACTCGGCCGTGTGGAAGAAGTACTGGTGGAAGGCTGGAACAGCGCCACCAGCCAATGGATCGGCAAGACCTCGCAGAATCGCACGCTCAACTTCGTGCATCCCGCCGGTCGCGAAGCCAACTTACTCGGCCAATACGCAATGGCCCGCGTCACTCGCACGGGCCCCAGTTCGATGGGCGGCGAAGCCGCCCTCGAACCAGCCGTTTAGAAGGTCACCTTCAAACCCAGTTGTATCTCGCGCGGGCCATTCGGGGCACCCTGAGCACCCGTCACCCGCCCGAAGTTCGGGCTCGTGATGTCGCCGTTCGGATTATTAAACTTCGCCGTATTCGTTACGTTGAAGCTCTCCACGCGGAATTCCGCCCTAATGCGCTCGGTGAACGAGAACTTACGGAACAGCGAGAAGTCCAAGTTCCCTAGGCCCGGGCCGGTCAGGATGTTGCGGCCCAAGGTGCCAAAGTTTCCTGCGGCCGGCTGGCGGAACACCGAGGTATCGAACCAGGTCGTGTGCGTGCCCACGCCTTTCGAAACCGAATGGGTTCCCACTAAATCCGGATAGTTTCCATTGCCCGGCGCATTGATGATTCCACCCGGAACCGAAAGATTGAACGGGGCGCCGGTCTGCAAGGTCAGCACCCCATTCACCTGCCAGCCGCCTAGCAGGAGCGAAGCCGGGCCGCTTGTGGCCATCTGCTTTCCTTTGCCAAACGGCAGTTCGTAGATATAGCTCTGGACAAACACATGCCGCACATCGCCGTCGGCGCGAGCCCGGTTCCGGCGCGGATTGATGTAAAAGACGAAGCCGCCATTGTCCGCCCCCGTCGAGTCAATCGCCTTGCCCCACGTATAGGCCGTGGTCAGCGCGAACCCATTGGAGAAACGCCGGTCCAGCTTCGTTTGCATTGAGTGGTAGTTCGTACCCGTACCGAAGTAAATGTTGTTGATCGCATCGCGGCGTCCAAAGAGCTGATTGAAGGGCTGCCCGTTGGCCCCGGCACCCACAACCAAGCCCGCGTTCATGTTCTGGACGCCCGTAATACCCACGCCGGAGTTGCCGACATACGCCATTTCCAGGCTCAACTGCTTGGGCAACGCCCGCTGCACCGAAAGGTTCCAACTCTGCACATACGCTTCCCGGACGTCCTGCCGGATGTAATTGAATACCGATGCCGGCGCATTGCGGATGATGCCATCCTGCGGCACCTGGAACGGAACGAAGGCCGGAAACCCGGTCCGCATCGCGCCCGCCGGGACGAAAGCATTCGCCGCCTGGAACGAATTGTTCTCGCGAATCGGGAAATTGAACGCAAAGCCATTGTCCGCCAGCGGTACCCAACTGATGCCATACCCAGCGCGAATCACGGTTTTGTCATTCCACCGGTAGGACATGCCGAACCGAGGCGCGAAATTGGTCTTGTAATTCTTGCGGCCCAGGTTCATTGGATTGTTGCCGATTCCCGCCACGGTCAGCGAGTTCGTAAACGGATCAAAGTTAGAGAATCCACCTTTCACTCTTGGGACCGCCGGCGGCCAAAGCTCGTGGCGCAGGCCGATATTCAACGTCAACTTACTGCTCACCTGCCAGGTGTCCTGCACATAACTAAACCAAGGGCGCTGCAGGAAAGTCGGGAAGATAAGCGGTAAGTCTCGCCCCAACTGATTGGGCTGATCCAGAAGGAAGCTCGCAAACGAATTGGCGAAACTCTGCGGCGATCCGGTCGAGATCTGACCGGCGGCATTCTGCGTGGCCAGCACCGTCGTCCCTTCCGTAAAATCAAAGCGCCCACGCGGCGAGAACGTTTGGTTCTGCAATAACTCATCGCGGTTTCGGCGGTAGTCCACCCCGAACTTGATGGTGTGGTTCGACACCGTCTTCGTCATGTTGACGATGAAGTTCAGGTTCGTCTCACCACGATCCCAGGGCAAGCTCGGAGAATAGCCCACGGTGGGGTTGCTGAACCCGTTGATGATGATGTTCGAGATACCACCCGTAAAATCCGACACGTTTACGCCTGGGATCCCCAGTTCGGTCGAGGTCTGCAGCGCCTTGTCAGCGTTGTCCGCCACGTTCCGGTAATACATGATTCCCGCGCGGACTTCCATCACCAAAGTCGGCGACCAAACGCGCGTATAATTCACCGCGCCATTCGTCGCCCGTTGAACGCCCGTGCCGGCAAAGTCGCGGAAGCCGCCGCCCCTTACGCCATACAATGGAGGATCGAAGATCGTCGACTTCTGCCGGCTATAGCGGACGCTTACCCGGTCCTTGTCGGAAAACTGATAGTCGACCTTCACGTCCCCGCCATCGGTATCCTTTTGCCGCACCGTATTGGTTTCGAAGTTGATCGTCTCGCTCCCATTGGTTGGATTCGGAATGAGCGCCATGATTCGAGTCGCAATCGGACTGATCCGATTTGCGGGAATCGTCCGGTTGGGAAACGGCGTCCGGTTCAGGCCATTGGCCGCATTTCCCGTCGCCGGATCGTAGATGTCCGTACCGCGACTCCAATTCAAATTTCCTTGACGGAAGCTCGACATTGGAATCGTCCCCCGATGGACATCGCCGCGCCGGTCGCGAACGCCCTGATAGTCGGCAAAATAGAACAATTTGTTCTTGATTAATGGGCCGCCTACCGTGAACCCGAACTGATTCACGGTGGTCACGGGCTTGGTCGCCGCGAAGAAGTTTCGCGCCCCTAACCGGCTTACACGATTGAATTCGAAAAGACTTCCATGGATCTGGTTCGTGCCGCTCTTGAAGTTGACGTTCGTCACGGCGCCGCCCGCGCGGCCCAACTCCGCCTCGTAGTTCGACGTCGTCACGTCTACAGTCTGCAAGGCCTCGATCGGCGGAATCATAGCTGTTAACAGGCCCGTCCGCTGGTTGTTATCGACACCTTCCAGCTGCACGTTGTTCGATAGCCGCGATTGCCCATTCACTCGGGTCGACAGCGAGTCCTGCGCATTGAAAAATTCCGAATGCGGCCGGAAAGATCGCGTCGCGCCCGGCACCAGATTCACCAAACTCTGGAAGTTCCGGTTGTAGGCCAGCGGCATGTCAGCAAGCAACCGCGTTTCGATCTTACGTGCGGTGTCCGCGCGATCTGTCTGCAACAGCGCGGCTTCTCCAGTCACATTCACGACTTCGGTTACCGCACCGGTCGCCAGTTCGACATCGGCACGCATGGTCGAGTTCACCAGCACTTCCACGCGTTCGCGTACCGCCTTACGGAAGCCCTGTAACTCCACTTCAAGCTTGTAAACGCCCGGCTGTAGGTTGACGAACGAATAGTTTCCGCTCTGATTGGAGGTTTGCGTTTGCGAGATTCCCGTGTCCACCGCCAGAAGCGTCACTTTGGCGTTGGGCACCGCGGCACTGCTCGGATCGGTGATGGAGCCCACCAGGCTCCCGTTTACGGCTTGAGCACAAAGGCTCACCGTCATGACTAAGGCAACGATAGCGAGACTGACAAACTGAGTCATAGTGGCGTCATTTTATACGAATTAGTTACCCGATGTACACAATTATTCGTTAAAACATCCCAATACTACGCAAAAAGCCCGGCTCCCTCGCGGCGAGCCGGGCTTTCGAACCAATGCAACGAACGGGGCTAGGCGTGAACGGCGTGACGATTCAGAATCGCCGTCATCTCATCCTTTAAGCGTAGCTTCAGCTTTTTCAATTCGTGTTCCTGAAGTTCTTCCGCTGAGCTAAGTTCAGCCTTCGCTTCCAGGTCGGCCACTTGCTGCTTGTAATGCGCATGTTGAGTCGCTAATTTCGCGAACTCCGCATCCGTTGCCATCAGGTGTGCTTTCAGGTCTTCCTGTGTTGAAGATGGGGTCATATAGGGTGGTTCTCCTTAAATGAGGAATCCACGCCGGGTCGTCTTGTTGCATGAGCATCCCGCGTTAAAGCGGTTAAACGTGTTTGCGGATGAACCGCTGGGGGCGGGAAGTAAGACGGGCTCGGTGGGAGATTGTTCTTGATCATTCTTGCGATCAAACGGCCTTTTCAAACCGCTCCCGATGGTCACCGAACGGCCATCAGGAACCTCAGAT
The DNA here is from genome assembly GCA_022843605.1 of Bryobacter sp. Lineage (GTDB taxonomy): Bacteria > Acidobacteriota > Terriglobia > Bryobacterales > Bryobacteraceae > JALHNI01. The sequence goes on from JALHNI010000011.1 coordinate 68,491, forward strand.
TATCACCAAGATCTTTCCATGACAATCCCCTCCTCGGGTGATTTTCCATTTTCCGTAGGGTAATAGCCCGGCCGGACCCCGATTCTCCGAAATCCCAGATTTTCGTAGCACCCCAGCGCCGAAACATTCGACACCCGCACCTCCAGGAACCATCGACCGGGCCAGCGACCCATCGCCCGCTCCAGTAACCCTCGCGCGGATCCTCGCCGTCGATACTCAGGCAAGATGGCCAGATTCAGTACCTCCGACTCGCCCTCCACCAGCCGTCGCGTCACCAGAAATCCAGCAACTTCTTCCCCTACGCAGGCTAAATCAACCTGATAGGAAAGGTAGTCTTCCACCTTCCAGCCGGCTGCCTCCGGCACTCGTGCCTGGATCGCCGCGATGGCTGCCCAGTCGGCCGCCTCAACCTCCCGGATCACAGCCGTTCCCATAGCCGCCGCTGCGCCTCCCCAATCGCCGCCCACCCGAACTGCGAAAGCGCGGTCTGTCTTCCCGCTTCCGCCATCTTCCGCCTCAGGACTTGATCCCCCAGCAGCGTCACGATGCCGTCCGCAAACTCCGCAGCCGGCTCTGCCACCCAGATCTCGCGCCCGTGCTCCAACCCCAATCCCCCGCCCCCGGAAGGAGTCGAGACCACGGCCCGCTCCATGGCCATCGCTTCCAGCACCTTCACATTGGTCCCCGCCGATACCAGCGTCGGCACAATCACCACGTTCGCCCGCTCGTACAATGGCCGCACATCCTCCACGAAGTCAAACCGCCGCACCCGTTCCATCACCGGCATTTCCCAATACAACTGCGACCCCGGCCCGGCCACTATCTCCAATTCCACATCCCCCGGCAGCAGCGGCCAGACCTCGTCCAGAAACCAGCGCAGCCCCGTCACGTTCGGAAAGTGCCGGAACGACCCGATGAACAATAACCGCCGCCCCGCCGCTTCAGCCCGCGGTTGATAGCGCTCCAAGTCCACGCCATTTGGAATCACGGTCCCCGTTCCCAGCATCTCCCGATCCTTTTCCGACATCACCACCACCGCGGGGTAGGCCCGGGCCATCCCCCGCTCGAAGCGCTCCCACCGCCAGCGATTCCACCAGGCTATCCAACCCGGCTCACGAGCCTCCACCTGACGCTGCAAATCAAAGGTCACGTCGTGCTCAACGAGCACTTGCCCCCCATAGCGCGCCAGTTGCGTATACTCCACTTGCAAGACGTCGACCGGATGCTCCGCCAACGCTCGCCGCATGGCGGGACTCTCATACTCGCAGACCTCCGGAGGCAGCCATGTTGACCAACGCGGCTCTCGATACCGCGGCTTCCTGACAAGGATCACCTTTTCGCAGAGCGCCGTCAGTGGGTCCAGCCGGACCTCATCCTCCTCGACGAACGCGAACAAGGTGACATCGAAGTGCCGCGACGCCTCCCGCAGCAGATTGAAGATCCGCACCGCGCCCCCATGCGCCAGCGGATATGGCAGGTAAGGCGTCAGGATTCCGACGCGTTTCAACCGCCGTCCTCGCCCCTGAAACACCTCCACTTCCAATGGCCGCACGGTCGGCTCACCGCCGAACCACCACCAGGGCCGCAAGAAGATCCGGTCAAGCGGCACGCCCCAGACAAATAACAACGAGGCGATCGGCGTCCGCCAACTGAGTTGGTGGCGCTCCAGGTTCGGATGGAACGCCAGCACCGGACCGCGCAGCCAGGCACGCCAACGCCGGCCATTGAGGGTGCGATCCCCATCGAACATGACTGCCGCTTGCGCCACGCGATGCCGCCACGGCACGCCCTGGTCGGTAACGTCAAGGATCTTCCGGTCCGGCACCAGGCGCGCCATTTCCTTACGCATCTCGGCGCTGCGGGCGCCAGTTTCGTACACCGCGACGATGCCTTCGGGGTCCTTCCCGAGCAGGCCGAAGATCCAGCGCTTAACTCTCTGTCGCACGGAACTTGCGCCCCAACTCCATGGCAAAATAGCCGATCAGTGGAAAGAAGGCGAAGGCATAGCAGACCACAGCGAAGCCCTGCCGTTGAGCAATCGCCCCGATCGCTGGCGACACCACCAGCACAAACACGCCAAACGCCGCCGTCAGAAACGATACCGCAAAGCCCGTCCGCCCTTGCCCATAGACATCCACCGGCAGCGTGTAATAGTTGACGCCCCACACGGACGCCGCGAAGAAGCTCAACGAGATCAAAACGGCGGCCATCGCGGGTGTCGTCGCCAGGGGAACCAGTCCCGTCGACATCATGAAGAAGGCCGCAAACAGACAGGTTCGCCGCCGTGCATCAAACGGTGTGCGTCCTCCCTTCACCAACCGCTTGGAGATCCACGCGCCGGAGAGCGCCCCCAGGCACGCCACGAACTGCGGCATCCACGCATAGCTATAGTTCGCGTTCGTCAGCTTGAGGTCGAACGTCCGCACGAAGTACTCGGTCGTCCACACCGTCCACAGCGAGAACGTCGCCATGGAAAAGAAGTTCCCCACGCCGAGGCCCCACAGCAGGGGATCGCGCAACATCGTCTTGGGATTTACCCGAGGCTTCACCGTCTCCGGATCCCCCTCCGGCACATAGGAATTCTTCGCCGTCCATAGCCAGAGAGGAATCCAGAGCAGGCCCAAAGCACCCGGCACGATAAACGCCCACCGCCATCCCCAAGTCACCGCGATCCAGGTGAACGCCGTCGGCGCGGCAATCGCCCCGATGCTTAACCCGATCTGACTCATGGCCGGACCATAGGCCCGCTCATCCGGCTTCAGGTAACGATGCGAAGCTTTCGCCGTCGACGGGATCCCCGCCGATTCGAAAATGCCCATCACCGTATGCGTCGACATCAGCCCCAGGAAGTTTCCCGTCAACCCCCGCGCCATGCCGGCCAAGGACCAGAAACCGACGGCGGAGACCGTGGCTACGGTGAGCCCATAGCGGTCAACCAGCAGACCCGCGATGGGCGCCGAAAACGCATAGAAGGCGGAAAAGATTCCCTGTAGCCACCCATAGTCCGTCAGGGTGAAGCCCAACTCCTCGCGCAGCATTGGCGATAGTGCCGCCATCACCGAGCGGTCCAGGTAATTCAAGACTGAAGAAAGGTAAAAGAGGCCGAGTACGATCCAGCGATTGCGCATCAAAGAAGGGGGACGGTGGCTACTTCACAAACTCAATCACCGTCGCATCCCCGAGTGTAACCTGCCCCGGCTTGGGCGGCTTCGCATAAGTCACCTTCAACCTCATCGGTTTGGCCACGGGACCGCAAACAAAAGTCGCTCCGGCTTCGCCCTTCAACTTCAATTTCGCCGCATCTCCCGGCAGATTCACCCGCACTGATTTCTTGGCCGCATCCCGCAGGACCAGCGTCATCCGCCCCGCGGTGCAATCCACGCGCTCGAGCGTCCCAGTCACGGTCGCTTCATTCTTGGGATCCTCCCACCAGGCCTCCGCCTTCGGCGCCCCACCGGGGCCTCCCAGTTTTTCATTCGCCGCCGCCTCCGCCATCCGGATGTTCCGCAACGAATCGTTCTTGATCCGCTCGAGTTCCCGCGCTTCTTCGTCCTTCTTCCGCTGACGCTCAGCGTCCTCGAAATCGAGCTTCGCATTCTCGAGCGCCAATCGCGCCATGTGCATCTTCGCGCGCTCGGCCTCATCGCGCGACGCGCGCTCGGCCGCGCCCCAGGCCTTGTAGGCTTCGCCGTACTCTTTGTTCGCGGCCAGATGTTCGGCCAGAAAACGCCAATACTCGGGGTTGCGCTGGGCATCGTTTGCCGCCTCGCGCAGGAGTTGCGTCTTGCGCGGTTCCGGGGTCACCAGAGCCAACTTCACCTTCGCCGCCGGCCAGTCCGGCTTGATTCGTACAGCGGCGGCGAAGTCGCCGCGATCGAAGGCATCCATGGCGCTCTCGACCTTCTTTGCCGGATTCCAGGCTCGCGCCATAAAGTCGCGCTCGGCGTTAATCGGTTTCGAGTTTAGCGACGTCGTGGCAAATTGGCCTGCCGCAAAGTACGCCTTCGCCTCGGCCTCAAGCTCGGCCTCGGTTCGCTCAAACGCGTTCTTATAGGAAGGCGCCGGCGCATTACCTTTCTGCAGATTGAACAGCAGCGTCCGCAAACGACCCCGATACCGGTCACTCACCATCAGCAAATGTACGCGCGCCCAATCGAGCGTGGGCTTGGGCGGCGCCGCGCCGGCAATCACTCGCACGCCGTCGACGTTGAGCGTACTGAAGAAATCCACCAGGCCGCGCTCGAACGGTTCGGGCATGCGGGCCAGTCCGTCGTTCAGGAAGATCTCCGCCAGCGCCCGATTCCACTGGTCCGGCACCGCCGCGTTCTTCGCGATTGTCGCCGTGTAGGCGTCGCGGTCAATCACCAGTTCCGACGTCGTCTTGCCGCCAACGGTAATCCGAATCGGCCACCGCGCCTTTAACTCCGCCTGCCCCACCGTCTGCCCAAACGCATGGCGCACTTGCTCCAGATGATTCATCACCACGCGCGCGCTTTTCTGTTCGTTCTGCGTGACCACCTCAAACGGACCCAGACGGAAGACGGTCCACTCCTCCGCCAAGACGGGTAACGCGGCGAGCGTAAGCATCAGCAGTCGCATTCGCTTCACTCTACCCCAACCGATCGGTCTGGCCAAGGCGGTGACGGCAGGGCGGGTTGACGACAGGTGGCGCCGACGAGAATCGGCATCCTTGCCAAGCTCGTCAAGAGAGCGATCAAGCGGGCGGACGCCGGCAGCGCCCACGCCTGGTGTATGGCCTGCGATCCTGCCGAATGGGGCTCATTCCGCGGGTTTTTCCCGGGTACCCGAGAAGGCTAAATACCTTTCTTTCAACGAGATCGCCAGGTTCGTTTTCAGGAAATACTTTTGGTGGGATCCCGAGCAGGACGATCTAGCGGACTTCGGTGGCGAGGGGCCGGTTGGGGGCGGAAGTTCGGCGAGGCGCTCAGCGCGGAGCGCCGCTTCGCGGGCGCGCTGCTTATCTTGCCAGACAGCGAGGGGGAGCAGGGTCCGGTGCAGGCGAGGTCAAGGTCGGCCGACGGGAAGGAGTCGTAGTCGATGTCGGTGTAATTGTTCATGAGGGTCCCGGTGGAGAAGA
>JALHNI010000011.1:73598-77804 GCA_022843605.1 Bryobacter sp.
AGAAGAGTAGCACGGAGGGGGCGGGGTCCGGGTGGGTAACGGGACTTAGGTGGCTTGATTTGAATGGCTTACGTTGGGATGAATTGTTTGTGAATGGGCTTGGCGCGGGTGCGCTTTGGGGCGGATTCTGAGAACTATTGCAGTCATCAATGGCTTGAGGTTGAGGCGCGCCACTTCAGGGGTCCGGCGATGCCGCCGGTCCGGCTAAGCTGAGTCCAATGGGGGGGTGGCGGCCCCTTCCCCCTCTCGGCACCTGCCTGCCATCGCCACCCGTACCGCCACCGTCCACGCCGTCAGCCGGTGACACGGCCCGGTAAATCCAGGCGGTATTTGGAGTCGCGTAGAGACAGCACTCCGCCGCGGGCAAATCACCTCTTTTGCGACATGAGTGTTAACACTCCGTTCCCTCGACCCCGAATCCTACTTATCTACTCCAGACGGACGATGGACATATAGCCATAATTGTATGAAACCCCCACAGAGTAATTTCCAAGCTCCGCAACATCCGACCTGCTCACCACGATTTTCTTCCAAAGTCGTTCGAATCAGCTTCCTGACGATCTCATTAGCCTGCTTAGCCTTCGCGAACAATGTCCTGCTCCCGGGAACCCCTGAGTTTGATCGGCCGACGTTGACCGCCTTGGGAATCAAGCTTCCGATCTCCGGCGACGACAACTTTAGCGCGACAGTCTCCGTTCGTTATCGTGAAAGCGGCCAGGCGAGTTGGCAGCTAGCCCTGCCTCTGTTCCGCGTCCACCCCGAGTCCACCAGTCCTTATGTGTTGGCGCCGCACTTTGCCGGGAGCATCTTTGACCTCCGCCCCGCCACAACCTATCAGATCGAATTGACCGTTCAAGACCCGGACGGGCCGCTCAACCGCCTCTTCACCCTCACCGGCACCACCCGCGCCGTCCCGGGTGACCCAGCCAACCCGCGCGTCGTCAACGTATCCAATGTCACTTCGTTCCAAGCTGCTCTCGCCGCGGCGCAGGCCGGCGACGTGATTACTCTGGCGAACGGTGTGTATACCGGTCAATTTTCGCTCTACGCGTCGGGGACAGCGGCGAATCCGATCGTGGTCCGCGGAGCCTCGCAGGACGGCGTCATTCTCGATGGGAATAACTGCGAGCCGTGCAATGTCTTCGAGGCCTATGGCAGTTGGACGCACATCGAACGGCTCGCTCTCCAGAACGGGCAGCGGGCGACGCGGTTCCAGACAGCCGGAGCCGAGGGCAATGTCATTCGGCGAGTCCGCACCCGAAACACCACGTTCGGTTTTGAGGGGCGCGAGAATCAACGCGACTTCTACTACGCCGACAACACCCTCGAAGGACGTCTCACTTGGCCGCTCATCTTCACCGACGATGGCGGAGTGCACGCCTCCGATGAAGGCATCGTGGTTTGGGGATTCGGCCACGTCGTCGCCCACAATCGCATCTCCGGCTTCGGCGACGCCATGAAGACCATGCAGTATGGCGCTCGAGCCCTCGATTTTTATGGCAACGACATCATCTGGACCTACGATAACGGCGTCGAACTCGACGGCGGCGAAGGCAATGTGCGCCTGCTCCGGAACCGCTTCACCAACACCTATGAAGGAATCAGTACACAGCCGATCCTGGGCGGGCCAGCCTACATCATCCGGAACACGGAGGCGAACAACGTCTTCGAGCAGATCAAAATGCACTCCGGCCCGGAAAGCCGGCCAAACGGGATTCTGGCGTATCACAACACCTTTGTCTCCAGCAGGTTCGGGTTGGCCGTCCAGTCTGGCGTGCCCGTCAATCACTTCGCGCTACTCAACAATTTGTTTATCGGACCGGCGCAGCCTGTCTCGGACCTCACTGTTGATTTCTATGCGCCGATCAACGATGGTCTGTTCGACTATAACGGCTATTGGCCCGACAAGATCTTTGCCTACCTCTTCCCAAGCTTTCGAGTCAAAGCCTTCTCCTTTGCGGAACTGCAGACTAGCGGCATCGAGCCGCACGGAGTGCTGGTGAATCCTCAAGTGCTGGCCAGCGGACTCGTTGGTCAGACGGATTTCAGACCGCTGATGCAGCCTCAGAACATGGCCCTGTCGGCAAACTCCATTGCTCTTAATCGAGGCGTTCGGTTGGCGAACGTGAACGATGGATTTCAGTCCACTGCACCGGATCTTGGCGCTCTCGAATCAGGCTGCCCAGCCCCACCTTACGGTCCGCGGGCCGAGGGAACCAACGAAGCAAATATTGTCGTCGATTGCCCGCCCACGCCTCCGGTCACCTGCGCGGTGAACCTGACCGCTTCGGTAGCCATCACGCGCTCCGGCTTCCGGCTGAACAACGCCACCAAGCGCTGGGTGCAGACGGTCTCCGTGCGCAACACCTCCGGCTCTCCGATCACTGGCCCGCTCTCGCTGGCAATTGACGGCTTGTCCGCCAACGCGGCGCTCGCGGCACAGGCCGGCTCCACGGCCTGCGGCACCCCATTGAATAGCCCATTTGTGAACGTGAATGTTACAGGGGGGACCCTAGCCGCCGGAGCATCCGCTGCGATAACGTTGGAGTTTCTGAATCCAACCAACCAGGCCATTGTCTATGTCACTCGGATTTTGGCCGGTGAAGGAACGCGATGAATATGATGACGATACTCACCACCGCCGCGCGCGCTGCGCTCCTGCTGCTTCTCTCCGCGGCAATCTCGCACGCCGCAATCATCTATCGCGTATCTCTCGATACGTCCCCGCTCGTCGGCCATCCCGCCGGTCTATTCTCGCTCAATTTTCAACTCAACGATGGGTCAGGAACCAGCGACGGGAACAATATGGCGATCCTCAGCAATTTCCTCTTCGGGGGCGGCTCGGGGTCGGGCGCACCCATACTGTCGGGCGGAGCGTCCGGCAGCCTGGGGACATCGGTCACGTTAACGGATAGTTCGTTCTTCAATGCTTTCACCCAGGAGTTCGTGGCCGGCTCGAACTTGCAATTCCTGCTGGAACTCACCACGAACGTGGTTGGCGGTGGCACACCCGATCAGTTCTCTTTCGCGATTTTGGATAGCTCTGGGTTTGAGATTCCAACGTTAGGCCCGTTCAATGCGCTGCTTGTGATTGACCTCGACGGGGTGCCTCCCACCACGCAAGTGTTCGCGACGGATGCAGCCACTGCCCCCAATGGCGGCGGCCAGCCCATTGCGCTCGGCGCCCCTGCGGTCGCTGAAGTCCCCGAACCCGGTACTGGCTTGTTGTGCCTCGCCACAATCGCCATAGCCGGTGTCTTCCGTCAACTTCACGGCATGCGCGCCAAAGCTTCGGGTTAGGCCGGTTCTTGATGCCAATCACCGGGGCGCGACGCTGACCGCTGGTCTCGAATCGTCCCGGTGGCCACAGCTTCCTGATAACGCCTGGTGGTGGTGCCCGCCTAGTGGTGGCGCCTAGTGGTGGCGCCTGGTGGTGGCGCCTAGTGGTGGCGCCTGGTGGTGGCGCCTGGTGGTGGTGCCGGACACTCCGGCGAGGGACCGATCTGGAACGTCACATTCCAAATTGAAAACAGTTTCTCGTCCCGACTTGAAACACGGTATCCCGGCTCCTTTCTTAAGTCATTGTAAACACGACCAGCGCGCGAAACGGCCCCATAGCTGCCTTACCCCCACTTGCGCCTCCCCTTACCCCCTCATTCCCGATTTCGTTCTCCCACCCGAAGGTCTGGCACCAAGATCTTTTGCCAAGATCTTTTGTTTGTGAATGGGGCTTGACGCGGGTGCGCTTTTGGGAGGATTCTGCGAACTTTTTGCAGTCATCAATGGCTCGAGGTGAGGCTCGCCACTTCATTGTTCCGCCAAATTATTTGGAAAGCGCCCTTTACGTCGTCAGCGGGAATACCGGCGATGCCGCCGTTGGCCAAGCGAAAAGAGCCCCAAGGCAAAGTCGCACTCGGACTCAAGGCCTACTTGCCCTAACTAACTTTTCTGTTTTGAAAGATCTGGTGCAGGGACAGCGCGGACTTGTGTCTGAACTATCCGCTGGCGCGTGCGGACGAGGGGAAATCTGAGAGGGGGGTAGCTTTTGTTTTGTTCAAGATCGCCGGGTTTGATTTCCTATTTTTTGTTTTGCGGCAATTTAAGATTGGCGGGGCGCGGATTGGTGAAGCCGCGGTGTTCTTCCTGGACGAGGCGGAGGGCGGCGATGACTTCGGCGTGCACAGCGGGGTGACGGAGTAAGCAGTT
>JALHNI010000012.1 GCA_022843605.1 Bryobacter sp.
ACCCGCGATTCGAAAATCTCTTCGAAAGTCCACCTGAAATTCGCTGGGCTACTTATCCTCTGTTTGTGATCGCAACGCATACACAGGAGGTAAGCTTCATGGGCGTCCCCCCCCCCCCCCTTGATCCCCCCCCGTTTGGCTTCTAGCCAAAGGGCCCGCTGCTACGCAGCGCATTCATCTTGCAATAGATTAAGCACCCGGCGTACCATAGCGCCGGGTGTTTATCGTTTCCGGTCTCGCTGTGGTGCTCGAGTATGCCGTCGTCTGGCATCTTTGGAGAACGCGGCTCTTGCCGCTGTTTCCCTTTTTAGCGGCTCACTTGATGGCAATCGCCACCTGGAATCTGGTTTTCACCTCCCCGCCTGCCGATCCTAAGGTCTATGCGTGGGCTTGGGGAGTGGGGTCGGTGATCACCATCTGCTCGCTGGTTGCCGCGTTCCTGGAAACCGTATCGCGATCCTTGGAACACTATCCCGGCATCAGTTCGCGCGTCGTGTGGGGCGCGTGCGGAGTGATTGCCGCGATCTCCGCGGTCCTGGGGGCGCTGGAGCCGGTTTACGATATCGTGCGGGTGCTGCTGGTGGTGCAACGGGTGTCAGGCGTGGCAGTAGCGGTTGGCGCTATCGGACTGGCGCTGGCGCTAAATTACCTGGATCCGCGTCGCCGGCCGAATGTAATTCGCCATGAGCGCATCATGGCCTCCATGGCGGCCACTACGGCACTTTCGGCCTGGATGAGCAACCACGACCATTCGGACTTCGCATCTTGGCTGCTGCAAGCAGGGAATTTGGTCTTTCCCTCACTATGGATTTTGGCATTGCAGCCGGCAGGCGAAGCCGACCCTCGTCCGCCGTCCGATGCGACGGGTTTAAGGCAAGCGCAAGCGGCCAGGGAGCAATTGCGGGAATACTACGAAGGGGATTGAAGCAGTTGCAGGGCCGAGAGCGAACGATCGGCACCCTTCCAGAGAGCCGGAAAATGGCGAGCGCCACGCAACCGGACTTTTACCGCAATTGCGTACCAATGTACCTGTGCGATCTCCTTCAAATTCCACTGCTGAGCGGTACGGCAACCGTCCATATAGCCGGTGACCACCTGGTCCAGATGGCTATTTAAGAGCGAAGACCACCAGCTCAATTCGTTGGACTGGTGCCCGGCGAGAGCTCGCGAGATGCCCGCATGGCAGTTGCCCAGAGTGGCGGGAGCCTCATGGGTGTTGCCCCACAGGAATGATTGGGGAAGCGGTCCAGCAGATTGCGACAAGCGGAAGACCCGTGGCTGCGGCGACGGCGGCAACAAGTCCTGGGGTAATCCCTGATTATTCGTCGGCATTTAATCCATATTGTATGCCTTTCCGGGACGGCGCGTGTAGCGGGGCCCTAGATCGGCTAGAATCACGAGAACCGATTTCGCCCGTTCCCCGTCGATGCCGGGTTCACCCGTAAAGGAACTCCCATGCGCAAACTATGGCTCGTGATGACAATGGCCGCTTCCCTGCAGGCAGCGGGCAAGACTGAGATTTTGTGGGATCGCTACGGAATCCCCCACATCTTTGCCGATTCGCTGGAGCAGATGTTCTATGCACATGGCTGGGCCCAGATGCAGAATCAGGCCGATTTGCTGCTCCGGCTTTATGGGGAATCCCGCGGCCGAGCCTCAGAGTATTGGGGCGCGCAAGTCGCCGGGCGCGACAATCTCGCGCTTGACCGATGGGTGCACCTCAACGGCGTTCCCGACCGGGCCGTCGAATGGCACAAGGCGCAGGACCCAAAGTTTCGCGGCTATCTGGACGCATTTGCGCGTGGCATTAATGCCTTCGCCAAGGCGCATCCGGAGCACACCAGCCCGCAGTACCGTCAGGTGTTGCCGGTGAGCGGCGTCGATGTGGTGGGGCACACGTTGCGGGCCGTCCACTACATGTACATGGGAAGCCAGAACCGTCTGCGTACGGAGGCAGCGCCGCTGTTGCCGAAGAAGATGCTGGCGGGGATGCCCGCAGGGATGGTAGAGCCAGTCGCCGATGCGGGCTCAAACACCTGGGCGGTGGGCCCGTCGCGGTCAGCAAGCGGCAAGCCCTTGCTCATCATCAACCCGCACCTGCTTTGGGACGACTTCTACAGCTATATGGAGGTGCATTTGGTAGGCCCCGGCTACGACCTGTACGGCGCACCCCAGATCGGATTCCCGGTGCCAGTAATCGGGTTCAACCGTGAAACCGGATGGGGCCGCACGGTGAACACGATCGACACGGTTGATTTCTATCGGCTCACGCAGCGCGAAGGCAAATACGAGTATGACGGGCAGTTGCGCGAGTACGAGCGGTCCACGAAGCGGTTCAAGGTGCGCGGAGCGAACGGCGCGATGCGCGAGGAGAAAGTAGAGGTGCGGCGCAGCGTTCATGGTCCGGTGGTGCTGGATGAACAGGGCGTCACCCTGGCCATGCGAGTGGCGGGAATTGACCGGCCCAAGATGTTGGAACAGTGGTTCCGAATGGGAGGCGCCCGCACGTTAGGCGAGTTTGAACGGGCACTTCGCATGCAAGCGATCCCGATGTGGCACGCCAATTATGCGGATAAAGACGGGCACATTTTGTTGGTTTTCAACGGCCTGGTGCCGCGGCGACCGTCAGGCACGTATGCCGATTGGGCCAAGGTGGTGCCAGGAAACACGTCGAAGACCCTATGGACCGACTACCTGAACTACGATGAGTTGCCCAAGTCGCTCGACCCTGCGAGTGGCTTCAATCAGAACGCCAATGAACCGCCGTGGCAGTTCACCACCCCGCCGCTGGATCCGGCGAAATATGCGCCGTTTGTGGCACCGGGCAATGGCCGGCTTCAGTCATTCCGCACGAAGCGGTCACTGCGAATGGTCTCTGAGGATCCGTCGATCACTTACGACGAGTTGCTGGCCTACAAGCATTCCACACGCATGGAACTGGCGGATGCGGTTCTGCCGGAGTTGATTGCGGCGGCGCGCAGCAGTCCGGATGCGTTGACGATTGAAGCGGCGAAGGTGCTGGAACAATGGGACCGGCAAACCGAAGCGGCCAGCAAAGGCGCAGTGCTCTTCCAGATGTTTGCCGACCGTTATTTTAGCGGCGGCGACATGATCGAGACGCAGTTGCGCGTGAAGTACGATCCAGCCCGTCCACTCGATTCGGCTTACGGGATCGCAGACCCGAAGGCCGCGCTATCCGCGTTGGGCGCGGCGGCGGTGGATTGCAATCGCACCTATGGGCGACTTGATGTCCCGTGGGGCGAGGTGTATCGTTTTGCGCGTGGTAAGAGCGATCTTCCGGGCAACGGAGCGCACGGGCGCATGGGCGTGTTCCGCACGATGCAGTTTGGCCGAAAGAACGGTAATCGCTATTACCCGGTGCACGGCGAGACCTTTGTCTGCGCCATTGAGTTCAGCACGCCGCAACGCGCGAACTGTGCGCTCGGCTACGGGAATGCCAGCCAGCCGGGATCGGCACACATTGAGGACCAACTACCGTTGATGCGCGACAAGGCACTGCATCCGGTATGGCGGGAGAAGGCGGAAATCGAAAAGAATCTCGAGAGGCGGGAAACTCTTTAGACGGCTTCGGTGCCCTGCACGAAAACGCGCCGCGGGTTGAGCCGGGCGTCAAGAATAAGAAGGTCGGCCCGCTTGCCGGCCTCCAGGCTGCCGACGTCATGCGAAATGCCGGCGCGCTCGGCGGGCGTGAGGCTGGCCATGCGCACGACGTCTTCCAGCGGTGCGCCGGTGAGTTGACGCATCTTCTTCACCATGGTGCTGAGTGCAACCACGGAACTGGCCAGGCCTTGGCCAGGAACGAAACCGACACGGCCATTGCTCTCAAACCAACTGCCGTCTTCAATCGGGCCGAACCGGTAGCGCCCTGCGGGCATGCCCAACGCACGATTGGCATCGGTAACCAAGCAAAGGCGCCGCGGCCCCTTCATCCGATAAGCGAACTCAAGCAGTTCCTTAGAGAGGTGCTCGCCGTCCGCAATCACCTCCGTGCTCATTTCCGGATTTGCCAGAACGAACTCGGCCATGCTGGCTTGCATCGGCGTGCCGAGGCGCGTGCGCAGCGATGGCACCGAGCTCATCGCGCACCAGAAGTGGTCGACATGACGCATGCCGGACCGGTAGGCCCGCTCCATTTCGGCCCAGGACGCGTTGGAGTGACCGCAGGTAATGAGGCAATTGTGGCGGCGGGCAGCGCGATAGAAGGCCTCGGCCCCTGGCAACTCCGCGGCGCAAGTGGCAATCCTGACGATGCCCTGGCGAAAGTAAGCAGCATATTCCGCCGGCAAGGGAGAGCGGCGGCCATCGAGGGCATGACAGCCCACTTTGTCCTCGGCAAAGTAGGGCCCATAGAGATGTACGCCGGCAAGGAAGGCGCCGGCGGCGGGAGTCCAATGACGTTGCACTTCCAGGCAGGCATGAAGCATGCGCATCACCTGGGCGGGCGAACCGGTGGTGGTGGTGGGGAAGATGGTGGTAGTGCCGAGGCGGAGGTGGGCGCGATTAACGATCCTGACGGCCTCGGCTGTCCCGTCCATATAGTCACTGCCGGCGGCTCCGTGGACATGCAGATCAATCAAGCCGGGCGCGATCCAGCCGGAGCCGGCCTCGACGATCCTCGCTTCCCGAGGGACGCGCGACCCGCGCCGAACGGCCTCAATGCGGTCTCCACGACAGATCACGACGCCTGACGCGACCACCTCAGTCGGCAGAATGACTCTTCCTCGAAAAGCCGTAATGGGGAATCCGCTCAACGCTTCGCACCTCCGTTCTCGAGTGTAGCCACAGATGTGGCAGCAGACTGATATGATGCAGGAGAAGTGCGATATTTCCTGGCGTTTTTTGGATTGCTGGCCAGTAGCGCTTCCCCACCCCCGGCATTCATCGATGCCACCGCCACTTCCGGAATTGGCTTCTCATTTTCCGCCAGCAAGACTCCCGCAAAGTACCTGATTGAAGCGATGGGCGGTGGCGTCGCGATGCTCGACGCGGATGGCGACGGCCGGCTCGACCTCTTTTTTGTCAATGGCGCCGCACTTCGCAATGGCATGACGGCCGCCGACGCACCGGACAAGAGTGAGGCACGCTACTGGAACCGGCTCTATCGCAACCAGGGAGATGGCAGCTTTGAGGACATCACCGAAAAGGCCGGCTTGCGCGGCAAAGGCTACGGGCAGGGCGTCGCAGTGGGCGATTGCGACAACGACGGCAAGGCCGACCTGTTCGTCACCAACCTGGGCGCGAATCTGCTGTATCGCAACCAGGGCGGCGGCATTTTTGCAGACATCACGGCGAAGGCCGGGGTAACAGGAAGCGGATGGTCCACCAGCGCGGGCTTTATCGACTTCGATCGAGATGGCCTGCTGGACCTGTTTGTCGCCCGGTACCTCGATTGGGACTTCGCCAAGAATAAGCATTGCGGCGGCGAGGGCGAGTTGCGCGCTTACTGCCACCCCAACGAATTCAAGCCGGCGACGCATGTGCTTTATCGCAACCTGGGCGGGTGCCGCTTTGAGGACGTTAGCGCAAAGGCGGGTCTGCTTAAGTCGCCCGGCAAGGGACTGGGCGTGGCGTTCGACGATGTGGATCGCGATGGCTGGCCGGATATCTTCGTGGCGAATGACAGCTTCCCCCAGCAGCTCTTTCGCAACCAGCACGACGGAACCTTCGAGGAGATAGCCCTGACTTCGGGCGTCGCCTACGATGATGACGGCAAAGTCTTCGCGGGCATGGGCATCGGCGTTGCCGACTACGACAACGACGGCTGGCCGGACCTGTTCGTGAATGCCCTGGCCAATCAGGGCTATGCGCTCTTTCGCAACGCCAAAGGGCTCTTCGACTACGTATCCGCGTCAACGGGACTGGCCACCATCAGCAAGCTGCACTCGGGCTGGGGCGCGCGATTCCTGGATTTCGACAATGACGGCTGGAAGGATATCTTCGTGGCGCAGGGCCATGTGATGGACAACATCGAGATGACGCAGCCAGGAATCCTCTATCTCGAAACGCCACTGCTGCTGCGCAATGTGAACGGCAAGCTGGTGGATGTATCGACCGAAGCGGGCGCACCGTTTGCGAAGGCGATGGCCGGACGGGGCGCGGCATTCGGCGACCTGAATAACGACGGTGCCTTGGATGTGGTGGTGTCGGCGAATGACGGCAAGCCCCGCATTTTTCAGAACGCACGCAGTGACCGGGGCTGGCTGATCGTCGACACGGTGGGCACGAAAAGCAACCGCGACGGCATCGGCGCGTCGATCCGGATTGTGGGTGCATCCGGCCGCGAGCAATTTGGCTTCGTTTCGACGGCGGGTAGCTATCTCGCGGCACACGACAAGCGCGTCCACTTTGGGCTGGGCAGTGACCGGACGGTGAAACTGATGGAGGTTCGGTGGCCAAGCGGTCAGGTGCAGACGTGGAAGGACGTGGCCGCGAATCAGATCTTCATCGCGAAGGAGACGGCCCCGTGATCTGGCTGTTTCTGTTGTTGGCGCAAGACCCTAAGGCCGCCTTCGACCGTGGCGACTATGCCACGGCCGTCCGCCTTTTCGAAGCCGCCAATCAGCGGAAGCCGGAGTGTACGAACTCGCTCTATATTGGGCTGGCCCGTTACCGCTTGAAACAAACGAACGAAGCCCTCATCGCCTTTCGCGCCGCGCTCCAGTGCGATGCAAAGCTGGTAGCGGCGCACTTGGCGTTGGGAGATGCCTATGAAGCGCGCGGCAACGATAGCGAGTCGCTATCCGCTTACCTGCAGGTGCTCACTCTGGAGCCGAAGAACCCGGCGGCCCTGCGAGCGGCATCGAACCTCTATTTGAAGGCGGGCCTGCACGTAAAGGCGCGCCCCTTGTTGGAGACGTTGGCATCGCTGGCACCGCGCCCCGACGCGCACGCCGACCTGGGCGCGGTGCACGCAGCCAGTGGCGACCAGGCATTAGCCGCGGAGCAGTTTCGCGAGGCCCTCAAGCTGGACCCGAAGTACTTCCCCGCGCTAACGGGCCTGGGCAATCTGCTGGCACGGGCCGGCGACCACCAGACGGCGGTTCCGCTGCTGCGTCAAGCGGCGGCGGTGCGGCCGAAGGCCTGGGAGGCGCGCTTCCTGCTCGGTTCCGCGATGAACCGGCTGGATCAGTTTGCCGAGGCGAGGACGGAACTGGAATTGGCAACGCAATTGGGAGGGGCAAACGAACCGCAGGTGTACTATCAGTTGGCGCGCGCCTGGGGCGGATTGGGCAAGGCCGCCGAGCGGCGAGCGGCGCTGGCGCGGTTCTCCGAGCTGACGAAGAAAGAGAAGGAGAGTGCCGAGTTGCAGAAGCAGGCGGCACGGCTAATCGATGAGGCGCGAGCGCTCTTGCAATCGGGCGACCTGGCCCAGGCGGCGCAACGCTTAGAACAAGCGCGCGAGGCGCGGCCCGGCGATGCGACTCTGCTTTTCCGGTTAGCCGGCTTGAACTTTGATCTGCAACGCTTCGACGTAGCGCGCGAATATGCGCAGGCGGCGATCAGCATCAGCCCGGCAACATGGCTCTATCACTATCTGCTGGGCTTGGTGGAGAAGGGGGCCAATCGGTTGAACGACGCGCGAATCAGCCTGGAGACAGCGGTACAGCTAAATGCAGCGGAGGCGCCGGTGTTCAATGCTCTAGGAGAGGTGACGCTGGCTTTGGGAGACCGAGCAGCAGCCCTTCGACACTTCGAGAAGGCTTGCGCCCTGGCCCCGGCGGAAGCCGCCTTCCGGCAGAACCTGGAAGCGGCTAAGCAATAATCTGTTCAATGGGGCCGTGTCCCTCTTCCACTAAGTGAAAGAGCCGGCCAAGCGCGCGGAAGGACATCTTCTTATGGTCCAGCCCCAGCTGCTTGAGGATCGTCGCATGCAGGTCACTGTAGTAGTGCGGATTCTCCACGGCCCGGTATCCATACTCGTCGGTGGCGCCGTGGACGGTACCGCCCTTGATGCCGCCACCGGCCAGCCAGGACGAATAACCCTTGGGATTGTGATCGCGTCCGGTGGTGTTCTGTGACCACGGGCTGCGGCCAAATTCGCTCGTGAAGACCACCAAGGTGCGCTGCAGCATGCCGCGTTGCTTGAGGTCCTGAATCAGGCCGGCGATGGGCTTGTCGACGGCGCGGCAGAGCGGCTCATGGGTCTTCATGTCACCGTGGGCGTCCCAACTGCCATTGCCGCCACCGGCGTGACAGATCTGCACAAAACGCACGCCGTTCTCCACTAAGCGGCGCGCCATGAGTAACTGCTTGCCGAACTCATCGGTCGGCTTCTGGCCGACGCCGTAAAGATCGAGGACGTGTTGCGGTTCCTTGGAGAGGTCCACCACCTGCGGGGCGGTCAATTGCATGCGCGCGGCCAGCTCATAAGACTCCACGCGGGCGGCGATGTCGGTATTGAGGGCATGGTGCTCGCGGAACTCGCGATTCAGGCGGCCCAGCGTCTCCATTTGCTTATCGCGTTCGGCCGCGTTGCTGCTCTTCGGAGGATAGAGATTTGGGATGGGCGTCGCGCCGGCTTGAAACGGTGTGGCGGCGTAAGTGGCCCCCAGGTAACCGCCCGTTAGCTGCACCGGCGAGGATGGCCGCCCGACATTTACGTAAGTGGGCAAGTTCTTATTGCCAGAGCCCAAAGCATAGGAGACCCAACTACCGAACGATGGATTGTCGAACGCGCGGCCGCGGTGGCCGGTTTGGGTCTCAATGACGGCTGGAAAGTGGTTCCCTTCCTGGCACCACATCGAGCGAACGACGGCAATGTCGTCGACCACGCCGCCCACATTCGGGAACCAGTCCGAGACCGGCGTGCCGGATTGGCCATAGTTTTTGAAGGTGCGCAAGCAAGGAATCACCGGCCGCTTCATCTCGGCGACGTTATCGCCGAAGCCGATCGCGTCAATCAATTTGCCGGCGTGTTTGTTGCCCTTCGGATCGAAGGTATCAATGTGGCTGACACCGCCGCACATGAACAGGAAGATGACCGCATCAGCCTTCTTATCGCCCGGCAGCCGGGCGTCAAGTTTGCCGTCTTCGGCCCAGAGGGCGCCGACAGCGCCACCCAACAGGGCTCCAATCGACTGCTGAAAAATGTGCCGGCGAGAGATTTGTCCACAAGGGAAGGGAGTCATATGGCTATTGCACGTAAATGAATTCGTCGAGGTTCAGAATCAACCAGGCCAGGTTCTTAAGGCGATTGGCGTCGCTCCCGACGTAGCTTAACGCCTGATCCTTCTCTGCCGGCGAAGGAGGCCGGCCCAAAGCGATTCGGTAGCCGAGATCGACAGCGGCGTTCAGGTCGCCATTCGACTCTCTCTTCAGCCGTTCCGCGAACAGCGTACTGGCCTTCTCAATCTCAGGACTGTTCATCATGAAGAGCCCCTGCGGCGCGGTGACGGTTTGCGTCCGGATCGGACAGGGGGCACGGCCATCGTCAACGTCGAAGGCCTGCAGAAAGTTGGGTACGACCTCGCGGCTCGTCGAGAAACCACGAACCATGTAGGCCGCGCGGCGGTTCACCTTCCCTATCGGGGCGGCGGCGCCGCGGCGAGGGGCGCGGCTTTCGATATCGAATGAAACGCCGCCCAGGCTGGTGTCGAGGTCGTTCGCGGCGGTGAGGATCGAGTCCCAGATCGGCTCAGCTTCCAGTCGTTTCAGCCGGAAACTCCAAAGGAAGCGGTTGGAGGGGTCGGCGATAAGGTTTTTCCTGGTGAGTTCCTGGTTGCCGTAACTGGCCAGGCGATAGGTCCGCGAGGTCAGGATGAGCTTGTGCATCTGCTTCATGCTGTAGTTACGGGCGATGAACTCAGAGGCTAGCCAATCGAGCAGAGGCTGATTTCCCGGACGTCCACCCATCAGGCCGAAGTCGCTTGGGGCTTTGTGCAAACCTTCTCCCAAGTGCCACTGCCACAGCCGATTGACGGCCACGCGGGCGAACAACGGGTTCTCCTTGGCGGTCAACCAGTCAGAGAAAGCCTCGACCCGGCCTTCGCGGAGGTCGGGCTGTCCGGTGAAAAAGGGCCAGCCGGGCTCCACCGGATTATTCTTCTCGGGCCGTTCCGGATCGCCGCTGGTAAGCACGTAGCTGGGCTCGCGCTCCAGGCCACGGTCCACTTCAACCGTCCAGAATGCGGGCAGGTCCTTCACCAGCTTGCGGCGCACCGGGCCATTCACTTCGTTTAACTTGGCGCGCAGTTCCTTGTACTTCTTGGTATCCGCCTCGGACATGACCTCTTCGATCTTGTCGGTGTCGATGCGCAGAACGGGAAAGTAGTCGTCAGCGATTTTTTGCTCGGCGGGGGTACGCTGCTTCTCCAGCTTGTTGATCACCGCCTGCACGTCCGCCGGCAGCATCGCCACGCGATCCGCATAGAGCTTCTTGCGATAGGGCTCGGTCAGTGCGTCGATCGGAGCTTCTACCGCCTTGCGTTTCTGGTCGTACTCTTCGATCTGCTTACCGTAGACGACGAGTTCGGCAGGCGTGGCCAGGGTTTGCTTCTTGATCACGAGCGGGTCGAACAGCGCCTTCATGGCGTAGAAGTCCTTCTGGCGAACGGGATCGTACATGTGGTCGTGGCATTTGGCACAACCCACGGTCATCCCCATGAAGGCAGTGGAAACGGTTTCGACAGCCGCAATCTGCAGTTCGCCAAGGTCCTTGCTGTCGCGATTGACGGAACCGCGCGCGAGGAAGCCGAGAGCGAAGAGGTCATCGGGCCGGCGCTCCAGCGGACGGCGCCGCCCGACGGCGGCAATCGTGGTGCGTTCCGAGGTGCGATAGCCGGTGAGTTGCGCCCGCACGAACTGATCGTAGGGGACATCGGAGTTGACGGCGTTGATCACCCAGTCCCGCCAGTAGTGAATGCCGGGGGCGGCGTACATCAACTCTTCGGCGTCGGCGTAGCGGAGGACATCAAGCCAGTGACGGCCATAGCGCACGCCATGCTGTTCGCTGGCCAACAAGCGGTCAATGAGCTTCTCATATGCGTCCGGCGACTGGTCATTGAGGTAGGCGTCCTGTTCCGCGGGGGTGGGCGGGATGCCAATCAGGTCGAGGTAGACGCGGCGCAGGAGGGAACGCTGATCTGCTAAACCCAAGGGCTGGACGCCCTTGACGGCGTACATGGATTCAACGAAAGCATCAATCGGATTCGTGCCGGGAGCGGCCGCCGGAACGGCAGGGCGTGCGAGAGGCTGCAATGACCAGAGGCGGGGGCGCTTGGTCATGGGGGGGACGACGGGAGTTTTCACCGCGGGCTTAGCAGCGGTCGCCGGAGCCTTCGCTGGAACAGCAGCCTTCCTGGCGGGAGCTTTTACCTGCCCAGCCGCCAGGAAGCTGGCCAGCAGGACGGGCAGCCAAAACGAATTAAACCTCATCTAGATATTTCACTCCATAAAGGATGATGCTGGCGACGGGCCAAAGATTACACCAGTACTAGTCAATGACGGCGGCGGCGACCATCTCGAGGATGCGGCGGACACCGTCGTCGGTCCCGATCGGCCCGTCGCTGAACTGGCTCCGGGGTTGCGGCTTCCACCCATCGCGGGAACCATCGTAGGGATAGTCCTGCTTCAGGCCAGTGCGGGCGGGATTGTACTGAGAGTCGTCGCCCGCCATTTTGTAGATCACCAGGTCGAGCGAGGGCACCACAATCACGCCATGACCGCCCCCACCGGACTTGAAGTAAGCATCCTTGGGGGCGCCCACCACATGGCCGTCGGCGTTGTTCTCGAACATGAGGCTCATCGGCGCGTGAGCGTTCCACTTGGTGGGCTTGCCGCACATCTCGACGTAGTCGACCGGCACGATCTGCCGCTTCTCCCAGCGGCCATTCTTCAACAGAAGGTAGGCGAAACGCAGATGATCCGTGGCGCGGAGGGCGATGTCGCCGCCGCCGGGGGTGTGGGGCAGTTGGGTATCGCGGCGGCGGCGGGCCCACGCCCAAGGTCCCCAGCCGAGCAGCTTGCCGACGCGGGCATCGAGGTAGTCATGCAGCTCCATCCCGGTGAGATTGCGGAGGACGATGGACGCAACGTGCGGTGAACTTGAAGCGTACGAATAGCCACCGCCGGGCTTGGTCCAGAGGGGAGTGCGGATGGCTGACAAGTCCTGACCGAGCGGAGTGGCGGAACGCGGTATCGGAGTGAGCTTGACCGTCGGCAGACCGTTCACGAAGCCCGGGTTGCTGCCTTCGCCATGGAGACCGGCGGACATTGAAAGCAATTGCCCCAGGGTGATGTCGCCTTTCGCCGGGTCGTCGAGCGGCATGGCTTGGGGGAGATACTTCTCGTTGAATACTTTGGTGTCCAGACCGTCCGGCAGGTCAGCCTTTTTCTCGGATAGCAGGATGCCGGAGGCAATGCTGACATAGGCCTTGCCGACCGAGGCCGAAGCCGGATTCGCCTCGCGATGGCCGCGGCCGTAGTAGCGCTCATAGACTAACCAGCCGTGACGGACGACCAGTAGTCCGCCGTGTTGACTGCTGCGGGAGGCGTACTCAAAGGCTTGATCGAGCTTCCGCAGGTCCATGCCCGCGGACTTGCGGACGGCCGAGGCGTCCTTGAGCACTCGCCACCCGCCGGCCGAGTCCGGCTTGGGAAAGTAATCCTCGCAGGAGGCGACACCGGCCGCGAGAACCGAGAGGGAGAGTAAGTACTTCAACTTAGAAACTCACCCGCACACTGAACTGGAGGTTGCGCGGCAAATTCGACTGGGGGTTCGAAAACGTGCCGAAGTTGGCATTGGTGATCGTGGTATTGAGGCCACCCATCAAGTGGCGATTTCCGACATTGAAGGCCGACGCGCGGATCTCGATGTTGTTCTTCTCGCTCTTGCCGAAGGGAATGTTCTTGCTGGCAGCGAGATCCTCGCTGAGCTGGTTGGGCTGGTAGAGGTGAGGGATCACCGCCGGAACATCTCCATATGTGAAATTCGCCGGCTGGACAAAGGCCGCACGATTCAGGTAAGGGCTGTTGGGGTCAGTGGGGTCGTAACTATCGTTGTAGAGCGGCTGCCCGGGAACATAGTTGCAGCGTGCGGAACCAGCACCAGCCAGAGTCTGACTGCACCCCCCGACACTGATCGGCGCGCCGCTCTGATAGCGGTGGACGGCAGAGACATTCCAATTGCCGATAATCGTATTCAAGACCGGATGCATGGCAGATCCAAAGGCTTTGCCTTTGCCGATCGGCAAGTCATAAACATAACCAAGCGTAAACACGTGAGGGCGGTTCACGTTGCTGATCACTTTTTCGGTGAGCTGGCTGTAGACGTTCTGGCCATTCTGACTCACGAGCGTTTTCGAGTAAGTGTACGAAGTCATCAGCCACAGGCCGGCCGAATAGCGCTTCTGGAAGCTGACTTCGGCACCATTGTAAGTGCTGTGGCCGCTTTGCGAAGCAACCGAGCCGAAACCCGTGTACTGCGGA
This sequence comes from Bryobacter sp., assembly GCA_022843605.1. Taxonomy (GTDB): domain Bacteria; phylum Acidobacteriota; class Terriglobia; order Bryobacterales; family Bryobacteraceae; genus JALHNI01. The sequence continues at coordinate 13,447 of JALHNI010000012.1, forward strand.
AAGGGACGTAGGGCCTGTTGCAACTGCAGGTTGGTCGGGAAGGTCGGATAGGGTAGCTTAAAGCCGGAAGCAATCACCGCCGGATTATTGAGGGCCGTGCTAACCGGTGACGTGAGAAGGTTGCCGTAGATACCAAAGTACTTCGGATCGAGCTGATTGAAATCGAGACCACTCTGATAGATCTTAATGCCATAGTTTGCGTGGAAGCTGGTACGCAGCACGGTGCTGGGAGTAAAGCTATGCTCAAGAGTCAGATTGTAGTCGGTGTAGTAGCCCGGCTTGCCGGACTCGCCTAACTTGTAAGTTACACTGCCATTCACACCGAGGCCAGGATTCAATTGCGGCGGGCGTTGACCTTCCACCAGCGCCCGGAAATCGTTCAGGCCGTTCCGCTGGGTGAAAGCGATCCCGTTTGACAAGTTATTGGCAATCGAGCCAAAGCCACCACCAAACCCCTGGATGCCGTTATCAGCGTTACCGTCTTCACGAATGATGTCGTACATGATGGCGCCGCCGCCGCGAACGACAGTTTTGGAGCTCAACTGATAAGCGAAGCCCAGCCGGGGCCCGAAGGCATTTTTCCGGGTATTGAGCAGGACCGGACGACTCTCGCTAGCGAACTCCAAGGCACCCAGAATGTTGCCGGCGGACGGATTTGGGATCGTTGGATTGAAGTTACTATTCTGCAGGTTGGCTTCACGGCGCGGCACGCTGTAGTCGTAGCGCAGGCCGACATTGAGGGTGAGCTTGTTGTTCACCTTGATGTCGTCCTGGATGTAGCCGGCGTAGTACTTATAGCGGAAATCGATGTCGGCGCCAAAATTGAACGAGCCGCCACTGGGCAGGCCCAGAAGGAACGAAGCGTAGGCGATGCCATTCTGCCCACTGACGCTCGGGTTACCCGTACCCGCGGTGCTGTAGCTCAGAGAGCCGGCGCAGTTGTTGCAGTCAATCCGACGGTAGCTGATGTTCATGTAGCTTCCGCCAAACTTCAGATTGTGACGGCCCTTGACCCACGTAAGTTGATTGCTGATGTTGAGGGTGCGGCCGGGCGATTCCGTAAAGACTTGGCCGCCATAGTTGCCGAACTCGGTGTTGTACTTGGTGTAGTTCGGCGCCTTCTCACCGCCGGCACCAATCACCCCCGGAAGGAGCGTCGCTTCGCGGTAGCTGGCCGGCAAGCCCAGGTTGGGGCCTTCGCCGAGTTTGCGCTGATTCAAGCCGAAAGTGAAGTGGTTGAGCAGGTTCGGCTTGATGGTGTAGTCACCATTAAAGCGCCAGTAACGAACATGGCCGAACTCCTGAAAGGCTTCCGCAAGCGGACCGGGAATGGGCCCCTGCAAGGGATAGCTATCGAAATACTGGCGGCTAAACATACCATTGACGTGCAGCTTGTCGGTTACATTGTGGTCACCCTTGATCGAATAGACGCCCTGCCACGCACCGGGCGTGCGGGAGCCGTTGTTGATGGCGCGGGTGTTGTTGAAAACGCTGTTGGGATCGTCCGGCAGCGGCAGGAATCCGAAGATCGATCTCGCCACCGGGCTGATGCGTTCCGGACAGATGACATTCAGCACGCCGTTGCACTGCATGCGGGGGCGCTGAGAAGCGTTCGAGATGACGTTGCCACTGGCATCGAGCGGATCGTAGAGCGGCACCATCTGGCCGGCGGCGTTGGTGTAGCGCCGGAAGTCGCCATTGCGGAAGTCGGCAATCGGCAAGGAAATCAGATTCGTACTTTGGTAGTTCCTGGCGCGCGAACGCTCGCCGGCAAAGAAGAAGAAGGTTTTATTGCGGCCGTCATAGACCTTCGGGATGAAGATTGGGCCGCCCACGTTGGCCGCCTCGACGTGCTGCCGCTGGACGGATTCGCCGCGCGCACCCCAGAAGAACCCTTTCGCATTCAACTTCTCGTGGCGAAGCTGAGACATGAAGGAGCCGTGCAGGGAATTCGTACCGGACTTGGTCGTAAAGTTGAGCACGCCATTCGAGGCCCGTCCGAACTCGGCGGAGTACGCCGACGTCTGTACCTTGAACTCTTCGACCGCCTCGGCACTCACCACGCGCATCTGGGGATCGTTGCGGCGTTCGCTCATCGATTCGCCACCGTCCACCAGCAAGCTGGCGCCGTTCGCCTGGCCGCCCGCGATACGCGGCGCTCCGCCGACGGTGTCCGGGTCGCTCTGGAGATTCATCGTCACACCGGGCGCGAGGCTGGTGAACGCCATGTTGCTGCGCAAACCGCCGTTGATGAAGAGCGGCAGTTGCTGAATCGCCTTGTTGTCAACGACCGTGCCGAGGTCGCTTCGGTCGGTTTGGAGCAGGGGCGTGGTCGCCTCCACCTGCACCGTTTCCTGCACGGCGCCGAGCTGCATCCGGATGTCGAGGCGCAACGTGGTGTTGACCTGGACCTGAAGGTTGGACGCTTCAGCGCGACGGAAACCATCTTTTTCGGCAATCACCGAATAGCGGCCCGCAACGAGGGAGAGAAAGGTGTAGCCGCCATCGGTGGTGGTTTCGACGATCTGCTTCTGGCCGGTGGCGGGATTCAGGAGCGTGACTTTGGCCATCGGCACGATGGCGCCGGATACATCGGTGACGGATCCGGTGATGGTGCCGCGGTCCTGGGCCATCAGCAGCACGCTGCTCATCAAGGCCATAAGAACAACAAGGTTTCTTAAGTTCACTTTCAACTCCTGATTACTGGCTTTGCCCCGAAACGGGGCACTCAAGCGATCGACGTTCAACCTCAGTCTGGAGGGAACGTATCGCACTCGGAACAACGTGAATCGCGACAATGCCGCGAAGGTCCACGGATAGCGAGTCTATCGCTTTGGAATCGCCCCGACAACGTGTCAGGACAACTATCGGGCGATAGTTCACCTGAACCATTCACTGGCAGTCTAAAGAGCAACGGCGCACTTCTCCACGAGGACGGCTCAAGTGCGACTGGTGGTAGCATACCGGAGTCTGGCAAGGCGTGGCAAGATTCGCCACCCGATAACGTCTAGTTCATCTGAACCATGCGCAGCTCGGCGGATCCGGATATGGTGCAGGGGTTGTCCAGAATGGGAGGCAGAGTCGGCTGATGTCTCCAACAACGGTGCGCACGTCAAGTTGGGCTGCGGCGCTCGTAGTGATTGCCGCTCTCGGCCTCAGCGCTTATTGGATGCAAGCCCGTGGAGCGGCCGTGACTCCCACGATCGCGGTAATTCCGCAGACAGACGGCGCGATGCTTTGGGAAGTGGAACACTTTGGCGCCAAGGTTGCGGCGAACGCGCGAAAGTATCACCTATCCTGGAGCGCGCCGACCTCTGAGAACGACGTGGCGGGCCAAGTCTCGCTGATCGATCGGGTGAGCCGCGGAAAGTATCAGGGACTGATTCTCGCGCCGAACCACCCGCTGGCCATTCGGGCCCCGTTGCGTCGCGCATTGGCGGCTGGCCTGCCGGTGGTGGTCGTCGCGGCACCGCTGGACCTGCCGTCGTCCAAAGCGCTGACCTACGTCGTGAATGACGACGACAAGATGGGGGAACTAGCCGCGGCAGAGATCGCCAGACTGCTGGAAGGCGAAGGCGCGATCGCCATCGTCGGGCTATCGCGCTATGCCCCGGGAGTCTCCCACAGGGCCAGGGCGACGGAGCGCTTCCTCGCTGAGCACTTCCCCAAGATCCGTGTCGCCGCGCGACTTGCCGGTGCGTACAATGCGACCCGTGCCGAGGAGTTCGTGAGCGGAGCGGTGGATGAGTATCCGGACTTGAAGGCCGTCGTAGCCCTGACGGCGGTCTCGACGCGTGGCGCCCACGCGGCAATCAAGGGCCGAAGGCGGCAAGGCAGCGTCCAACTGGTGGGCTGTGAGCAGGATTCTGATTTGATCGGGTATGTTGGTAGCGGAGAAATCGCAGCGGTCGTGGCGATCAACGCGTACCAGATGGGATACCGGGCCGTCGAGCTGATTTCAGAGTTTTGGGCAGGCAAGCCCATGCCGGCCCGGTCAGTGGTGCCGCCACTGCTGATCACACGGCGGAATTTCAACGCGGCCGACACCAGTCTGTTTGTCAGCTTTCCACGATGAGGCACACATGAAGCGCAGCGTACCGCGCAAACTGGCTCAAACCGTCACCGGCCTGCTCATCCTTGCCGTGAGCCTTGCTGGCGCACGGCACTGGTACGTCAAGCACCCCGGCTACGGTCTTCCGTTCTACGCCGAGTTTACGCCGGAGGCGGGAGATCGATGGACCGCGCTAGGCGGCATCTGGGAAGTAGCCAGTGGCTCGATGCGCAACGATTCCAACGATCGCGGCGCGAAGCTTCTGGCGGGTTCGCCAAACTGGAAAGACTACATTGTGGAAGGCGATTTCCAAATGCTGGGCGCGGGCAGCGTCGGGGTGCTCTCCCGCGTGAGCGAGGCCGAAGTGGGCGAGAACGCATTCAAGGGCTATTTCGCCGGCGTGCGGACCGTCGACAACAGTCTCGTCCTCGGCGCCTACGAATTTGCCTATCACGAGGCGGCGAAGGTACCCATGCCGGATCCAGTGCGGCCATTCCGTTGGTACCACGTGAAGTTAAGAGTTGAGGGCTGCCGTATCACGGCCTCCGCCTGGGCTCTGGACAGCCCGGAGGTGAAGACCGCATCGCTGAACGACCCCTACTGCTTCCAGGCTGGAAACATAGGACTGCGATCTAACGGCACAGGCGGGGTGTGGAGAAATGTCCGGGTGTTGCCGCTGAATTCGCAGGAGGCAGCCGAGGCTGGGGACCGGAGGTCCGTGGCCAAGATCCAAATGCCGCCAGCGGCCGCTATTCAAGCACCCGGACGCACAACGCCTTTGCCGGTTCAACCGGTTCGCGCCCTGCAGTATCTGCCGACTGTTGGAGCGCCGATGGCGACAGTTCGAGGGTCCGTGATTCTCACCAGACCCGCGGTATTCGTGGAGGACTCCACTTGGGGCGTCGAGATTCAAACCGACGGCACGGTGCCGCTGAAGATCGGCGACGAGGTGGAGGTGACGGGAGAAGCGCACCTGGAACAGTTCAGCCCGGTACTGCGGAAGGCGCAAGTCCGCCGACTGCGCGAGGCGATGCCTATCTCACCGACGGTGATGAGCGCGAACCAGGTGGCAGAGGGCTTCTATGACAGCAGGTTCGTTCAAGTAGAGGGCTACCTGCGAACGATCGCCGAAGGCGAAGCGGGGACCCTGAATCTGGAACTGGATGCCGGGCCCCAGTCGTTTCGCGCAGTTCTTCCGGCAGGCCGCAGCCGGTCCCACCTGCAGTCGCTGACGCCGGAGAGCCGGCTGCGGCTGAAGGGCGTCTCAGTAGTGGACTCGAGGTTCAACGTGACCAGCGACCCCTTCGTCTTGTTGGTGCGCTCAGCGGAGGATGTCGAAGTGGTGGCTGGACCACCGTGGTGGACGCCTTCCACGCTCATCCTGGCAAGCCTCGCGGGGCTCGCGCTGGTCTTCGTGTTCAACCATCTTTACCTGCTGGCGAAACACTGGCGTTTCCGCGCGGTGGCGGACGAACGCGAGCGGCTGGCCCACGAGATTCACGATACGCTGGCGCAAAGTTTCGCCGGAATCGGATTTCAGTTGCAGGCGATCCGCAACAGTGTGCCGAGCGGGGCAGGTCCGCTGGAAAGCCAAGTGGATCTGGCGATCGAGATGGCACGCGCGAGCCATGGGGAAGCGCGCCGAAATATCGCCAGCCTGCGTCCGCAAACGCTTGAGCAGATCGGGCTCATCCCGGCGCTGCGGGAGTGTGCGGAGCGGATGGTGAGAAACGGCAATCTCACAGTGGAAACCTATGGCGAGGAGATCGGCCGAAGCGTGCCGCCACTGATCAAAGACACCTTCTACCGGATCGGACTGGAAGCAATCGCCAACTCGATTCGCCATGCCGACCCAGGCACCATCCGCATCCGACTGCACCGGACGCGCACCACCATCTGTCTGTCGGTCGAAGACAACGGGAAGGGCTTCAACGCCAGTGAAGACCACGGAGGCTTCGGCCTGCGCGGAATGCGCAATCGAGCGGACAGCATCTCGGCGACGTTGAGCATCAGAAGCACGCCAGGCGGGGGAACCCAGGTGCAGGTGAAGGCCGCAATGGGCTCCCGCTTTCTCCTCGGACTCTGGCCACCGCCCGGCCTCTTCGTGAAGGACGTATGACGCAACTGAAGGGCATTCGGATCATGATTATCGACGACCACCCGGTAGTCCGCGCCGGACTGGCCAGCATGCTCAAGACGCAACCTGGGGTCGAAGTGGTGGCCAATGTCTCGAACGGCCTGGAGGCCCTGGCTCTGCTGGAGACCGCCGCACCGGATGTCATTCTGATGGATTTGCGGATGTCCGGCATGAGCGGGCTCGACTCCATCCGGGCCATCAACTTGCGACCGGAGCCGCCCCGAATCCTGGTGTTGACAAGTTTCGACACTGACGAAGATATCTACCAGTCCGTCGGCGCCGGCGCACAGGGTTACATTCTGAAGGACACGCCCCAGGAGCAGTTGCTGGAAGCGATCCGGTTGGTCCACGAGGGAAAGCGTTATTTCCCGGCCGATATCGCCTCTCGGCTTACGGAGCGCATGGCAAGATCGAACCTGACCCCTCGCGAGCATCAGGTCCTGCAACTGGTGGCCAAGGGCCTTACCAATAAGGAGATCGGGCAGGTGTTCGGCATTAGCGATAACACCGCCCGAAATCATGTGAACAGCATCATTGAGAAACTGGAGGTCTCGGACCGCACGGAGGCGGCAACCATCGCGATGCGTCAGGGGCTGGTCTCGATGACGGATTGAGTCCGGGTCGAGATCTGAGCAATGCTTACACTGCCGTCAGTTCAACGTAGACGACGCAGTCGGTTTCATCGCGAGACACCATTTTTGGCCGAGTTCACAACTGAGATAAGGCGTGAGCGTCGGCAGGAAAAGCACTCGACCGAGAAGTTTGTTCACCCCAGCGGTGGGGGTGAGCGATTGGTGACAGGCGTCATGACCAAGTACAAAGAGGCGCGCGGAAAGGACTCCGAGGAGGAGCGAGGCAAGAAAACTGAGTCCCGACGTTGGGCGGGTCAGCACGAAGGAGAGAAGGGCGGCGTAAGCGGCTAAGTCGACGGCGACCCAGAAGAGAGCAGACCATCACGCCGGCTCTCGAATTTCAGCCAGAAGACGACGAAGCTCGCGCAGTTGTTCTCTGCCAGTAAGTGAACGGATGGGATTAAGCATAGGGCCGTGCTAGCTATAGCGGAAAAGTCCGCAGACTCGTGACAGGCTGGTGCGGATCATTTTGAAATCTCGGTCAGAGCAACGGAGAAGGAATCGGTCCAGAAGCAGCCGACCGCGCCAGTGCTATATTTATCTCTCTGCCACCGGACGAGCTCAAGACCTTACTCAAGTCATCCCAGGCGGGAAAGACCGAAGCCTGGGATCGCTTTCTCGCGCAGTTTCATGAATTAATCGTCAGCACGGTAATCCGAACTACCGCATCGTCCGGCGGGGCCGATCGCGCTTTGGTGGAGGATCTGGTGCAGGATACCTACCTGAAGCTCTGCGCCAATGACTTTCAGATTCTTCGCGGTATCCGATCGGATCATCCGAACGGCGCCTACGCACTGGTGCGAGCGGTGGCGCATTCTACAACGATCGACCATTTACGAAAGAGGAGGAATCCCCTCAACGACGGACAAAAGGCTGTGTCGTTGAATGCACTCCAGGTGGATCTCGCCCTCGCCGAGCCAACAGAATCGCAAATGCATCGGCGGATGCTTTTCGAGCAAATTGACGCGATACTTTCCCGCACCGGCCCTTCGGAATCCCGAATTCGTGATCGCAGTGTTTTCTGGCTATATTACCGACAAGGCTATAGTGCGAAGGAAATTGCGGCATTACTGGCTGTCGGGCTGACGGTGAAGGGCGTTGAGAGCCTGCTATTCAGAATGACGGCTACTCTCCGTACCGAGTTATCCGCAGCGGGGCAAAAGGGAAAGGGTGATTCGCCCCGTCATAAAGGAGAAGACGGATGAATTTGCCGACCGCAGCAAAGCCGGGCTGTCTCTCCTCCTGGGAGATCGCTCAACTGGCCGAGGACCTGCTTCCTGTCGAGGAGAGTCAGACTCTCTTGTCACACGTGTCGGAGTGCGATGTGTGTGCGCGGGCGCTGAGGCAAGCGATGCAGGACTTAGAACGGCCCTTATCTGCCGCGGAAGAGCAAGCGGTCATGGAGTTTCTTGCTCAGGCGCCGGCACCTCCTCGCGGCGTGAAGATTCGGGTCCCTCATTACCTGTGGGGCGTTGCGGCTGCCGTCGTGATCGCGGTCGCGGCCGCATCGTGGTACTTCGCCTTTCGGGGAGATCCGTTGCCGGGCCTGCTCGCCCAAGCCTCGGCCTTAGACCGTCCATTTGACTGGCGGCTTCCGGGAGGGGACTATGGCCCCGTGCATATCCAGCGCGGTAGTGGGCGATCGGTCTCTGCAGCCCTGCTCGAGGCACGCTCGTTGCTAATGAAGCGAAGTAGCAGCCAACGAAGTGTAGATTTTCTACGGCACCTGGCCTGGAGCCAGCTTCTGGAGGGGCAGTTGGAGAGTGCCATTCGCACGCTGGAAGAGGCCCGCCAGCTAGCGCCGAAGGATATCGCAGTATCAGGACTCTTAGGCGTCGCCTATTCAGCACAGGCGGAGGCCGGGGAACCGGGCAGCTATCCAAGAGCGTTGGAGGAGTATTCACGAGTGCTTGAGACAAGAGCCAAGGATCCAACCGCTTTGTACAATCGGGCCCTGACCCACATGCGCATGGGCAATGCTGAACGGGCGGCTGAGGATTGGCGAGCCCTCCTGCAAGTGGAAACCGATGACGGTTGGCGAAGAGAGGCCGGTGAACGGCTTCAGACTGAAATAAAGCCTTAGCGGGTTTCTATGCGAATACACTGGCGGCCGTTGGCAGCAGTTGGGTTGTTAGCAACCTTGCTCGTCTGGTGGCGCTGGCCTTATCTACAGCTTTCGCGGGCTGAGGAAGGCCTAGAGAACTTCCCGGCACCGTATTCGCTCTACTGGCCGGAAAGTATCCAACAACGTGCCCAGCTTAGGGGCTTGGCCCAGGCCGAAGCACTGACGAGAATCACCCGGGCAGTGGAGGCCGCCGAAAGCCGGTTGGGACCTACTGCCAAGGTAGTGTACCTACGTGGCCGGCTGGCTGCGCAGCGGGGCGATAGCGGGGAAGCCATTCGTCTACTCAACCTGGCCACCTTGCTCGATCCGGCAGACGTCAGCCTTCACGTCGCCTATGCGGTGAGCTTCGGGCTGCGGGCCGCTATGGAGAATCGGCCGATTGACTGGGCGACCGCGGCGAATGTTCTCCTCACGGCCTCGGAAATGCCTGGATTTCCCGCGCTCGGCTTTGCCAATCTGGCCGAGGTGAGCGAGCACATCCCGGCGCCACAAGCCGCCATCCAGTACTGGAAGCAAGCCGCCGCCCAGGAGGCAGGGACGCTGAAGGCGCGGTTCCTCGAACGGCAGCGCCAGGCCGAAGAGCAGCTTCGCAGGCGCGACCTGCGTGTGCGGCAGACGTTGGAACGTCGCGAGCCCTCGCCGGCGATTTCCGGTTCCGGAGAACTGCTTTTCCAACAGTCGCTGGCCGAATGGCTTCCACGGCGCACCGAGTTCGCGACCGATCTCGCACGGTTGGCAGAGTATCTCCGAGAGGAGATGTCGGACGACGCATTGTTGGACTTGCTAGCGGGCAGCACAAACCGCGAGGCGGAAGCCGCACTCGCCAGTGCGGCGCGAGCCAACGCCCTCGGTGACTATCGCACGGCGGCCGAGGCGGGGATGAAGGCGCGCAAGCTGTACATCCAGTCGGGCAACGCCGCCGGCCAAACCATCGCCGCAGCCCAAGGCAGCTACGCCTTGCGGCGAACCGGCCAGCACGCGGAGTGCCGGGAGATTGCGGAAGATGCCCTGCGGCTGTCGATCCAGAAGGGCTACCGCTGGGCTGAGTTGCGGAATGCCCAGGAGTTAATGGCCTGTAAGTCCCGTCAGCGAGTGATCGACATGCTGGTGGAGCGGGAGGATGTGGCGGGCCGAACCTTGCACAGTGGTTTCTTAGACCTCGAACTCCGGGCGGCAAGCTCACTGGTGGAGCCTTCGCATGGCTTCACCGCACCCGCCGAATCCTGGGCGCGCGGGCAGCAGGGGCTCATGCGGTACTGGCAGAGTGTTCTTCCCGCGCCTTTCGCCACAAACTTCTATAGTCCCCTGGGCTTAATGGCGGAATCGTTTGGTTACTCCCGGCTGGCGGCGCTTTTGTTCCGCGAATCCATGGCCGTCATGGAAGGACACCCGAATCAGTGGCTGCGGGACGCCATCCGCGCGGATTTTCTGCGGCTCGATCCAGGTGCGCGATTGCCCGGCCCAACGACGAGCGAGATCGAGACCGCCGCCAGAGAGTTGGCCGCTGGCGATGCCCCACGTGCCCACCATCGCTTGCAGCGGTTGACGCAGCGCTCAGCATTCCCCTATCGGGAGTTCGACTACGATCACCGTGTCACCCTGCTGCCGGTAATGGGCCGCGCGCTGTGGATGCAGGGCCGGAGAACCGAAGCGCTGCGCCATTATCGCGGACTGGTGGACGAAACCGTTGCGCTGGTAAAGACCCTCCATGGAAGGCGCCAACGTCAGGCGACCGCGCTCGAAATCGGTCCCGCTTGGCGGATGCTGGCGGAGGCTCAACTCGATACCGAGGGGCCCACCGAGGCCTTGCGTACGTGGCAGACCTTTCGCACCCTGGCAAATCCAGGGCGGCAACTCGTGCTTTCTCCCCCACCGGGTGAGATCCGCTTGGCGGTGGCGCTGCTCCCTGCGGGACCAGTCGTCTGGTGGTCCGACGCGCAGGGCATCGCGGTCCATCGCATACGGAACTTTGCCTTGACCCGGCATGCGGAGCGCTTTGCCGCCCTGGTCGCCAACCCGGACTCGCCCCTCGAGTTCGTCAATGACACCGGACGCGACCTCTATGGCGTCCTGATCGCACCGTTCGAGAAGAGGCTCTCCGGCGCGCATACGCTCGTGGTGGACCCCGATGGTCCTCTCGCCCAACTGCCCTGGGGTGCGTTACGCGATGCGCAGGGCCGGACCCTGTTGTCCCGGCTGGCCGTGGTGCAAACCATTGGCTGGGGCTCGCCGGCAGCCAACACCGCGGATGTCGATTGGCAGCCCGCGCTGCTGGTCGCTGAACCCGCCGTCGCCCCGCAGGACCGCGCGCGTTTTCCGGTTCTGAACACCGCGCTGCGCGAAGCGGACCATTTGCGGAACCTCTTTCCCCAGCATCTTTTTTTGACCGGGCAACAAGCGAGCGTCGATGCCCTGCAACTGCAGATCACGAAGCATCGGCTGTTTCATTTTGCCGGCCACGGCGTGGCGAATGGAGGCAACGGCGCGCTGGTGCTCGCCGGCGAGCCTCGATCCGGAACCCGACTGGTCACCGCCAGCGAGATTGCCAGCCTTGATCTGCGGTCCTTGCGCCTCGCCACTTTGGCCGCGTGCTCTTCCGGGACGGGCGAGAATCTGGGCTCGGTGAACGTCGAGAGTCTGGTCCAGGCGTTTCTGGATGCGGGTACCCGTCAGGTACTGGCGGCACGCTGGAACGTCGACTCCCGGTCCACGTCGCAGGTGATGGGTAAGTTCTACGGTCGGCTCCGGCGAGGCATGGCCCCGGCGACCGCGTTGCGCGAAGCCTCGCTCGAAGTAGCGCAGGATCCGGCGCAACGGCACCCCTACTTTTGGGCGGCCTTTCAGTTGTTTGGGTTGCCTTAATTTGTCCAGAAAGGAAGTATTGAATGAACACATCAGAAACCACAACGAAACCGAAACGAATCGTGTACGTTGTCTTCCACGGCCTCATTTCCATTGTAAAAAGCGCCGGCGCCTTCCGCGCCTACATTCTTTCGATGGGCAATGAGCACCACTATCGGTATGGAAACTGGCTCCGAGAGTCAGATATACCGCAAGGTTTCTCGGGGGAATTCCGGGTCGGCGAGGGTCCCGGCGAGCGCAAAGGGAAATTGGACCCCGCGAAACGCCCGACCGTCGACCTCACGAAGTGCCAGCCTGACGAAAAGCACCCGGCCATCCACGCGCGAATCGAGTTTCCGCAGCCGGATGAGATCAAGTATGCGGCTCCGGGTGACATCAAGCTCGGCGCGGGAACCAGCGATTTGCTCGATGCGACGGTTTCCAAGACCGCTGGTACGTTGATTTTTGTCTACAACGTGCTTGATTTTGATGAGTGCTTTCTCATGAGCAACTCGGGCTCGGTCAAGTGGAGTGCTGAATCGGTCACCACGGTGGAAAACGTCCAAACTGCGGCATTGCATCTGTTCAGCAATCCCGCCCGGGACGGAAGCCCAACTCACTCCTTCGAAGAGTTCCACTTGAGCGCTCAGATCCTCGGAGCCAAGGCACTCCGCCTCGCCAAGCGTGCAGTAGATAGCAAGGAACCAGAATTGCCTCCGGACGGCCTATGTGTGGAAGAACTCTATTCACTCTCTCTCCGCGACGCAATCCTAGACCGAATAGTTAGAAAACAGCGTGGGGAGGTCTTTTTGGAGGCCGTAGGTGGCGGAGGCTGCGAATCGTGCTGTTCCGGATCGGATGGCGGCTGCTGAAAAGGGATCTAGCGGGCTCAGGCGTCTCTTACTCCTGAGCCCCCTCAAGGAGAATTCGTATGCCCACAACCAAAATTCAACTTTCCCGCGAAGGCCAACTGTACGTTGACCTGGATATCCCCGCGCCGCCGGCGGACAATCGATTCTACGTGGTCCTGCACGGACTAATCTCTCTGGTAGAAACAGCGACCGAGTTCCATGCCTATGCGCTCTCGGTCGGTGACGAGCACCGCTACCAGGCGGGCAACTGGCTTCTCGAAAATGACATGCCGAAGGGGTTTCGCGCCCAGCTCTTGGGGGTGAATGGCGTGGCCAAGTCGCCGGACAACTCGTTGGACGCCGCGCTCTCGCCAACCCTCAAGATCACTGCGCTTCCCGACGACAGCGACGCCGCTATCTGGGCCAGAATCGTGCTGCCACGGCCGCGCAAGATTCACTATCTGCACCTCGGCCAAGCCGCGATCTCCAATACCGCGCATCTGGTCGCCGCCAACCCAAAACTTTGCGGACTGACAATCCTCGAGTACGGGGTCACCGGCCCATTCGATCAGATCGGGCTCTACTCACTGGATGGAGCATTAGCACTTTGGAAAAGTAGCGCCGTCACCGATTTCACCGCGACCGGCACTCGGGTCGCCACCCTCCATGTGATTGATTCACCGTCAGCCGCGCCGAGCTTTGCACACTCCCAGGCAGAGTTCGCCTTATCCGCTGAACTCTTTGGTAAGGCGACCGTTCAGCTTTCCGATCAGCCGAAAGATCTTTCCACGCAACCCTCCGCGCCAGACGGACTCTCGCATCTGGAGCTGATCACACTGAAGAACCGTCCTCTTCTACGTGATCGGTTGGCCGACTTCGTCCGCACGGCAAAGTTTACGGTCGGTGGCGCACTGAGCGGCGACCCGGGATGTAAGTCCTGTTGCTCGGCAATTAACGCCATCGTGAAGGCGTAAGCTGCGATGAGCGAGTATCAGGATCTCTACGAGACGTTAGAGCGGCAGTTCATGGATTTGATGACGGACTGGGTTGGGTTCTCTTTAGCCTGGAAACAAGACAAATGGCTTCTCACCATCTACGAAGAGCGCACTATTGCGCTCTTCCACCCGCTCCTCGAACCGTTCCTGCCGCGTGAAGTCACCGTAAGGTACGTACCCATGGGGAGGCTCTCCTCACCCAAACTGCGCCCACCCGAGACAGTCGGCCTCGCCCCCTCCGCGGTGATCGGATCTCCCGTGTATGTAGTCGGCGCACAGGGCCGACTGGGGCATGGGTCGATTGGCGCCTACGTGAAGACTCACGACGGAGTTTGGCTCGTGTCCGCCAACCACGTCCTGGCCCGAAATGGACGTTGCTTGCCCTTGGGTGACCGGGAACACGGTGTTTACTTGGGGTCGAAGCGAGTGGGAAGGACCGTCATTTTCAAGGAACTCGAACTGCACGGCAAGCAAACTGACAGCGCGGCCTGCCTGCTGGACCCCGCTGCCGGCATCGTTCCGGCTTGGCCGGCGGGCTGGATTCCCAATCCCACGCCACACACTCCGGCACCGGAAACACGCGTCAAGATCTCGGTAGACGGCGTAGACCGCTTCGGCACGGTTGAGGCGATCGGTCTTTTCCGTGTCTCGATGGAGGACGCTGATTTTCCCGGCGCCCTGGGTCAAGTTCAGTTTGCCGGCAGTATTCTGGTGCGCGCCGAAGAGGGTTTCGACCAGCCCGGGAACTCCGGCGGCCTGGTTGTGACGGCGGATGACAAAGGCCACCCAATTGGACTGATTACGGGTCATTCCAGCGACCGCGGAACGCGCTATGTCGTAGTCTCTCCGCTGGCCCAAGTTCTGGCGGATCTTCGCCTGCCAGGACAACTACTTATTTAGTCAGATACAAAAGGGATTCCGGTGCGATTACCGTCTTCTCCAGTTAAGCAAACAACTTAGCCACCGGAGGAATGGGTAATGAGGTGCCAAACTGACACAGACCGCCAGCCGATCGATTGCATAATTCCCCAATTTCGCGAGGTAAATCAGCCAGATGAGCTTACCTTGCTGCTACAGCGAATCGCCGCCGGCGACCAGAAAGCGGCCTCGGAGTTAATGCCCAAAACTTACGAGGACCTGAAACGCTTGGCGGCAACTTACCTGCGGCGTGAGCGGCCAGGACATACGCTGCAAGCGACAGCGCTGGTGCACGAAACCTATTTGAAGCTGGCCGGCCGCAGCTCACCTACCTGGCAGGACCGGACTCACTTCTTCGCGCTGGCGGCGAGAATCATGCGAAGAATTCTCACTGATCACGCCCGCCAGCACCGGGCCCAGAAGCGTGGATCGGGCCGAGTAGAGGTCTCACTGGATCGCATCTCTCTGGCCAATGGTAGCGGCCATTTTCTGATGGAAGATCTCGATGAGGCCCTGACCAGGTTGGCTGGCTTCGCTCCACGGCAGGCCAAGGTGGTGGAGTTACGCTTCTTTGGCGGCATGACGGAGGACGAGATTGCCGCACACTTGGAAGTTTGCTCCCGAACGATCAAGCGCGATTGGACCGTAGCCCGAGCGTGGCTATTCGGAGAGTTGAAGTGACGCCGGATCACTGGGAGCGAATTCTCGAAATCTTCGAGCGTTGCCAGGCGTTGCCCTTGGCGGACCGCGCGCTCGTGCTTTCAGAAATTGCGGAGGAGACGGACATTGTCACGGAGGTGGAACGCCTGTTGCGGAAGGACTCCGAAGCGCAGGGCTTTCTCGACGAGACACCGGACGCCGTGAAGGAACTCCGATCACCTCCCAAGGCACGCCTGATGCCAGGCGAGCATCTCGCGAACCGATTTACCATCCGGCGACAGCTGGGAAAGGGCGGCATGGGTGAGGTCTATTCGGCTTATGACGAGCGAGCGTATGAGGAAATCGCGATTAAGATTTCGCATTCCGCAGTCGCCGCTGATTATGGTTTGGAGTTGCTTCTTGGACGTCAAGTCACACACCCCGCAGTCTGCCGGCTCTACGACTTGGGCCAACACAAAGTTGGCTCCGAGAGTCTCGATTTCCTAACCATGGAACTCGTGGAGGGAGAAACACTCGCCGAGCGTCTGCGGCGAACGGGGCCACTGCCGATCGACGAGGCGACGAGGATCGCTGAGCAGTTGATTCACGGTCTTTCAGCGATCCACAGGGCCGGTATTGTTCATCGCGACCTAACGCCGTTCAACATCATTCTGTCCGGGAATCGAGTGGTCATCGTCGATTTCGGGCGCGCAGCACGGGAGTCGGAAAAACCTGGCCCACTGATGGGAACGTTGGACTATCTTGCGCCGGAACAATTGCGAGGTGAGCTGGTGTCGGCAAGCGCGGACTTGTTCACCTTGGGCGTGGTCCTGCACGAAATGGCGACCGGCAAACCATACGATCGGCACCGTCGTCAAGAGTTCTCTTTGCCGCACAATTGGCGCCTTGCTATTTCCGTCGCCTGTGAAATTGATGTGTCGCAACGTGCTGATTCAGCGGCGCAGGTCCTGCAGATTCTCACCTGCCAGGGACGAAAGACCCGGCGTAAGTCCGATTCCAGGTTTTATGCCCCTTCGCGTGGGCACCGTCAGGCCAACCGACTAACCCAGTTTCGCCTTCAATAAGTCATTCACCACGCCTGGATTCGCCTGACCCTTAGTCGCCTTCATGATCTGGCCGACCAGGAAGCCGATCACTGTGGTCTTGCCGCCCTTATACTGTTCCACCTGCTTCGGATTCGCCGCCAGCACCTCGTCGATGATCTTGTCAATCGCGCCGGTGTCGGAGATTTGCTTAAGTCCGTCGCGTTCGATGATGACGCCGGGGGCGAGCCCCTCGGCGTACATCTTGGGGAAGATCTCCTTAGCCAGCTTTCCGGAAAGTTCCCCGGAGGCGATGCGCTTCACTAAGTCGCCGAGATGTTCTGCAGTTACGGGACTCTCGGTGATCTCTTTTCCATCATTCTTGAGCGCTCCGAGTAGATCGCCCATTACCCAGTTGGCGGTAGTTTTGGGGTCGCCGCTGGCGGCCACGGCTTTCTCGTAGTAAGTGCCGATCTCCCGGGTCGCGGTGAGGACTTCGGCATCGTAAGGCTTCAAGCCGAATTCGGTCGCGTACCGGGCTCGCTTCTGGGCGGGTAACTCGGGCATGGTGGACTGCAGGCGCTCGCGCCAGGCGTCCGAGATGCGCAACGGTACCAGGTCGGGCTCCGGGAAATAGCGGTAGTCGTGCGCGGCTTCTTTGGAGCGCATGCTGAAGGTCTCGCCCAGATCGGGATTGAAGAGCCGGGTCTCCTGCACGATGCGCCCACCGGATTCCACCACTGCCACCTGACGGGAGACTTCAAACTCGATGGCCTGTTTCAGAAAGCGGAAGGAGTTCAGGTTTTTCGTTTCGGTGCGCGTGCCGAACTCCGCAGCGCCCCACTTCCGAACGCTGACGTTAGCGTCGCAGCGCAAATGGCCTTTTTCCATGTCGCAGGAACTGACGGCGAGAAACTCCATGGCCTGTTTGACGTAGACCATGTATTCGTAGGCTTCGTCGGCGTTGCGCATGTCGGGCTCGGAGACGATCTCGATCAGCGGCGTCCCTGAGCGGTTGAGGTCGACGTAAGTGAACCGGTCAGAGTCCTTAAATCCGTCGTGAGTGCTTTTGCCGGCGTCATCTTCCATGTGAACCCGGGTGACGCCGATGCGCTTAGGGCCGTTGGCGGTAACGACGTCGACGTAGCCATGCTCGGCCAGCGGAAGCTCGAACTGAGAGATCTGGTAACCCTTCGGCAGGTCCGGGTAGAAGTAATTCTTGCGGGCCATGCGCGAAGTGGGATTAATGCGGCAGTTTAGCGCCAGGGCGCCCAGCATGGCCATTTCGACGGCGGGCTTGCTCATCACCGGCAGAGCGCCGGGAAGGCCGAGACAGACTGGGCAAACGTTGGTGTTGGGCGGAGCTCCGAAGCTGGTGGGGCAGCCACAAAAAATCTTGGTACGCGTGGCGAGCTGGACATGGACTTCCAGGCCGATCACGACCTCGTATTTGGCCAGTTGATCGGGGGTTGCGGTAAGGGTCATCTAGAACCCTATTTTAGATCACCGGAGTTGGGCGGGCCTGGTAGACCCACCCAACGGTCCAGGGCGCTAGAGGAAAGCGAGCTTCTGGGGCGTGAAGTTCGCGAGGTTGGGGAAGATGACACGAAGTTCGGAGTCCGGCACGCCGTACCAACTGCCGAGTGTGGCGCCGTACTGGTCGAGCGAGGTGGTGGGGATCCAGTAACCACGATCGTTAGCGTCGTCGGGCCCCCGGAGCTCGTGCCGGGGCAGCGTTCCGTAAACGCCGGAACGCACGGCACCGCCAAAGACGAGGTGATGGCCGCCCCAGGCATGGTCGGTACCGTTCTGGGTGTTGATGTTGGCGGTTCGATTGAACTCGCTCTCGGTGAAGAGCGTCACGTTGTTCATCAGCCCCATCGCTTCGATGTTGGCGAAGAAGGCGTTTAGTGCGGCATCGACATTCCCCAGAAGGTTGTCGTGAGTGCCCACCTGGTTCTCGTGAAGATCGAAACCGCCGGTTCCGGCAAAAAACATCTGCCGGTTCATGCCGAGGCTCCCGCGGACCGACATCAGCCGGATGATCTGCGAAAGCTGTCCGGCGAGGCCACCCGCTGGGAACGCCACCGCCAGAGGAGGCGCCGAGGAGAGCGCCGCATTGAACTCCTGCGCCGTGCGGATTGAAGACTCGAGCACCCCATTCGCGGTACCGACCATCTGGACCCCACTATCGAAAGTCAAGACGCGCTGCAGTTGCTCGCGCCTCGCCGTCTGCGCCGCGCCGGACCCAAAACCATACAGGCCGAGGGAAGTGGAGTTGGCGAAGTTGGCGGGCGCCGTGGTGGGTGCCTGCAGGAACATGGCGTTGCCGCCGTTCAGCGAGATGCCCGGCGGGATGACGCCGGTGTTCTGACTGACGATGCGCTCATTCAAACGGCCACCCCATCCACTGGTGCCTCCGGTCGGGTCAGAGGTTTGCCATTGCTGAGTCTGGTCATCGTGGGAGTACAGATTGCGCGGCAAAGGCGTGTTGCGGATGTTGGCCTTGGTGGTTGGACGCACCAGCATGCCGACGTTCAGTACCATGGCCGCCCGTCCTTGGTTGTAAAGGCGCTGGATGTTGGGCATGCGCGGATGGAAGCCATAACCGCTGGAGCCCGCGGTGAGAAGCGAGCCTTGCGCAATAGCCAAGCCGCCCCGCATACTCTGGTACAGGGCGTAGCGGCTGTCCACCGGGACGATGGTGTTGTTCGAGTCATTGCCGCCAAAGAGGAAGATGCAGACCATCCCCTTGTAAGTGGAGGTGGATTGCGCATTGGCCGAAACCATACCCAGGCGGGTGAGATGAGCGCTAACACCGGCCGCGCCCAGGCCACTAACTTTCTTGAGAAATTCGCGACGATTCTTGGGGTTCATAGTTTTTCCTTCGTTTTAAATACTGTTTGTGAATTCGTGGATGGCGGGCAAACTCGACCGGCTTGCCCGCCTGGAGCCTAAGCCTTTAGCGATCCACCTGATACTGCGCTGAGGCCAGCACCAGGTAGAGGGCCGTCTTCGCCCGCTCCGTGGGATTGGAGGCCGGCGTAGCGTTCACCGCCGTGATGATGGCGCTGCGCTGTTCAGTGGAGAGTTGGCCGCCCATGAACTGCAGGGCAACGTAGTCAGTGAGCGCGGCGGCATCCGCTGCACGACTGGTGTAAGCGGTGTAATCCACAGTCGCCGCACCACCAAGGTCGCCATTCAGCACCCGCGCCATGTAGTTGGTGCGGGTAAGCGCGGTAACCGTGGTGAGAAGCTGAAACTCCGGCCCCAGAAGCGCGCCGTTACGAATGCGGAAGAACGGCGAGAAGTAACTGAAGACCGAAGGCGGATAGAGCACGCGCTGCCCCATGTCAGAGGCGTGCGTGGCCATGAAGGGGAAATCCGAAACCGAAGCGTTTAGCGTGCGCAAGGGCGAGATCACGAGCAACACGGGCTCCATCAGCTTGCCGGCTGTGTTGGTACCCAGATTAGCCTCTGGATGCTCGAGAATCGCCCGCACGGTGGCGCGTAGGTCGCCTCGAACGTTGTTGCCATTGTTGATGAATGCATTGGTGACCGCGGCGACGTAGGCGGGGCTGGGATTCGAGGTGACCAACTGCGAGATCAGACTCTTTGCTACGTAGGGGGGCAGCGTGGGGTGATTGAAGATCACGTCCAAAGCTTGATCCAGATCCTGACGAGTAGTCCGATTGGGAGCGAAGCTAGTACCCAAAAACGTCTTGGCCGTTACGTCGTGGAAGCGTTCTACGGCCTCCATGGGCGCCACCCAATTCGCGTTGGCCGAGTTCGTCGGAATGGTGGCGGCGTTCCCGTCACCATAGGTCCATCCGGTGAAGAGCCGGGCAAGGGCCTTGACATCTTCTTCGGTATAAGTAGAACCGGCTTGAGGACTGCCATCATTGCTGAGCACTGACGTACCCAGGGTAAAGAGTTGGAGAAGTTCACGAGGGTAGTTCTCATTAGCTGGAACGGTGGTCACCGCCTCGCTCTTGCTGTTCAGCATGTTCAGGAAGCGGCCCATGGCCGGATTCAAGGACATGTCGGTCATCAGATCGCGGTAGTTACCGAAAGCGCGATTCATGAAGGTGCGGTAGTAGACGACAGTGGCGTCGGCGCGATTCACTTCAGACGCATTTACCGCCCAGATCTTCGAAAGAGCAAATGCGACGCGCTGCCGCAACTGGTCGTTGCCGGTGATGGCGAGACGCAGAAGGTGCTCCTGAACCTCTTCTACGGATGTGCCGTAGAGAGAATCGGGATACGCGGAAGCAGCCGCCCCGAACTGCTCATCGAGATAGGCCCCGCGCCCCATGTTCCGGACGCGATCAATATCGCCAGGCTTGGGCCCCCAGGAGGCCTGCCGCAGCAACCGGAAGGCGGAGAGCGTGGTGGCGTCGCTCGGTGGGGCCGCCGCTGAAGGAGTCCCGGTAACTTCGTTCGACCGTGGGCTTTCGCCAGCCGCGTTAACCGCGGTGAGGCGGTAAAAATAGCCAGTCCCGTTGGTGAGTCCGGTGTTGGCATAGGTCAAACCAGTGATGTTCGTGGCGATGGGCGTATTGCCCTGGCCGTTGGCGGCCGTACCGCGATAGAGGTTGTAAGTAGTGGCGCCGTTAACGGCCGTCCAACTGAGCGTGACACGGCCGTCCCCAGTGGTGGGCGGCATGAGGATCGGTGCCGTCGGAGCACCAAGCGGAATCGCACTGGCCTCGGCAGACGACGGACCGACGCCACCCGTATTGGTGGCGGCCACCTTGTAGAAGTAGCGGGTGCCGTTGGTGAGGCCCGTGTTCGTGTAGTTGGTAGCCGTGACATTGGTCGCAACGGCTGTCGTGGCCTGGGCATTCGTGGCGGTGCCGCGATAAACGTTATAGCCCGTGGCTCCGGTGACGGCGGCCCAGGTCAGCGCGATCTGTTGATTTCCGGCGGTGGCCGTCAAATTTGCCGGAGCAGCCGTCGGAGCGGGGCCTGATGGCCTCGCCGAGGCTTCTGCGGACGGGTTGCCTGCTCCGGCACTATTCACCGCCCGCACCTTGTAGAAGTAGGTGGTGCCATTGGTGAGTCCGGTATTCGAGTAAGTGGTACCGGTGAGGTTGGTGGCAATCGGCGTGGACGACTGGGCATTGGTCGCAGTGCCACGATAGACACTGTAACTGGTCGCACCGCTCACCGCAGGCCAAGCGAGATTCACCAGGGCGTTGCCGGCCGTTGCGGTCAGGCTGGCCGGTGCGCCAGGAATCGTGATGTTCGGCGGCGGCGCCGCGGGCTTTGCTGAGGCTTCATTCGAAGGATTGCCCGCGCCCGCGGTGTTCACGGCCCGAACCTTGTAGAAGTAGGTGGTGCCATTGGTGAGGGCGGTATTCGAGTAAGTGGTGCCGGTGAGATTGGTCGCGATGGGCGTAGAGGATTGGGCGTTGGTCGACGTCCCGCGATAGACGTTGTAACTGGTGGCGCCACTAACGGCTTGCCAGGTAAGATTCACCAAGGCGTTGCCGGCGGAGGCGGTGAGATTGCCGGGTGCGCCAGGAAGGGCGACCGGGTTGGGCGTCGGCGGAGGCGGTGCGCTGACGGCAATAGGGACAAGCTGTGCATCCGCCCAGTCGGCGATGTCCATTGTGCTGCCGTCACCGGCATTCGAGACCTTCAGAATCAGCTCTGTCTTGTCCGTCACATCAATGGAAATAGCTCTCGCGGGAGAGGTGCCGCGGAGAACATCGGACCGGAACAGCATCACCGTTCCGCTCCAGACCTCAAAGATGACTGAGCCGCGACCCACCGCCGTGTCGTCAACGCCGACCACCGCATTGAAGCGCTCGTACTTCTTGGCGAGATCGTATTTCACTTCGGCCTGAGGGAACGTTCCCAGTCCCTTCGTGTAGGCCTTTCCGCGCAACATGAAGCGCTCCGGAACTGCCGCGCCCGTTGCGCCTGGAATCGGATGGTCCTTCAGCACCTGTCCCCGGCCGTTGACCGCCGATACCCAGTTCAGATCGCTCAGGTAAGTTACCGCCGACACGATTTCCAGCCGGGCATCGGCCCAATCCGCATGATCATAGCTAATGCTGCCGTCCGCATTGGTAACGATCAGCTTGAGTTCCCGCCCATTCTTCGTGGGCACTTCCACAGCAAGACCGGGCATGTTGCCCCGCATCACCGGACTCTGGAACTTCATCGCTCCGTCGATCCAAACCTCGAAGACAACCGTGCCGCTGTTTCCCACTGCGTCGTCCACACCGACGATCGCCTTAAAGACGTCGAAGCGGCCATCCAGGGCCACCTTGACTTCCGAGGCCGCGTGGACGCCGAGGCCGCGGGCGTAGGCATGGCCGTCCACCTTGAGCGTGACACCGTCGGTGGCACCTTTGTCGCCATTCGAACGGTCGCGCTCCAAAGGCCCCCATCCGTTCGTTTCGCTGAGAAAGGGCATGGCGCTAACCCACGTGCTGCTCGTGACAACTGGCGCCACCTGCGGCGTAATGGCGGCCACATAGAGGCGCCCCTGTGGAATGAGTTGCTCGGCCTGTCCTGGATAGGACCAGAGCAGCTTGACCAATGCGTTGCCCGAGTTATCGTAATACTCCAACTGAATATCGTACTTACGACCGCCAGTCAGCGAGACCGGTACACTCTGGTCACGAGCGCTGGTACGGTTTGTCCATCGATTGATCAGTAGTTTGCCGTCGACCCAAAGACGGACGCCGTCATCGGCTTGCGTCGCGAACGTATAGGTTCCCGTAGCCGGAGCCTCCACTTGGCCACTCCAACGGGCCGAGAAGTTGTCGGCAGGAATCGCCGCAGCCGGTGCATTCGGCCCCCAATCGAAGTTTACAGATGTATCCAGACGAGAAAGCGAGACTGTTCCCGCCAATGCAGTGTTACTGAAATAGTCTCCTTTTAGCCCCGTGCCGGTTTGTGCAAGCAGTAAAGTCGGCAGTAGAAACAGGCCGTATCGTATTGTTTGTTTTTTTATTGACATGTTTTCCCTCTCAGGTTTAGCCAGCGTAAGCGGACATGGAACGTTCCTCAATTAGGGAAGGCGAGCAGTTCTTTACTCGGCAGTACTTAAGTGAGGGCCAGGAGGAGCGGTATTCTTCCGGGCAATGGCAGGCAACCGTGGGACGCACTGAGAATGCGGTTCAACGCCAACCCGTTGATTCCCGATCCGCGAAAGCCTCGATTAGCTACGACGCGCGCGGAGCCTAAGGTGGAGGTAAACAGTGATCGGTGCGACTGGGAAGTTACTTGTTTTAAATGACTTAGTAGTACTATACTCCCCATGGGTGGAGTAAGTAGAACAGATGAGGGTAAGTAGGCAGGATCGCGGAGAAGAATTGTTAGAAAACCCGATTTTTCGGCCTAAAGGGCCGCGACGACGATTCAGAATGGAACACAGCGCGCTTAGAACGCCTAGTACTCAGCAATAAAAACAGCCGCGTCTCCCGAAGGAGAATCGCGGCTGTTTACGCTTGTGAATGAAACTTTGGCCTAGAGGCCTTTGTCTCCGAGGAACTTGACAAGATCGACGACGCGGTTGGAATAACCCCACTCGTTGTCGTACCAGGCGACGACTTTCGCCAGGTTGCCACCGATTACTTTTGTTAACTGGCCGTCAATGATCGAGCTATTCGGATTCTGGAGCATGTCGCTCGAAACGACCGGATCGTCCGTATAGGCCAGGATGCCCTTCAATTCACCTTCAGCGGCGGCCTTCAACGCCGCGTTGATCTCGGCATCCGTCGCGGGAGTCTTGAGTTCGGCGACCAGATCGACCACCGAGACGTTCGGCGTGGGCACGCGCATGGCATAACCATCGAGACGTCCCTTCAACTCGGGCAGCACCAGGCCAATGGCCTTGGCCGCACCGGTGGAGGTGGGGATCATGTTGATGGCTGCGGCGCGGGCGCGGCGCAGATCGGAGTGCGGCAAGTCGAGGACGTGCTGATCGTTGGTGTAACTGTGAATGGTCGTCATGGAGCCCTTCACGATGCCCCACTTCTCGTGCAACACTTTCGCGAACGGTCCCAGGCAATTGGTGGTGCAGGAAGCGTTCGAAATCACGTTGTGTTTGGCCGGATCGTAGGCCTTATCGTTCACACCGAGCACGATGGTGAGGTCCTCGCCCTTGGCCGGCGCGGAAATGATCACCTTCTTTACCGTGCCCTGCCGGTGCTTCACGGCCTGTTCGGCGTCGGTGAAACGGCCGGTGGATTCGATGACGACTTCCACACCGTAGCTTGACCAGTCAATCGCAGCCGGATCCTTGATCTCGAAGACCTTGATCTTTTTGCCGTCAACGGTAATCGACTCGGCGTCGAAAGTCACCGGCAGGCCCAAAGGTCCGAGCACGGAATCATACTTCAGGAGGTGGGACAACGTCTTGTTGTCTGTAAGGTCGTTGACCGCGACGATTTCAATCGCCGGATTGTTGAGGGCAGCGCGGAAAACATTGCGGCCGATGCGGCCAAAGCCGTTAATGCCTACTTTAATCGCCATTTTTGTGCTTAAAAACTCCTAGAACTTGGGGGGTCACCCTCAAGCGTAGCAGGTCAATCGTCTTTGTTCCACGCCCACCCACATCGCAAATCTTGATCGGCATGATCCATCGCAACGCCAGGGTGTCTAAAATAGAAACATGCCCATGTACGAATATCGCTGTCCGGACTGTGACAAACGTTTTGAGCAGTTGCGCCGCATGTCCGAGGCGGAACAGCCCGCCGAATGTCCTGGGTGCGCCTCAAAGAATGCTTCACGCCAGCTATCCGGCTTTGCCGCGGTGACGGCGGGCGGCGGCGCTTCGGAAATGGCGATGGGTTGCGGAAAACAGGGCTGCGGCCCCGGCGGCTGCGGCGCAGGCTGGAAGAACTAGAGCGCCTGCAAGCGCACAGCGAAGGCATCGAGCGCAATACCCTTTTGAATGTTGCGGCGGATGTAGTCTGACATCTGGTCCACCTCTCTTACCGCGACCTCAATCCAGCGAAAGCTGACGACTGAGGCCATCGATTGCAAGTCGCTTCGCAAGTCCGGGTTCTGTAGCGCCGTGCCTCCGTGCCGCAGGAGCAACACATCCTCCAGCAATCCATAGAGCACTTGCAGATAGAACTCGAGCTTCTCGCTCTTGCTGGCCGAAATCGACTCGGAGAACTTCAACCACGTGGAGAACGGAGCCTGACGCGAAGCCACCTTCAGCAACGCCAGCATGGCGGAACGGCGCTTGTCGTAGACCTCCAGATCCAGCGAGAGCGCGGTGCCCGGACTCCCTGAGGCCAACGCCAGCCGACGCTCCAGGTGATCCACTTCAGGCCGGCTCTGGAGGAACGCAGCCATTTCGGCCGGGGGCAAAGGGTTCATCGCCAACTGCAGTGAGCGCGAGCGAATCGTCGGCAGCAGATCGTAGGCGTTCTCTGTGGTAAGCACGAAGATCATGTGGCCGGGAGGCTCTTCCAACGTCTTCAGCAGAGAGTTGGCCGCCTGCTCATTCGCGCGGTCAATACGATCGATCAGAAAGACGCGCCGGCGCCCTTTAAGTGGCTGATACTGGGCGCGCTCCTTCAGCAGCCGCATCTGCGGAATCGAGATCTGACGCAGAGGACCGTCGGGCGCAAACGTGACGAAGTCGGGATGAGACGCGAAAAGGAGCGGATCTTCGTTCCGTTTTTCAGCGGTCCATTTTTCGCGATCGGCAATGAGTTGGAGGTTCGCCTCAAGGCTGAGATCGTCTTGCTCAATGCGCGCGGTGTCACCGAGCAGGCGAGTCGCCAGCCGGCGGGCAAGCGTTGCTTTACCGACCCCGGCCGGACCATGCAAGAGCAAAGTCTGGGCAAGCTTGTCCTGATCGATCATGCGGTCGAGCGACGAAAGGACATGCTCATTACCGAAAAAGTTCCACGCGGCGTTCATCGCAGGGCCTCCTGTAGCAGCGGCCAAACGGCCTCGGTCACCGAGTCCATATCGCGCGCGCCATCCAGAACCCGCACACGGGCCGGTTCTTCGGCCGCCAGACGCAGATAACCCTGGCGCACCCTCGCATGGAAGTCGAGCGACTCGGCATCCAGGCGATCCTGCTCGGCACGTTTGATGGTGCGCTCAAGGGTTAAAGCCGGTTCAATGTCGATCAGCACCGTGAGATGCGGCATGAGGGTACCGCATGCGATCCGATGAAGTTGCCGGACGACCTCGGGGCCGAGTCCGCGGCCAACGCCCTGGTAAACCAGCGTCGAGTCAGTGAACCGGTCCGAAAGCACGATCGCGCCGCGCTCGAGGGCAGGCCGGATCACTTCCTCCACGTTCTGCGCGCGGCTGGCGAAATACAGTAGCAGTTCGGCGGTCGGCAGCAAATGATGGTTGCGAGCACTCAGCAGAATGGCCCTAATGTCGCGGCCAATGCGGGTGCCACCAGGCTCAGCCGTTTCCACAACCTCGCGCCCCTCGGCCCGCAGGCGCGCGGCTAGGCGGGCCAGTTGAGTGGACTTGCCACTGCCGTCCGGCCCTTCAAACGTGATGAAGCGGCCCGCACTAGTCATAGACAAAATGCAGGACCTTCTTCAAGTCCTCCCAGGCCTCCCGCTTGGCTTCGACGTTGTAGGCCCGCAAGAGGAACGAAGGATGGTAAGTCACCATCACCGGGAAGTCGCGCCACTTGTACCAATTGCCGCGCATCTTGGTGACGCCTTCCTTCAGCCCGAGGAGCGCTTTGGCCGAAGTACCGCCCAGCGCGCAGATGGCTTTCGGCTTCAATACGGCAAGTTGACGGGAAAGAAACTGGCCGCAGATCTCCATCTCGTCGGGCTGCGGGGCTCGATTCTCCGGAGGACGGCACTTGGCGACGTTGACGATGAAGACGTCGTCCCGCGTGATCGGAATTCCCTCTTTGGACGCCGTATTGTTGATCATCTGGGTGAGCAACTGGCCCGCGCGGCCAACAAACGGGAGCCCCTGCAGATCTTCTTCCTGCCCCGGTGCTTCGCCGACGAAGACCAGCTTCGCCTGCGGATTGCCGGAGCCAAAGACGATCTTGTTGCGGCCCTCGCACAAGCGGCAGCGGCGGCAGTCGCCGATGTCGGCACGGATGAGGTCAAAGCTATCGTTTTCGGGTTCGAGGCTAGGCAGAGCGGTAAAGAGCTGGGGCGGCTTGGGCATGACAGGAATCTCTAATGATGCGGCAGGCGGCAGGACAGGGGCAACTACGGGCGACAAATCCGCCGCGGAAGTGATCGCCACCGGCGCGACGCGATAAAGGCTCTTCACGCCCAAGTCGCGGTAGTATTCGAGCACCGCCTTCAGCTCGCTCATGACTTCCCCGCCCGCTGACGCAAAATGTAGTCCAAAATGCGGCCGGCGAGCTCGCGTTTGGAAGCTTGCCCTAAGGCGATGTCGCCGGTCCCGGTGATCAAGGTAACGTCATTGAGGTCCGTATCGAAGCCCGTGACGCTCGAGTTCACCAGATTCGCGACGATCATATCGGCGCGCTTGCTTGCAAGCTTCTGGCGCCCATACTCCAGCAGATTCTCGGTTTCGGCCGCGAAACCCACCACGAAACGATGCTCTTTGCGCCGGCCGACGTCCGCCAGAATGTCCGCGTTGGGTTCCAGCGTCAAGGTGACGGGTTCGCCAGTCTTCTTCAGTTTCTGGGCCGCCGCGCTGGCAACCCGGTAATCAGCCACGGCCGCGGACTTGATGATGATCGTGGACTCCGCCAGATGCTGCAACACTGCCGAGTGCATTTCCTGCGCCGTGGTCACCTTCACCAGCGCAACTCCCGCGGGCGCGGTCAGCTGCACCGGGCCAGAAACCAGCACCACCCGGGCACCACGTCGCTGCGCCGCTTCGGCCAAAGCGTAGCCCATCTTGCCGCTCGACCGATTGCTGATATAGCGGACCGGGTCAATGGCTTCGCGCGTCGGGCCGGCAGTGATCAGCACGGTGTCGCCGACGAAATCCTGAGCTGGACGGGCCAGCAACGCCACCTGATCGGTTATATACCGGGGTTCGGCCAGTCGGCCAGGCCCGATGGTGCCGCACGCAAGCCGGCCGGCCTCCGGATCGAGAATGACGTGGCCGCGATCACGCAAAATCTGGAGATTGGCCCGCGTGGCCGGATGATTCCACATGTTGGTATTCATGGCGGGCGCAATGAATACCTGGCCGGTGAAGGCGAGATAGGTGGTACTCAGGAAGTCGTCAGCCAGGCCGTGCGCAAACTTAGCAATCAAGCCAGCCGTAGCCGGTGCCACCAGCAGGACTTCGTTCTCCTGGGCGACGCCGATATGTTCCACCGAGCTCGAAAGCGTGCCTTCCGGACTCGACTGATCGAACAGGTCAGTCATCACCTTGCGGCCGGTGAGGGCCGCAAACGTCAGGGGCTGAACGAATTCGCGAGCGCTCGCCGTCATCACCACGTTCACCGCGAAGCCGCGGTCCTGCAGCAAGCGCGCCAATTCCGCTGCCTTATAGGCTGCGATACCGCCACCGACGCCGAGGATCAGGTTCACGGTCTAGGGGAAAAGCTTAGGTGAGTTCCGCGCCCGTATCTTCCGGCTGACGGCCTGGATCGTGCCAGGTGATCAGGCCGCGGCGGACCTCTTCAGTAGCCGATACGGTGGGCTTCTTGGTCGAAGTGGGCAGGAAGGAACGGGAGCCGGCCTGCAGCTGGCGCGCCCGTTTGGCCGAAATGATGATGAACCGGTACGTCGAGAGTTCCGGATCGTCGGGAACCGTATTGTGCGCGTTGGGGCGCAGAGCCATGTTGGGCACGATGTAAGACCTTCCTAATTAACCTGCGGACAACGCCAAATCAAACGTTGCCAGCACGGGACCGATGCGGCTTTCCATCCTTACTCGCCTGACTCTCTCGGCTTTGATGATCGCGATCAGATTCGCCGTGGATTGATCCACATCATCGTTCACCAGAATATAGTCGTAAAGGCTGTAATTCTTGATCTCCGCCGCCGCCTCGCGCAGCCGCCGCTGGATCACCTCTTCGGAATCCTCGCCGCGGGCACGCAGTCTCTTTTCCAGCTCCTCCCGGGAGGGGGGGAGAATAAAAATCGAAACAGCTTCGGGAACGCGCTCCTTTAATTGTCGCGCACCTTTCACGTCGATGTCGAGCAGCAGGTGAGAGCCCAGTCGGCTCGCCCGCTCCAGTTCGCTGCGATGCGTTCCGTAATAATTACCGAACACTTCCGCCCATTCCAGGAACTCTTCGCGGCCCACACGCCGCTCAAAATCTTCGCGGGAAACGAAGTGATAGTTGGTACCATCCACTTCATTGCCGCGCGGCCGGCGGGTGGTGTAGGAGATCGAAAACGTCAGATTGTGTTCCGCGCGCAGCAGGCCGCCGAGCAAAGTGGTTTTACCGCTGCCGGATGGCGCCGAAATGACAAAGACCATGAGTTCTTTCTAGGCTACTCCAGATTCAAGCTCTGTTCGCGAATCTTCTCAATATCGGATTTGGCACTCAGCGCCAAATCGGTGAGTTTCAGGCCCAAATCGCCGATGCCGCTCGTCTTCGAGAGAATCGTATTGGCCTCACGATTCATCTCCTGCAGGAGGAAGTCGAGCCGTTTGCCAACCTCCGCGCCGGTTTGCAGCAAGTCCTCCAGCTGGTGCGAATGAATGCGCAGACGAGCCAGTTCCTCGGCGATATTGCCGCGCTCGGCCAGCAAAGATGCTTCCTGGATGAGCCGAGTCTGATCAATCATCGCCGTGTCGAGCATCTCCGTTAGCCGCTGCCGCAGCCGGTTCTCCAGCAAGGGTTGCACTTCGCCCCGCAGATTTTCCATCTGGTGCACCGCACCCCGAATAGCGACATTGTGCCGTAGGATCTGAGTGACCAGTTCTCCGCCTTCACGCGCCCGGAAGCCCTCCAGTTCGTCGAGCGCCGCGCTAAAAACCTCTTTCACCTGATCGGCGAAGTCCGCGTCCAGTTCGGTGCCGCCCTCATCCATCATGCCCGGAAAGCGCAACAGGGCGTTGAGATCGGGTTGGGCCCCCAACGACAGCTTGGCCGAGGCGCGCCGGAAAGCGTCCACATAGGCCATCAGCAACGCTTCGTTGATGCGCACGGCATGAGCGGTGACGGCCGGCGCCCAGTGCAGGCGGATGTCGATGTGTCCCCGGTGCAGACGCTGCTTCACCGCGGCACGCAAGGGGGCCTCAAAGGCATCCAGTTGAGACGGCAGATGAAAATGCAGGTCTAAACCGCGATGGTTCACACTCTTCAGGGTGACGGTGAGGTCGCCCGCTGGTAGGGTCCGTCGTACCAGCGCGTAGCCAGTCATGCTTTTTGCGGGCAATTGCTTACATCCTTCTTGCTGACTCAGGTCTTCGCGTCCGGCGCCTCATGCACGGCCGGTTCCGGTCCCAGATACTGTAACTCATGCAAACGCTGATAGATACCGCCGCCGGCCACCAGTTCGTCATGCGTCCCAATCTCCGAAACCCGCCCTCGATCGAGCACCACGATCTTATCGGCACGGCGGATCGTAGAAAGACGATGCGCAATCACAATCACCGTGCGTCCGTTGATCAGGTTCGCGAGCGCACGCTGCACTAACATCTCGGATTCGGTATCCAGATGGGACGTAGCCTCGTCAAGCACGAGAATCGGAGCGTCCTTCAACAATGCGCGGGCAATCGACAAACGCTGGCGCTGGCCCCCACTGAGCTTGGCGCCCCGCTCACCTACCACCGTCTCATATCCGTCCGGCATCGCCAAGATAAACTCTTCGGCCAGCGCGTTGCGAGCCGCGGTTTGCACTTCCTCCGGAGTCGCATCCGGACGGCCATAGCGAATGTTGTTCAGAATCGTATCGTTAAAGAGAAACGTCTCCTGCGCCACCAACCCGATCTGCGCCCGCAGACTGGCGATCTGCAAATCGCGCACGTCCACGCCATCCACAGCAAGCTCGCCGCTCTCCAAATCGTAGAAGCGCGGCACCAGGCTGGCGAGCGTCGTTTTGCCCGCACCGCTGGGTCCAACCAAGGCACACACTTCGCCGGCATTCACGGTTAGGTCCACGCCATTCAGCGCGTAGGTCTCCGCACCGGGGTAACGAAACCGAGCGCCGCGAAAAGTGATCGCCCGGCGGAAACCGTCCAGTGCCCTGGCACCCGGCCGGTCCGCTAAGTTACGCTGCGTGTCCAGATACTCGAAGACCTTCTGCGACGCGCCGCTCGCCTGCTGAAAGATCTGATGAATGCCCGTGAGCCGCTTCACCGGCTCGTAAAGCATGAGCAGTGCGACCATGAAGCTCGAAAACTCGCCGGCCGTCATCTGGTTCGCCTTAATCTGCGTGCGCGCATAGGTCAGCAGCACGACGATCGTGACGGCGGCAAAGAATTCGATCATCGGCGACGCTAACGCCTGCTGCAAAACGTACTTCAGATTGGCCCGCTTCAATTGCTCCGCCGCTCGGTGGAAGCGTTCGCTCTCCAGCCGCTCGGCGCCAAAGGCCTTCACCACCTGCTGCCCGCTCAGCGTCTCCTGCAGCACTTCATTGAGGTCGGCGGCGTTGTCCTGGGCGTTGCGGGTGGTGCGGCGCAACCGCTTGCCGATCCGGGCCGTCGGGATCAGTACGAACGGCAACAGCGTCAGGCTCGCCACGGCCAGCCGCCAGTCTTTCTGCATCAACACGGCCAGCAAAAAGATGGCCGTAAAAGTCTGCCGCAACCAGTCGGCAAGCAAGTGGGAGGTCGCCACCTGGATCTTGTCAATGTCGCTCATGATCGACGACATCAGCCGCCCGGTGGAGTTGGCGGCAAAGAAGCTCGCATCCTGCCGGAGCACATGATCGAAGACGCGCTGGCGCAGGTCTGTCACCACGGACAGCCCCACGTAGTTGATCAGATAGTTGCCGAAGTAATCGAAAAGACCCTTCAACAGGAACACCGTCAAGATACTGGCGGCCACCATCGTCCAAACGTTCTGAATACCGCTCGGCAAGAGGTCATTCAAGTGGACCGAGCCACCCCACGGCCACTCAAACAACAGCACCGGCCGTTCAATGCTTTCCGGTCGCAGCACGCGGTCGAACACCGGTTCAATCAGCCGGGCCATGAAGCCCTGCATCGCGCCGACGCCGGCCATCAGGAACATTGCCGCTAGCAGGCGCGGCCAATACCGCTGGGCCAACTTCAGCAGGCGCCTCATGCGTTCACGCCCTGCAACAGACGATTCAGGGCCGCCTTCACCTGCGGCACCGTAGTATCGCTTAAGCCGACGAAGGTCTCGCCGCGGGTGCGCCAAGGCGCCCACACGACAGGATCGGACGCGCCGTAGAGCACCGCCACCGGCACGCCGAACGCGGCCGCCATGTGCGCCGGGCCGGAATCGTTACCGAGAAACAAGCTCGCCGCCGCCAGCACTTGCTTGGTTTGCTCCAGTGAACCGGTGAGGCACCGAAACTCTGAGAAAGGCGCAAAGTCGTCGCCCGGCGCGCCGATCACCAGCGGTTCCAGTTCCAGGGTCCGCATCACTTCCACGAACCGCTCTGCCGGCCATTGTTTCTCCGGCGCCGATGCAAACGGGTGAATCACCGCGTAGCGCGGTGGAGCCTCCGGCCAGGGATCAGCGTAAAGCCGTGCCCGCGGAATCTCCACGCGGGGACAACCCAAATAAAACATCGCTGAGCCTAAATGTTCCGCCGTATGCACTGTCCGCTCATCCCCAAGAATCTCCTGCGCCCTCGGGACCGGCGCGTTATAAATCCACGCGCCCACATGATGTCCGAAGCCGGCGCGGACGCGGGCTCCGGAAAAAGCCGTCATCCACATGCTGCGGGAACCGCCATGAAAGTTGAGGCACAGGTCGCTGCCGCGGGCCGCCGTCAGCGACGGCGCTACCACTTGCTCGAGGTCAGGATTGCCGGAAAACAAGGCCGCGAAACGCGGCTCCAAAACCACCTGGATGCGCAAATCCGGCCTGGCCGCTTTCAGAATCGCGATCGCCGGAGTGGTGAGCACGCAATCACCTAGCGAGCGCAACCGGATGATGGCAACTCGCGAACCGGTAGCCAATTCGTCCAGAATGCTCGGCATCGCCCGACCGCGGACCCTTAGTCCTCGACCTTGGCTTCCTCAACCAGCATGACGGGGATGTCATCGCGAATTGGATAAACCCGATGGCACTGCACGCACTTCAAGCCGCTGCCGTTCGGTTTCATCTCCACTGTGGCTTTGCACAGCGGACAAACCAGAATTTCGAGAAGCTCTTTGCTGATGGCCATAAGCACCTCTTAGTCTAGCTCAAGCCACCTTCAGCGCGATACCATCGGAAGTCTGATGCGCCTGCTTTGCGTGCTGTTTCTGTTGCTGATTGCCGGGTCGTGCCGCCGCACGCAGGAGCGCGTCTTCGGCGTGGTCCCCAAGGGGGCCAACCACATCTTCTGGCTGACAGTTCGAGCCGGCGCCATCAAGGGCGCGGCCGAGTGCGGCGCCAAAGTGGAATGGAACGCGCCCTCGCTCGAAGTGGACTCCAGCCGGCAAATCGAGATCGTCGAATCGATGGTGAATCGCCGTTTGGCGGGCATCGCCCTCGCACCGGTGGATCGCCGCGCGCTGGTCCGCATTGTGGAGCGCGCCGCCGACCAGAACATTCCGGTGGCGATCTTCGATTCCGCCATCGATACCCAACGCCGCATCACCTACGTCGCCACCAACAACGAGGAAGGCGGACGCATGGCCGCGCGACGCCTCGCCGCCAGCATCGGCGAAGCCGGACAAGTCGGCGTCATCGGCTTTATGCCCGGCAGCGCCGCCACCGAAGAACGCGAGCGCGGCTTCATCAACGAAATCCGGGACCACTTCCCCAAAATCGAAATGGTGGGCCTGCGCTTCGCCATGGCGGACCGCGCCAAAGCCCTTGCCCTCACCGAGAATCTGCTCACCGCCCACCCCCAGCTCAAAGGCATCTTCGCCGACAACGAGAGCTCCACCGCCGGTGCCGTCCAAGCGCTGAAGACGCGCGGCGCCAAACACGTGAAGCTCGTCGCCTTTGACGCCTCCGACGCCCTGATCGAAGACTTGCGCTCCGGCTACATCGACGCGCTGGTCGTCCAGAATCCGTTCGCCATGGGCTACGAATCGACGCGCGCCATCTGCCGGAAGCTAGCCGGCGAAACGCCCGCTCCGGCCTTTGACTCTGGCGCCACCCTGGTCACCGCGCCCGACCTCAGCAAGCCCGAAATTCAATCCCTGCTTTCACCCCTTTCGGGGAGCGCCGCGCATTGATGCTTGCCCGGATTCTCCCCCTGGCGCTCCTCGTCCTGCAGCCCTTTGCCTTCTTCTCGCACGTCCTAGTCAACCCGGAATTCCATATTCCCTGGGACCTCTTTGGCTTCCACTCGCCGATCTTTACCTTCCAGGCCCGTGAACTCCGCCAAGGGAGTTTTCCGCTTTGGAATCCGCTCATTTACTGCGGCTATCCCAGTTACGCCGACATCCAGGCTCAGACTTTCTATCCGCCCGCGTGGGGCGTGTGGCTCGCCCGAAACCTCAGCGAACGGCCTAACGAAGCCTACTTACTCGAGTGGTTCGACACCCTGCACATGATGCTGGCCGGCCTGCTGATGTATTGGCTGTTGCGGCGCATGGGGTGTTCGCGCCCAGCCGCCCTCTTCGGCGGCACCGGCTACCAACTGTCCGCCTTTTTCGCGAGCCAAGCCCAACACGTCGGCGCGATCTGCGGCGCGGCCTGGTTGCCCCTGGCATGGCTCGGCATCTACGAACTGCGCCGATGCTGGAATCCGCGCTGGTTCGCCATTCTCGTCCTGGCGCTTTCCATGGCCCTGCTGAGCGGGTTTATGGCCGTCACTTATGCGGTGTTCGCCGCAGTGGTGCTGCTGGCCCTCGGTTTCTGGCTGATCGGCGAAGCGGACCGCTGGATCCTGCCTCGCCTCTTCGCCGCCTTCGCCGTCACCGCCGGCCTACTCGCCATCCAACTCCTCCCCGCCGCAGAGCTAGCGGACCTCAGCTTCGCGAAGCTGCGCGCCAACTGGTACCAGGGGGGCGGGCTCCCCGTGAACGCCTGGAAGGCCATCTTCTGGCCCAACTTCTTCAACGTCTTCACCCCCGAGAAGTACACCGAACCCTTCAACTTCACCTTTCTGTATCTCTACAACGGCATCGCCCCCTTGCTGCTGGCCGCCGCCGCGCTGGTGTATCCCGGCCGACGCACCCGCATGGCCGCCTGCCTCACCGTCATCCTGTTGCTGCTGTGCTTCGGCAATCATGTCCCGGGCTTCACGCAAGCCTTCGACCTGTTCCCACGCAGCCTGCGCGGCGCCTGGTACGCCGAATTCTTCGTTTGCGTCTTCTGCGGCGGACTCGCCCTCACCGCCGCCCTGATGCTGCAGCGCCTGCCCGGTACGCGCTGGAAATGGGTTGCCGCCCTCGCCCTCGGCGTCGAACTCTTCTTCGCCGGCAGCCGCCGGCCCATGAATACCGCCGAAGGCAACTGGAAGTGGCAAAGCAATGAGACCTCAATTGACGGCGTCTCCGGCATCGTCGACCACCTCCACGCCGAACTCGGCCAGCGCCAACCGCCGCTCCGCATCGACAACGTCGACCTGCTCTTTCATTTCTCAATGTCGGCCGCGCTGCGCAACCTGCCCACTTCGAGCGGCGACAATCCGTTTGCCCCGGCGCGTATCCTCGAACTGCGACGCGACTTCACCCGCGGCAACGAATGGGAGCGCAACCTGGTGGTGGACCGCCCCGAGTCCCCCTGGCTCGACTTCCTCAACGTCGGCCTGCTCGCCGCGCAAATGGAAGGCCTGCCCGACAACCGGCTGGAACTCGCTGGCTGGTGCCGGACACCCGCCGACTACTGGATCCGCTTCTACCGCAACAGTTCCCCACAGCCGCGCTTCTTCCTCGTCGGTGACGTCCGCTGGGCGCAGGACGCCAAAGCCAGCCGCGCGATTCTCGCTGGCCTGATTCAGGAGACTGACGGATTGCGCCGTTCCGCCGTCGTCGAAGGACCTCCCGTACGCATCTCGGGCTCCGGCGAAGTCGACGTACGCCAGTATTCGTCGAACCGGATCGTGCTGCAAACGAAGGCCACCGACGCCACCTTCCTGGTGAGCAGCGAGACAGCCTACCCTGGCTGGCAAGCCACCATCGACGGCCAACCTGTCCCTCTCCGCACGACGAACTACGCCTTCCGTGGACTGGCGGTCCCGGCGGGAAGTCACGAAATTTTAATGGAATTTCGCCCCACCGTCCTGCTCTGGGGCGCCGCAATCAGTACCCTGGTACTCCTGGGCCTCGGATGCGCTGTGATATTCTTAAGGGGAGCGAGCCACCCTAGCTCAGTTGGTAGAGCGGCTGATTCGTAATCAGCAGGTCGCCAGTTCGATCCTGGCGGGTGGCTCCAGTTAAGTCCTTATCAAATCTATCAGTTACAGAGTTTTCGGCGGCGACCTTCGGGTCGCCGTTTTCGCGACTATGCCCAAAACTATGCCCACCCCAAACCTTGGACATTGCCTCGCGGATGCGCGCTTCGTCCGGGTGAATGTAGCGTTTGGTGGTATTCATGTCGGTGTGTCCGGCGAGAACGTGTAGAGTGAACGGGTCCATGTGCTTCGCCCAACGGGTGAGGCATGTGTGGCGGAGCGTGTAGAGGACGAACGGTTCGACCTCGGCGATTTCGAGCGCGGCGTAGTGCTGCTTCTTGACGGTGGAGGCTTCGATGTGACCGCTCGCCGTGCCGGACGGGAAAATGAAGTCGCTGGCATCTGCGGAAGCCTTGCGCATCTCGAGGACGGCTTGCACGCGCTGGCTCGCCGGGATCATGCGGCGCGATCCGCGGCCCTTCCCTTTGTGGATTACGATGAGGCCGTCGCGCAGGTTCTCCCACTTCAAGCGGAAGCATTCCTCGGGGCGCAATGCGCAATCGAAGAGGATCGTGACGACATCGTGCAACAGGTAGGAATCCGGGCGGCGCGGCTGCTGCCCACGCTGGACCGCGCGGATGCCGGTGAGGGCCTTCTGATAGGCAGCTTCGATCTTGTCGCCGACTGCGCGGGCGGCGCGTAGGTACTCGGATTCTTCTTCAAGCGACAGCACACGCTCCCGATGATTCTCGCCGGGCAGCAACTTGATCTTGGGAAGCAGCGTTTTCACCTTGCCCCACTCGACGGCGAGATGAAACATCCGGCGCAACGTGGAGAGGTCGCGATTGATCGTGGAGACCTCCACCTCGTCGAGTTGGCGGCGCGCAACGAAGCCCGCGACATGCTCCGTGGTGATTTCGTCGAGGCGAAGGTCCGCGAGTCTGCCGAGCGAAACGAGGTTCTCGACACTGTTCCTGTAGAAGCGTACGGTGTTGGGCTTCGCCGCCTTCGTGGAAGTGACGAAAGGCAGGAAAGATTCTTTCGCGAACTCCTTGAGCGTGGGCGTGGGTTCCTTTTCGCGGATGCCAACCTCGCCCTTGGCCAGTGCCGCACGATGAGCGGCTTCGATCTGTTCGGCCACTCGCTTGTTCGGCTGTTTGGTGCTTTCGCGAATCTGTTTGCCGTTCCAAGTGAACTTGTACCACCAGTTCTCGGAACCCTTCTGCTTGTAGACCATGTGTGCCTCCTTGACTGCTGAGGTTGACGATTTCAGGATACGGTCGAGCCGCTGACTTTCCTAGCGAAATCGACCGCCTCTATTCACTTTTCGGCCAAGTTTTGCGATGGGCTGTGATGGGTTGCTACGGGCTCAAACTGGTCCAGAATCTGCGCACGATTTCGAATGCGGCTTGGCACTCGATGTCGAGTTCGCATTCGTCAGCCATCGCGCGGAACGGCTGCGCCCATTGCGGTGGCGGAGGCGTCAGTTCGGTTGGCACTTCGTGTGTGGCGCGCCGTTCGAACGTGAGGCGGAGTGCATCGGCACAGCGTGCTCGATCCAAGTTGCCGGATGCCGTGAGGAGGTATAGGTCTACCAAATCGCGAACGCGGCTGTTGGGATTCGTGCGCGGCAATGAGTAGGCGTGAATCTTTTCGGCGAACTGCTGCTCGCGCGCGATCATCGGAATGGATGGCGGAGCAATCTCCGCGAACGCGAGCCAATCCCGCGCAGCCACCGTTTCGATTGGTTCGACGATCACATCGCCAATACCGACATCGACATGAAATCGGACGAACGCCCGGCCATCGACACGCGCTTCGACGGGATGCCTGGCGCCGCCGTAGGGCGCGGCATCCAAATCGGCCATGGCCTCACCGACCCGGAACGTGAAGAAGTCTTCGAGGTTGATGGTTGCCGCACGCTGAAGCAAAATGAGCGCGGCATCGTTGTTCCCTTTGCGCAACGTGAAGTCGAGATCTCGCGTGGACCTGGCAGTATCGAAGCGAAGTTCCATCGCGTATCCGCCCTTGAGAATCCAATCGGGGTTGTTGACGCGTGCAAGCCGCGCGAGAAATCGATCAAAGGCAATCTGCCGACAGAGCCGCTGAAAGTCGGTCCGTTCATCGCGAGAGATCGTCTTGAGCCGTTCTTCGAGTGCTTGTCGGAAAGCGCCCGCCGTGGCGTATTTTCGGCTTGCTGGCATTAGCGCTTCCCTCTTTTGATCTTGCGCAGCAGGTCGCGGCGCGTGGGGTCGGACTCGACTTCAGCGATCTCAGTTCGAGTGATTTTTCCGGTGCGTTTCGCTTCGGCGAACGCGACGCGGAGATCCTCGATGGGGACGGCTTCAGTTGCCGCAACGTCCAGAAGGGTGCGAAGCGCCTTCGTCACCCTCACGCCGTCAACGATCTCGACTTCGTTTGCCGGAACGGCGGCCGTGTGGAGGACAAGTGCCCTCGGGATGGGTGCGCTTCGTCGAAAGCCGGTGGGGACCGTCATGTGGACGCGCGAGGGCATCGCGTCCGTTAGTTCGTGGAGCGATAGCGCGGTCTGGTGGCTGTAGATGCCCTGGGGTTCGTCCTGGCGATTGCGAGACCATAGCCACCATAGGACGAGGTCCGGCCGGGACGGCAGGGGGTGTAGCGCCAGACGGAAGATTCCGCGGCGCTCTCGAACCCAGTTGCCGGCGTGGACGTGGTAGTTTCGCTTGGGCGCTGTGTAGCCGATGGCGGCGGCTTGCTTGGACGTGAAGAACCCGCCCTGCGCTGTCGCCAGACGGACTAGAGCGCGCTCGTCATCGACGTAGGATCGGGTCCGCACAATAGTTCAACTCTCCAGAACTATTGTGTCTCAAGTGCGTCCGGCTCGCAACTGCCTTTCAGCCTGCCGGTGCGATTGCCGCTGCTCGCCGTCTGCTACCTGTTGCGAATGGTTGTGACCGACTGACTACGAACCTCGCAGACGCGGCTTTTATGAGACAAACGGCCATTGGTACGGGCAGGGTTTTGAGGCCCGGAAAGCAAACAACTCATTTCGCGTGGTCCGATTGTCTACTCGGAGCCAACCGAGGCGATATGGCCTCAAGATTAGGCGGGAACGCCGTTGTTGCGTGGTTGGGACTCGAACAGACTGGAAGCGGATCGGCATGATAACCTAAGAGTCTTTCTGCATGCTCGGTATCGATCTATTCTCGGGGGCGGGCGGGATGTCGCTCGGCGCGACGCTCGCAGGCATCAAGGTCCTGTATGCGGTTGAAGCGAACCGCCATGCGTGTACAACCTACGCTCACAATCACCGACGCACGGAACTGCTACACAAACGCATCGAAGATGTTAAGAAAGCTGACTTCAACGGATTGCGGAATCGACGCCATGGCCTCGTCGTTTTCGGCGGTCCTCCGTGTCAAGGATTTTCGACCTCCAATCAGCGAACGAGGACGATAACGAATCCACAGAATTGGTTGTTCCTCCAGTACATCCGCGTGGTCAAGCTTCTCCAGCCGGAATGGGTAGTCTTTGAGAATGTGATCGGCATCACTCAAACGGCCAAAGGGCATTTCCTAGAAACCGTTCGCTCGGCATTGGCAGACGCTGGTTACCCGACGACACAGTTCACCTTGAACGCAGCGGACTTCGGCGTGCCCCAACGAAGAACTCGATTGTTCCTGGTCGCCAACCGATCGGGAGTTGCGGTCACGCAGCCCACCCCGCTCAAGAAGCTCGTGAGCGTCGGTGAAGCGATTGGTGATCTTCCCTCATTAACCAACGGCGCAAGCATCAACACGCTGCCCTATGGCCTGGTAAACCCATCGGCTTATGCCAAACGGTTAAGAGGGTCACTTACGGCGTCGTCCAATCACCTCGTCACGAATAACCAACCCAACGTGCTCCGACGGTATCCTCATGTGCCGCAAGGAGGCAACTGGGAAAACATACCAGCGCGATTGATGAAGAACTATTCAAATCGCGATCGCTGCCATGAATGGATCTACCGACGTCTCAGTGTCGACGAGCCATCGGTGGTCATCGGGAACTACCGAAAGAATATGCTCATCCACCCGACACAGGATCGTGGCCTGTCAGTTCGCGAAGCAGCACGGCTGCAGTCGTTTCCCGACACCTTCGAATTCGAGGGAACGATCGGCCTACAGCAACAACAGGTCGGGAACGCCGTGCCTCCACTCCTCGCAAAGGCAGTGTTTAGCTCAATTCTCCGCACGACTGGTAACCTCAAGTAACACTGCGCCATGAAGCTCAAGGGGAAAGATCTCAAAGGC
The DNA here is from genome assembly GCA_022843605.1 of Bryobacter sp. GTDB lineage: Bacteria > Acidobacteriota > Terriglobia > Bryobacterales > Bryobacteraceae > JALHNI01. The sequence continues at coordinate 54,283 of JALHNI010000012.1, forward strand.
AAGACACTCGACGAATGGCTCAAGAAGCGCCGTACTGGCGATTTCGGCGATCTCAAGACGAACTACGTCGCACGATACAACGCCCTTGAAGACTTTCTTAGGAAAGACGTCCACCCGCTCGTCTCACTCGGACCGGCAGTTAGGGATGGCTTCTTCCTCAACGATCATGGACCGGCCCATGTAGCTACCGTGATCAAGAGGGCGTCAGAGCTGATTTCCACGGACACATGCGTCCTCACGGCGTATGAAGTGTACATCCTGCTTGCCGCAATTCAACTCCACGATATCGGGAATATCCTCGGACGTGGCGGCCACGAATCGCGTCCACAAGAACTAGAAGGACAACTCGAAGGACTGCTTGGGGACGACAGCGCAGAGAAACGGCTATTACGTGGGATCGCAAGAGTGCACGGCGGGACCAACAATGGTGACAAAGACACGATTCGGAACCTTGTAGAAGAACCGGTACTCAACCAAATAGTTCGCGCAAAATTCCTGGCAGGGATTTTGCGCTTCGCCGACGAACTCGCAGACGACAGCCAACGCGTATCGGCGTTCGCGATGCAAAACAACGCCATACCAGAATCCAGCAGGCTCTACCACAAGTACTCTGCGAGCCTGTGACCTTCCCCCTAAATCCGTTCACTTGAGAATACAACAAGACAGGTTTTCAGCCGAGAGTGGGGGTTGGGGCGAGAGGGCGGCGATTGAGCCCTCTTGCCCCGCCTCGAAGCAGGAGAGTCCTGCGCTGGCGTAAGCCAGAGCAAACGCTTTGGGCGTGGAATATTCCAGAGAAGAATGCGGCCTTTCGTGGTTGTAGTGGTGACGCCAAGCTGCCAGTTGGCGGCGGGCGTCGAATAAGTTGCGGAACCAACTTACGTTCAGGCACTCCTCGCGCAATCGCCCGTTGAAGCTCTCGATGTAGGCGTTCTCGATCGGCTTGCCGGGTCGGATGTGCACTAAGTCGATGCGACGCTCCAGCGCCCAAGCCAGATAGGCTCGGGAAGTAAATTCCGGTCCGTTGTCGGAACGAATGCGCGAGGGCGCGCCCCGCTGTTGGATCAACGTCTCCAGAACTCGCAGCACGCGTAAGCTGCCGAGCGAGGTGTCGGCCTCCAGCGCCAAGCACTCGCGCGTAAATACGTCCACCACGGTCAAGATCCGAATATGCCTCCCCGTGGCTAGAGCGTCCGTGATGAAATCCAAGGCCCATTCTTGATTGGCGCGTTGTGCCGCCGCGGCCGGCACGCTTGCGCGGACCACGCGCTTGCGCTGCTTGCGCCGCAAGGCGAGGCCCGCTTGGCGATAGATCCGCTCCACCAGCTTGTGATTGTGCGGCGTTTGCCGCTGGATCAGGACACACAGGCGCGGCGATCCATAACGCGGATATTGTTGCGCCAACTCCGTGAGCTGGACCCGTAGCGCTTCATCTCGGCCCACTGTGCGCGAACGGTAACGGTAACTCGACGCCGGAACCTTCAAGAGCCTGCACGCCTGGCGTTCACTCATCGCGAAGCTCGCGCGGACTTCGCCCACATCCGCGCGAGCTTGCCCAAGTTGCGCCTTCGGGCCTACAAGCTGTAGCCGTTTTTTCTTATGACGTGTTGCAGCGCGTCTTTGTCCAAAGACAAATCCGCCACCAGCTTCTTCAATCGCGAGTTCTCATCCCGCAGTTGCTTCAGCTCTTGCGCCTCGGCTACTTCCAGTCCGCCATACTTCTGCTTCCAGGCGTAGACCGTGTGCTTGCTGACGCCCATCTCGCGCGCCACCTCTTCGGCCTTGCGCCCTGCCTCCACCTGCTTCACCGCGCCGATGATCTGCGCTTCCGTGTACTTGCTGACGCTCATCTCCTTCTCCTTCCTTTCGTCCGATTATCGGTCTCCCGATTGCGCGGATTTTGGGGGGAAGGTCACCTGCACTCCGTCATCATTGACGCGAAGGGCAACGCAATCGACCTGCACTACGATTTGACCCGAGCCGACGCGGAAGAAGAATTCTCCAAAGACAACGTCAAGCTCTACCTTATCGACGAAATCCTGCACCGAACCGTCAAGATGCATCGCGAGCGAACTTACTGCATGCGCTTCCTTCGACCCTCCATCCAAATTGACTTTGTCAACGTGAAAATCAACGTGTTCAAGTCCGCTAGGTCTGCTGACAAACTCTTCTCCATCGGCTACCGCCTTGAAGACAAGGGCTACCCGAACCTGCCCGAACAAGGCATCTACGAAATCTGCCCTGAGCTGAACTCGTGGCGCAACGGGCAACCCCTGAACGGGACACGCCTCCTTGCGGAAATTGCGGTGGCAAACCCATGAGTCTGCAGCAGGGAAACCCCTTCAGCGTACAAACACCTGAGGACATCAAGGCGGCGGAGGTCGTCGACCTGTTCGTTGACGTTTTTGGGGATTTCTACAACATTCCAAACCAAGGCCATACGTTCCTTCACGGACCACGTGGGTCTGGCAAGAGCATGATGTTCCGGTATCTTGAACCAGACTGTCAGCTACTCGCGTCACAAAAGCCCCACCTGCGCGATCTGCCGTTCTATGCCGTCTATATACCGATCAAGAACACCGATCTGAAACTGACGGAACTAGAACGCCTGGAAAACAAGCACGCAAACGTCGTACTCAACGAGCACTTCCTCACCGTGTTCATCGCATCACGAGTGTTTGCCTCCCTTCGCGACCGCGCCACTATCGACGACCCTGAGGGCGACCAAGCCCGCTCGCTCGATTCCTATCTTGCCGGTCCGCTCCGCAAGCTTCTGCACAAAGCGGGATTGACAAAACTGCCTGCGCCACTTCCGAGCGAACCATCGATTTCCACGAGCGTCCAGTGGTGTATTGATCTCTTTGACGAGCTCTGCTCAGGGGTCATCAGCTACCTCCGCCGCCTCTCATTCCGTCGAACTGCACTCGCGTACAACGGCCCGCTTTGTGGCTATCTTGACTTCCTGCTCCCGATGCTCAAAGAGCTACGAGTTCTTCCCTTCATGCCAGCAGGTCCAATCTACCTGCTCTTGGATGACGCGGATAACCTCAACGAGACCCAAACACGAATTCTCAATTCCTGGGTGTTCTGCCGCACAAGCTCCGACGTTAGTCTCAAGATCTCCACACAGCTTAACTACAAGACGTTCCGCACGTCGACCAATCAGCGCATTGATTCCCCGCACGATTATACGGAAATCGACATCTCCACGGTGTACACGTCAAGCAAGAGTCATTACTCTGGCAGAGTCGAAGAGATAGTACGCCGGCGGCTGAAGCGCCACGGGTTGAACGTGCCGCCGAAGCAATTCTTCCCCGAATACGAAAAGCAGGAAGAAGCCATCCGGCGAATTGAGGAATCATACGTCGCGAAATGGCAGGAGCAAGGCCGTGGGCACCGACCAAGAGATGACGCCTACCGGTACGCCCGTCCGGACTTCATCACGAGCCTCAGCGGTGCGAAGAAAGGCTCATCCAAATATCGGTATGCGGGCTTCGAACAACTCGTGTATCTCTCCTCGGGAGTGATCCGTTACTTCCTAGAACCGGCGTCGCGGATGTACGCCGATGCGCTCGCCACCAGCAATGGCCAACAAATCACGCAGATTGACTCCCTCATCCAGGACCGCATCATCAGGGATGAGGCTGAGCGTTTTATGGTGGCGGAATTTGAGAAGCTGTCCGAGGAGGAGGCGGAACCACGGCATGCAGGGCAGTTTCTGCAACTGCGAAACCTCATTCATGCACTTGGCGGAGCGTTCCACGAGATCCTAATTTCGAATAAATCAGAGAGACGAGTATTCTCGATCGCGTTCTCGGACCCGCCGGAGCGTGACGTGTTAGCCGTGCTCAAGCTCGGAGTGCAATATGGTTATCTCCACGAAGCTTCTATCGGCAACAAGGAAGGAACGGGGAGAACCAGGATGTTTGTCCTCAGTCGACGCCTCGCGCCCTTCTTCATGCTGGACCCGACTGGGTTTGCCGGGTACAAGTTCGTCACGAACGCCGCCATAAAGGAAGCGATCCTCCGGCCCAAAGCGTTCATCGCCACCATCAGCAAAGGCGAACTGCTCGAAGATCCTCCGCAACTCCGCCTCTTCGGGGGTGACACAGACGATGACGACAAGGAATTATGATGTCGCGCAATCAAGAGGTGATGCTCACCGAACTCAGCGGGGTGCTCGGGCAGCCCTACGATGTGTTCATCTGTTCAGCAAGCTACGAGCAACGATGCCGGTCGATACCGGACGCCTTGGTCAGCCACCCGCATATTGGGAAAAGCCTGGTCTGCTTCAACCAGAAATCCAGCGCCACGGTGGCGAACAATGCGAGGTATCTATTGGACCAACTGGGAACCAATGCGCAAAAGGTGCCGTTAGACAAGGCTAACCCGCTCGCCACCGCAGACAATCTACAGCGGGCACTCAGTCACGCGGGCGGCGATGATCGTGACCTCACCTATCTCGTCGACATCACGACGTTCACTCATGAGGCACTCCTGATATTGCTGCGTTTGCTGCAAGCGAGAGCCGCACGAGGCACTGTTGTACTTGCGTACGCACCAGCCGCAGAGTACTCGGTTGGCCTCCCGCCTGAGGAGAAGTGGCTCAGCAAGGGTATAACAGATATCCGCTCCGTCCTCGGCTATCCTGGAGACAGCAGACCATCACGGAAATCGCACCTTATCGTGCTCGTCGGATTCGAAAGCGAACGCGCAGAACGTCTCCTCGATGAGTACCAACCACACGTCATCTCCCTTGGATTCGGCCAATACGGGACAGCAACATCGGCACAACACCAGCAAGTTAATCGCCTTGCATTTGGACAACTTGCTAGCAAGGTCACGAAATACTCGGAATTCGAATTCTCGTGCGTTGACGTCCTGGCGGCGGAGGACGCCATTGCTTACCAAGTCGCGAAGTTCCCTGATTGCAACGTCGTGATCGCTCCCATGAACACGAAGTTGTCGACCGTCGGTGTTGCCGGAGCCGCCTTTCGCAATGAGGAAATCCAGATCTGCTACGCGAGCGCATCGCAATACAACGTAGAGGCGTACTCCCGCCCTGGGGACACATGCATCCTCACTGAACTCACGCCAGAATACTGGAAGTCTGCCCAGCGCTAACGGACAAACGCACGGCCGAACCGAGGATTTTGGGCTTGACTTGACGGAACCTGAGCCGGAATGAGAAACTGGAGTTTCGGGCTTGTCCCGAGTTGGCGGTTCGGAGGTCAGGCGTTCGCCTCTCTTCCTCCCATGGTACGAGGCTCGCCTCGGAGAGTAGGGGCTGTCGTGTGTTCATGGCCTCGGCGACTAACGCCGGGGCCATTTTCCTTCCATCGTATTCGCCCTGTTCACTGTTCACCCGTGCCGAGTATTCTCCTAACGTGCTACAGCGATGTAGCGCTCAGCAGCCCGCCGACCACGTACCCGACCGGCGCCAAACAATGGCCAACGCTCTGTACGCCGCGCATAGACCTGCGCGACACCGGGAACTCTGTGACGGAATATCTCCTCGGGCATTCCGGCCGTTGACAACGATACCTCGTGGACTCGATCCTCAAGCTTGAACGCACGAGCACGACCGTTCCGTCGTCTCGCCACGCGCCTCGTGGTGCTCACTAAGCCCCAGTTGCGCGCGGCGAGTCTGTTGACGCCGTTCCGTCTTCTCGACTTGGAGAGCGCTTCGATGGAACGACGCGCAGGATCGGGGCTTTCCGGCGCTTGAGGGCGTCGAACGTGGTGTTGACAGCCCGCTCGATCACCGTTCGCGCTGTCCGGCCCCGGAGTTCCATCGCGATCTCCACGACCACTTCGACGTGGACGGGATTGTCATTCTCGACGATCAGCACGTGTTCCGCAGTTCGCTCGCCGATGTACTCAATCGACAGGTTGGTGGAGTCGGCGCTGTGCCGATGGGCGGAGGTGTCGTCGCTGTTTTCCAACTTGATCGACGCGCTTACGGGAAGGTCCGCCCGAACGGTGAAGCGCACCAATTGGCCGGCGCACACGAGGCGACCGAACGCGAAACTTTCGTGTGGCGGGATCTGGAGCGCGTCAAGGGTGGAGTCCGCCTCCTCGCAACGTGCCAGGCGGCACTGATGAATCAGGTCGGCCAAGAGAGAGAAAATGGCCATAAGTCTCCTCCGAAGAAGATATATTGGACGCGGTACTACCGGGACATCCGGTCAACCTCGCCCGATCTCGGTGGAGATCGACCTACTTCAACTGCTCACTGGGTCTGGACACAGCCTCGCTTTCTACTCTGCGGACTTTTTGTTTTAGATGCTCAATATGCGCGTTAGGTTCCCGTCAATACTTGTTTCTTTTCCACGACACTCGGGTTGGCGCACCACTAGGGTCGTCATGTGTCTGTTCCAGTACCGGCGGCACACTTGGCGGGTCCACACTACGCGGTACTAGAGACACCTCCGGCCTACTCAATTGACCCGCCAACAGGGGGATTGACGACACGTCTGGCTTAGCCTGAATCACTTTATCTACGTATCCATTGCTAAATCCTGCAATCAAAGAACCACTGTTGTAGGAAGATATCGCGGCGTGAAGGGCGAGTTGACCTTTGCCGAGAACCGCCGCCGCCGTTCGATACTTGGTGTTCAGAATTGTCCATCCTGCCCTGAGATTGGCGCATGGGTCGAACGCCTGTTCGAGGGAAAGGCCGAGGCCGGTGAGGTGCTCCGCGTTGACCTGCATTAGGCCGATGCTGACCGTGAGTCCGCGACTGTATAGCCATTTCGTCCAGCGGACAGCTTCGTCCACGGTCTTCGGCTGCCGCGCCAGCCCTATGGTTCCCTCGTCCAAGCCCAAGCGTTCCGGTGCTTTGTCGGGATAGTTGATCGAGATAGCCAGCGGGTTGAATGCAGATTCGACCTTGGCGATCGCGCGTAGCGTCGATTCAGGAGCATCCGCCGCGCAACTCTTCGCAAGGGCGGCGAACTCGGCCGCAGTCAGTGGCCTTCCGGCAGGCTCGGCCGCGACGCAGGAACTGATGAGGACGAGTGCGGTGAGCATCCGCATAAGCACTCCTATTGATTGACGGCGGAGATCGCCGGAATGTCGAAAAGACGGCTCCAGGCCCTAACACCTGACGCTTGGACGGCGGGGATCGGGGTGTTCTTGGTCCACACAGCGTTCGATATGGCGACAAGAACCGTTGGCCGTTCTGACACAGCCGTGAAAACTGGCCACACTATCAACTGCTCGTAGCAGATGAGCGCGGCGGTGCGTTGGCCTGAGACCCTGAGTGTCCGGCGTCCCCAGGGGCTCAGCGGGACGCGGTCCTTCGCGGCGATGGGATTCCACATGACCCACGGTAGAGGGATGCTCTGCGCCACGGACGCCGTTTCAGTACCAGGGCGAAAAGGCACAGCCATCAGAACATTCCGGTAGTCTCGTCCGCCGTGGATCGGTAACCCGACCCCTAGAAGCAAAGTGCGTTTCTGCTGCGCGAGTTCGGCCAGGGTCGGTTGCCAGAATGCTTCCGTCGCTTCGGTCCAACGCGTGACAGCCAGTTCTGGGAACACAAGCACTTGGGCATCGTATAAGCGGACCGCCTGCTGAATCCACTCTGCGCTTCGGAACTCCGCGGCGGCGTCCTTCTTGTTCCGGATGTCGCCGAAGTTTGTGTCTACGCCGCGCCAACCGGCAGGCGGCGCGGGAACACGCGCGATGCCGTTCAGGGTCAACGTCAGCACCAGAACGGTCGGTACAGTGCAGGCGGGACAGCGAGCTATGCCAAACGGTATGAGGGCAGTTGCGATCAGTCCGACCCAACAAGTACCAGGAAACAGGATGCCGGCCGAGGTCAACGGATTGGCAACGCCGATGATGCCAATGGGCGGAACCGCCGTTACAACCAATGGCAGAACTGCGCCCGGCAACAGCCAGCACGCCGCCAGTACTGACGTCGCCAATCCTGTGATGACCAGCAGAAACGGGATCGCGTGCCACCCATAAAGTGCGATGCCTGCCGCAACCACCGGCCAGAGCGCTGCCGCATAGTAGGCGAACGCAATGCTTGCACGGTGAAGCCGTCTCGGGCGAGACTGACACAGAATCGGCAACGCGAGGCTTACCGGTATTAACGCCGCTGGGCCGGACCATGCGACGACGCCCACCAGCGCCGCGACCAACATGCGAATCCGCAGTTCCCGGTCAACCATAGCAACCTCATTCGAACAACCAAAGAGGCCGCATCCGGTAGAGGACCTGGTCCGCGCGAATGGGGCCGAGGTAGCGGCTATCGTAGCTGCCGGGATGGAAGGTGGAAGCAACCCAGAGGGTTCCGGGCTCGACACGATAGCTACCGGCGGGCCACGCCTGCAATGGCCGTCGTTTTCCGTCGAATGGCAGAGGAGCCGTGTTGGGCAGGAGTCTGTGCTCGACCGCGATTCCCTTGGCGGACACCACAACGTTCTGACCAGGGAACGCAATCACCGGCTTCATCAACGGTGGTGCGCCATCAGGGCAGCCGAAGCCGTAGCTCCGCCCGCGATATCCGCGGGCCGCGCTCTCGTCCATCGCGTCCTTCGACGGACAGAACGCAATGAGCTGGGCATTCGGGTCGTACGAAATCAGGTAGAGGCCGAGCGGCAAGGATCGAGTCATGTTGATGCGAATCCCGTAAGCCCACATTCCGATCAACGCGCCGATGACGAAGACGCAGGACGGCAGGATGGCCATCGCGAGCAGGCGGACCCTACATGGGCCAATCTTCGGCGACTTCATCGTCCACCTCCGGTTCAGCCGCCAATGCATCGGCGGGTTGGTTTTCCTGCGTCGCCTCCACGTTCGCGAAGCCAGGGATTCGCGCGATCAACGCGACACTTCGAGCGACAACTTCGACCACGCGGCGACGCTTGCTTCCGTCGCTCGGTTCGAATTCCCTGATCTGAAGGCTCCCATCGACGAACACGTTATCGCCCTTTGCCAGGCGCTCGGCAACGTCGGCGACCACGCCGTAGCAAACGATGTTGTGCCAGTTGGTGTGTTCCTGTTTTCCCTTGTTCCGGTCCGTGAAGGTGTAGCTCTCCGCCAGTCGCAGATTCACGACCTTTGTGCCGGTGGGAAGAAAGCGGGCTTGGGCATCCTTGCCTAGATAGCCCGCGACTTCGACTCGATTTCGCTGCATGGTTCTTCGCTCCTTTTGTTGGGATAGCCCCCGTTAGGATTGTTTCCTTCTTCGTCGTTCGGGTTGTGATGGTGTTCTTGCGGCGGCCGGACTTGCTCCGCGTTCTCGAGTTCGTCCATTACGCCGACCGATGGCGGTTTCACGCGCGCGGCGGCTGAGTTGACCTGGATCGACTTCGGTATCGGCGCGTGCGTTGCGGTGGTCATGTCGTCACCGTCATTCGCGGCGTCTGGTTTTGCAGTAGGAGGGTCAAGCACCTCGGGGGCACTGATCACGTTCAAAGTCTTGTCGATGTCTGGCTGTGCGCGAACCGCGCCGTCGCTGTCGATCATGGTGAACGATACCGGTGGCTTTTCGGCGGCGCGCTTGGCCAGTTCGGGATCCAAGAAGTAGAGGAGTTGCTTGCCGTAGATCGGTCGATGTCCGGCAACGAAGATGAGCATGTCGCCGGGCTCAACGATCCGTTCGTGCTCTCCGTCGCCGGTCTTCAGCGGTGGCCGGAGCCGCATCACTTCATCCGGCGTCATGAGCGGGCGCTCGACCTGTTCGAGGCTCGCGTTCATGTGGTCGAGGATGGGCGACAGACGTGATCCGCTGAAGTTGAAAGAGGCTTTCTGTAGGGTCCGCGTGCCGGTCATCTTCGAAAGCAACTCTGCGGTGTCGTATTGGTTCGGTGCGTAGGCCGCGCGGACGTGGCAGTTCGAGACAATGCTCTCGTTCGGGCCGTACTCATCGACGATCTGGCGGATGTCCTGCGTGATTAGGTAGGCCTTCAGACCATATCCCGCCATGTAGGAAAGCGCGTCCGCGAAAACCTCCATGCGTTTGAGCGAGGGGAATTCGTCAATCATGAAGAGCAGGCGGTGGTTGTTGCGCTTTTGATCAGCACCCTCGAAGTCCATCTTCTCGGTTAGCCGATTGACGATCATCGTGAAGATCAGCCGGATCAACGGACGCAAGCGGATCTTGTCCGATGGTGGAACGACGAGATAGAGCGAGACCGGCTTTTCGTGATTCACCAGATCACGAATGGTGAAGTCGCTGGCGGATGTGTTTTTCGACACCAGCGGATCGCTGTAGAGCGTCAACGCTGTTTTGGCGGTAGAGAGGACACCCGAGAAATCCTTGTCTTCCTTGTCGAGCATCTCTTGCACTTTCTCGCCAACTACCGGATGCGTTTGCGTGCCAAGTCCCGAGCCCGTCTTCCAGTTGTACTGGCGCATCGGGTCATGAATGTAGGAGGCGATGCCGTTGAGGGTGTCGCGGAAGCCTTGGCCCGGCGTGGTGAATACGCGTGCAAGGTCTGCCAAGCAGGCAACTCGCTTTTCCGCGGCTGCCGCGTAGCAGACGTGGAGAATCATGCCCGTGGTGATGGAGGCGGCGGCGTCCTGCCAATAGCGCTCCTGCGGGCTATCCTCGCCGGTGCGGACGATCATGTCCGCGACATTCTGCGCGTCGGACACGTCGCGCGGTGTGCCAATGCGAACCTCGGCCAGCGGATTGAACCGGCTGCCGTTCGCCTGCTCCACGGGCGAGAACTTGAAACAAAGATGGCCGCTCTTCGCGCGATAGCCTGCGGTCTTGGCCCAGTTCTCTCCTTTGATGTCATAGATGACTGCGCTCTCACTCCAGGCGAGCAGCGTCGGAATCACAAGGCCGACGCCTTTGCCCGATCGCGTTGGTGCGAAGGCCAGCACGTGTTCGGGGCCGTTGTGCCGGAGATAGTAGAGCCGCTTCGCACGTTCCTCGAAGTAGCCACCGACGTAGACGCCCTGTGGATTGGCCAGCAGGCCGGTGGCGCGGACGTCCTCGGAGCTCGCCCATTTCGCAGAGCCATGGATGTCCTCCGCGTTCTGCGACAGCTTGCGCGTGCGGCGAATGTTGAGCGCATAGACGAGCACCAGCGCGAACGTCGATGCACCGACAACGATGAGTGCTCCACCGAGAATCGGCAAGCGGATTTCTGGCTGCGGTGAGCTGCCATGCTTCCAAACCCAGAAGCCCCAAGCGAATGGTTGGTAGACAGCGAATGTGGCTGCGCGAAAGATCGGCACGCCGAGCGCTGCTTGGTATTGAAAGCGCCACGCGATGAACTGCGTCGCTCCGATGTTGGCACACAAGAGCAGCAAGAGCCCGAACAGCAGCGCCGACCAGTTGTAGCCGCCGAGGTGCTTTGGGTCCGTGGGCGTCCGGTAGATTTCGGGTGGGCGCTGACTCCACATGATGGGATCACCTTCCGAGTTCCTTCCCCCGCGCCTTGGGTTCCAGCGCCTTCAGCATTGCCTGGTTGTTCGCATATTGAATCTGAACTGTCTGGCCGATGCCAGGCACCGAAGCGAACGCGTCCTTCGGATGCGCTACGGCAACAGTCGGCGTGAGTTGCTGAATCACATGCCCTTCAGTGGCACCGACGATGGTGCCGCGATAGATGCCACTCTCGGTTTGCACGGGCTGCAACTGCGCGCCCTTGCCGAGCTTCTCTTCGATCAATGCCCTGGCTTGATCGAGTGTGCCGGTTCCGTTCTTGCCGATGTCGTTGTCGAGAATGCGCTCTTGTTGGATGCGTGCGTCTCCGAGACCATCGGGACCTGTCTTGTTGGCTGCCGGCGTGACGCTTCGGTGCTCAGTGGCGGTTGGCTTCTCCGTGATGTCCACGGTGCCTGAGCCCTTTTCGTACTGCGCCACAAATTCGGAAGTCTCGCGCCTTGCCCCTTCCTCGCCTATTCCTTCACCCGCGCGCGCGGGCCGGCTGTGCTGCTGGTGTCCTGCGGCAGGAACGCCACGGGCGGCGATTCCTTGGGGATTCGCGCGGTCGGGCGGAGCCTGCTCGTCGGCCTTTTCCCGGCCGCCCGCGAGCACGGCGGCGGCGCGGTTGTCGTCACGGGAATGGGGGCGGAGCGCCTGCTCCACGGTGAGACCGCGCTCCAGGTCGAGCAACAGGTCGGCGGCTTGATGCGCGTCTTTTGAGGCGCGGAAGATTTCGTTCTTGTCATTCTTCAAGACCTGAATCCAAGAGTTCAGGTAGGAAGCGTGCTGTTCGGTGTTATGCGGGATGCCGCGTTCCGCCGAGAGGAAGACGCTGGTGAGTTCCGCGCGGAGTTCTTCCTTAGCATACTCGGGCGAACCGAAAACGTAGGAACCGGGCTGCGACAAGCGGTTGAGGCGATCCGGGTGCCCCGTCCAGTGACCGAGCTCGTGAAGCGCCGTGCCGTAGTATTCAGCGGGCGATGGGAAGGCGGTCTTAGTCGGCAGATGAATCGCATCCGTGAGGCGACTGTAGAAGGCGCGATCCTGCTGATCATGCCGGATGAGGGCACCGGAGTTCTTCATGATCGCTTCGCCGGTTTGGATCACTTCCCATTCCGGGTGCGCCTTGGGCTGATACTTCGGGATGCCGTCAATCTGCGAGCCGTTGAAGACTGTGTAGATGCGGTGGATGAGGCCTTTGCGCTCGTCATCACCACCGGCTTCGGGCGAGTTGCCGTCTTTGCCCTTGCCGCCGCGAGCCTCGCGATCCGGGAACTGCCAGAACTCGATCTGCGTGCCTTTCTCGCCCTTGCGAACCTGCCAGCCGCTCTCCTGCGCTTGGCGGTAGGTCATCCAGCGCGGATCTTCGTAACCGCGCTTCATGCCCATGGCGAGAAGGTGAATCGCGTTACCGCCGCGATAGGGCTTTTCCGTCGTTGGATTGTGGGGCAGTTCGAGCGAGGCCTTGGATGGGTCCCAAGGCTTCTGCCACGGCGCGACGCCCTTTTCGAGCATCGCGATGATGTTGTCGGTGACCTCCTGGCGGAAGTCCCGTCTAGTCGTTTCGGGTGCCTGTGGAGTCGGGGATTCGAGCGCCGCGGGAGTCACTGGGCTTCCTCCTCCGCTGCTTCGGCATCCGGATCAACGGGAAGCTCTTCTTCGAAACCACTTCCATCGAGTGGTTCGCCACCCAGTTCGTTGAGTGTCGCCTCAAGCACGGTCTCCACGACACTCTCGGGAGCCCACAGTGGATCAGGCATTGAGTCACCTCCAAAGTGCTCATCAGCGTCTGCGCTGTCCTGCGTAGACGGTATCAGTGTGCGCCTATTTGATGGAGCGTGTCAATCCCTTGCGGGAGATAGAGCAAGCCGTCGCAGCGGCTCGCAATACATCTCGGAGAGCTTGGCATCCGCGTGCGCGTTGGGCTGTCTGGCCGGAGCTCGTTCCGACGCTTCCCCGACGGGGGCTGGACAGTTTGTCGATCAAGTGAGAAGCGGCCTCAGCGTGATATCTGCGGCTGCTGGCCTGACCGAGGTCCTTCCCGTGGCCGAGTCTGATACCCGTTGCCGATGTGCGTGTGCCGTCGCCTTGCGCAGACGTGTTGCCATTGAAGATGCCAACGCAATACGTTTTTGCAATGCAAGAAGCCTAGCAAAATCGACTTCTACCCGGGTTGTTGCAAAAACGGACGTTTGCGCAGGCCTGCTGGTACGGCCACAGGGGGCGTACTGGTTGGCTAACGAGATCGCGACTTGGCGGGAACTTCTGGCCGATCACGGGATCAAATGCCAGGATTCTGGTACGATCTAGAACGCTAGGTGCACAGCCGAAGCGTTGAGGGAAAGGCACGCCCACGAGAGCGAAAAATGCAGGAATCGGCTGTCCGCTTTGATCCAACCTACATTGACGGAGTTGCAAGCCTGGCCGACTCGCTGACGTGGGGGGCCATTTTGCCGTGGGCTGTTTTACTGTCGATAGGGACTGTCGCGACCGTCCGGTTGTGTCTGGTTCATCGCGGCCGCAGGATTGCTTGGGTGTGTGGAATCGCACTGTTCTATGGGCTAGTCCCACTTCTTCAGGTATTGACGTACGAAGCGCTGTACCGAACATATCGGAACCCATCACTCATCAACGGCCCGTGGGTACCTCCAGGTCCGTCATGGATCACGGGGCTGTTGTCAGCCATCGCAACCTTCGCCTTCTATCGTCCGCACAAAGTTCCGAAGCAGCCGACCGAGCTTCGATGAACCCAATTACGTCAAAGTAACGTGTAACGGCCAAGGGAACCGCGTCGCTCGCCAGTCGTCCCGGCATGGTGCGCGCCGAGCCCGCTTCCCAGTTCAAGGTTCCCTTCGCGACAAGTCACTCTCTTTCGAATGGGACGATCCGCGTCAAAGTCCTCAACTACCCGGTAGTTTCAGGCACCGCTAGCGCGGACCATCCGACAGCGCTTGCCGAATCGACATTTCGACCACCGAGTAAGCGCCATCTTCACGGTGGAGCTGATATTGCTCTCGCAGATATAAGCACTGCTGCGCCATGAAGCGGGGATTCGCCCCTCGATGACTCTGCGCCGCGTGGACAAGAAATGGATGGCAAAGATAAACCGTGCCCGCCTGGCCAGTTGCAAGCGCGACAGGCCGGCCGGAGCCTATTTCGTCGAGATCCATGTCCGACATACCCGCCTCCCCTGCGGGTTCGAGAAACCGGGCCATATCCACGTGTGAGCCTACCCTGATCCTTGTTGGCGCATCGTCTTCCCCAACATCAGAAAAAAGAAACAACATGAGCAGGCCACGGTCACGCGAAGTGACGTTCACGCGCCAGGTGGAAAAATCCTCCTCCTCATCTGGATCGCCGTCTTCACTGGGGAAGCTAGCGTCGACATGCCATCCCTGGTCCCCAGAATCTTCGGGATGCGGAAAACGCACGGGGAAGGTGCCGAGTCCACCCGGCGGAACCCAGCGGCCCTTCCCAACAAGGCGATCAAGAGCGGCATGGAGTAGAGGCGTATTCGCTGCCCTCTCAAAAGGCCCACCAGCATAACCGGGTAGCCGGACCACAGGCTTTGCCCATGTAGTCGGATCGTGAGCATCGAAGGGGATGTCACGCCACATAATGGCACGCCCCTCATCGGCCAGTTCCCGGGGAAAGGCGGAATTGAGACGGATGAAGCCATCCTGGAGGAACTGGTCCGCTTGCTCATCGCTGAGGGTGGCTAAGTGGAAATGATCGTTGTCGGTCATGACGTCTACTCCTTCTAGCGCCAGATTGGGCACTTAAGTAAGGTATCAAAAGGGAGTTTGGTGTCGGCGAACGTCCTTCGTGCGGCGCGGAACAGTTTTCGACAGAAACCTCGCGATAAACGGCAAAAAGAACCGGAGAGCGGAACCAGGCTCGTCGCCGTACCAGCGGATGGCGCGACAGCTCGGGCCGCCGGTACCGATACGGCAGCCGTCCCATTCTATTGCCACCTTTGCCGTTGATCGTGGTCAATTCCACAAATAAGGGCGCAACTTGCTTCAAGATCACTCCGCCCGTAGCGAAGCCAGGGGGTCGATTCGCGCGGCTCGCCAAGCCGGGATTGCCGTCGCCAATACGGCGGTGACCAGCACGACTGTCGTCACGGCGAGATAGGTCCACGGATCGCTCGCGCTCACTCCGCTCAGCAACGATTGCAGGTAAGTCATCACGGCTGTCGCCATGAGCAGGCCCACCGCCAAACCGGCCGCAGTCAGCCTGATCCCCATTCCTACCACCACGCGGGCGATGCCCAGCGGCTGAGCGCCGAGCGCCATGCGCACGCCGATTTCATGCCGTCTCTGCGTGGTCAGGAACGAGACTACGCCATAGACGCCAAGTGCCGTCAGTAGAAGTCCCAACAGTGCCAGCCAAGAGAGCAGTTGCGCGCCCACGCGAATGGGCCAGCGAGACAGGTCCAGCAACTCCTCCGCTGTGGCAATCGACCGGATCTCGATGGCTGGGTTCAGTTGGTGAACGGCCCTGCGCAGAGGCGCGATCGATGCGGAAGCCGGGCCCGCCGATCGTACGATCAGCAGGGCAGGCCCGGAAATGCGCATCGGCCGGTAGATGGCTGGCTGGGCAGCTTCGGCGAGACTGTTGTATTGATGTGTTGCGGCGACACCCACCACCGCGCAGTTACGCCCGGGCTCTGCAGCGAAAACCACACGTCTCCCAAGAGCACCGCCGGATGCCCAATATCGTCGCGCCAACTGCTCGTTTACGATCACGCTACACGGCGCGCTCTCCATACGGTCGGCCGCCTGAAACGCCCGGCCCTGCAGCAGCGGAATCTGCGTCGCGCGGAAGTAGTCTTCGTCAACATAGTTGGCCGCTAATTGAAGGTCTGAGTCGCCGGCCGGTGAACGGACCATCTCAGTCGCATGGTTTACGTCCAGCGGCGGATGGTCCGACACGGCGACGGCCTGCACGCCGGGCATCTCTCCGAGGCGTGCCTTGGCTGCCAAGAGGAAGCGCGCACGGGCTGCCGCATCATAGTCAACATCCATGAAATTCAAGAGCACATACGTCTGGCCGGCGGTCGCGAATTGTGGCGGAGTGCGCAATAACGAACTCAGGCTGCCAAGGAACATAGCGCAGCCAGCCAACAACAGTACCGACAGAGCCACCTGTCCGCCGATCAACAGTTGCCGCAAGCTCCGGTTCGCCCGCCCGCCGCCGCGAGCCGCGGAAGCGCCGTCCTTGAGAGAACCATACACATCCACGCGCGCCGCCGCCCCAGCGGGAGCGAATCCGAAAACAATGCCGGTAGCCACTGCCACCATCAACGCGTACATCAGCACCCGTAGATCAATGCGCGCGAAGGCGAAGTATTGCCTTCCGAATCCGGCGGGCGTGTGCAAATCGCCGAGCCAGGCCATCGTCGCATAGGCGACGGTGACGCCGGCCAACGCACCGAGCAACGAGAGCAGCAGGCTTTCGGTGAGCAATTGGCGCAGCATCCGGCGGCGCCCCGACCCCAACGCGAGGCGAATGGCCGTCTCCCGGGAGCGCGCCAGACCGCGCGCCAGCAGCAAGTTCGCCGTGTTCGCGCACATGATCAACAGCAGAAACGCCGAGGCGGTCAGGAGCAGCCCGGCGGCGCCCGCGGCAACCATTCGTAAGTGTGGCACCGCGATTCCTCGCGCCTCCACAACGTTGATGTGTCTCTCCCGCCTTTCCGCTTCACCCGTGGCCGAGATCTCCGGATGCTCGGCTTGAATCTGCTCATCAATCGCATTCAGTTCCACTTCCGCATCGCGCCGCTGTGCGCCATCGCGAAGGCGCCCCAGGGACATCAACCAAGTCGGCCCCCGCTCTTCCTCGCTTGCGCGCACTGTCGGCATCACGATGTTGCGCATCGAGAGCGGTATCCACACTTGCGCGGCGACCGGCTGTGAACTGCCGCGGAAGCCATCTTCGGCCACGCCAATCACGGTCATCTTGGCTCCTGCCAGCACGACCGCCTGCCCGATAATGTCCTCCCGCGAGGCAAAGCGCGTTGCCCAAAGCTGGTACGAAATTACGGCCACCGGGCCTGCGCCCACCGCGCCGTCGTCCGCGGGTTCGATCAGACGCCCGCGGTGGGCGGCTACTCTGAGCGTCGGGAAGTAGTTACCCGTGACGAGTTCGCCACTCACGCGCTCCTGCCCGCCGTTGTCCGCGCCCCAGCGAAGCTCGCGCGGGATGTAGGCGGCCAGAGCCGCTAGCGACCTGGCACGGTCGCGTAGGTCGCGGTAGTCGGGGAGCGAAAGCGCCTCGCGATTCCACGCGCGTTGCACCATCACCAGACGATCCGCGCGGGGCGCCGGCAGCGGGCGAAAGAGCAACGCGTCGGCCACACTGTAGATAGCCGAATTCGCTCCCACGCCGAGCGCCATCATGAGGATGATCAAGAGCGTCAACCCCGGTGTCGACCGCAGACTCCGCGCAGCCTGTCGTAAGTCCATGGCCAGTGTTTCAAACTGCATGGGCAGGCCGACCGCAAAGGAGTCCCACCAACTCCGGAGCAAGGCGCTTACCGCCCCGTCGCGACCGCGCAAAGCCTCGAACGCGCGGAGCATCTCGCCCTCATACTGTTCGCGGAACCCGCCCGGGTACAGGCGCATGGACAAACGGAACAACCAGATCGGAATCATGGTTTCCTCCTAACAGCCAGCTTGACGTTGGCCATCTGAACGAGACCTTTGAGCCGGTCCGCCTCGGCTACTAATGCCTGCCGGCCTTGAGGCGTAAGCCGGTAGTCGCGTCGGCGCTCAGGCCCGTCGGCGTCCCCCGGAACTTCCTTGATCAGACCCTCCTCCAGTAAACGCTGCACAGAGCCGTACAGCGTGCCTGGCCCGATCTTCACCTTGCCGCCAGTTCGGAATTCAATCTCTTGCATGATTGCGTAACCGTGCTTGTCGCTGTCGGTCAGTGCCAGCAGGATATGGAAGGTCTGAGGTGTCATATCGGTTCTCGCTATATCGACACTCGCTATGGTAAGCGCCCGTGAGCCGGTTTGTCAAGGGTCGCGACCGGGCTTTCGCGACGAGGCACGAAATTCGGCCCCATGCGGGATGCCGAATCGTGCTGGGGCGTGAACCTGCCAATTCACGAAACACAGAACGAAACTGCTTGACAGACAGCGCTGGGGCGAACCGAGAACACTATTTCAGGTGTTCGATCGACCGCGAGTTTCGGATGAGGAACTCTCTCGGTGTGCGAGGGAGAACTATGGCATTTCGCTGGCGCGGATCGAGTTTCTTGGCATAGGCGGGGCTAGCGATGCTGGCGCTTTCCGAGGGTACGGGCAGACAGAAACCTTCTTCATTAAAGTCAGGCGAGGCGGCTTCAGCGAGTCCAACGTGCCGGTCCAGCGATATCTCCGCGACAAGGGAATCGACGAAGTCATCGCGCCTCTTCCCACCGTTAGCGGCCAACCATGGGGCATGGCCGGTGAAGATTCCGACCCAGACCCTGTCATGTCGGATAAGCAGTGAATCCAGGTCGGCGCTCTCATGCGCCGGATTCACGATACCCAGCCTCCAGAACCTGGTCTAGCGCGAGAGGATTTCACGTCCCACTTGGAGAGCTGTTCGTTAGTCCGCCAGGCGCAAGAGATCGCCAAACTTGGCGGACACACCCTGGCTGTGGAGCTAGACCTCGCGGCGATGTTCGAGGAGAAGTTCGACGAAGTGGCGGCTATCGTCTGGCGCGCTGAGGCCCTCGGTTGGGAGTTGAAGGACCGCATTGTCCGGGGCGTGGTCTGTCATGCCGACATCCATCTGGGCAACCTGCTTGTGGACGCGGCGGACGGATTGCACTTGGTGGATTGGGAGCAATCGATCCTCGCTCCGATTGAAAGGGATATCGTTTTCTTCACGGAAGGGGCCTTCGGCACAACGCAGAGGGAAGAGGAGTTGTTTGCGGAGGGATATGGAGACTTCAAGACCGACCCTCTGCTGATGGCGTACTATCGTTACTCCCGTGCCGTGGAGGACCTGTCAGGCTTTGCGCGCGAGATCTTGTTTCCCGATTGTAGTGAAGAATCCAAGCAAGATGCCCTGCGCTGGCTGAAGAACCTCTTCAGACCCCGTGGACTTTATCTCAGCAGCGCACAGCGTTGGTGATCGGCTCTTCGCAGCAACTAGATTCCTGCCTTGTCGCGCAGGGAACCGCGAACTAGACCTGGCGGGAGACCGTACTGGCCGCCGCACTCAGCGGCTAGGTTCTGTGGTACGAACGCGAAGCCAGTGCCGGTCTTGTATCGACATTGCCGTTTGAACGAACCCGCTGGCGCGGGGGACGCTGACGCGTGGGTAGTGCGAGGATGAGGCGGGAAAAGGCCGAATAGGGTCACAAGGAGGAGTCCTTGTGACCCATTTACGAAAGATGATGCTGGAGGAACTCCAGCGTCGTAATTACGCTCAGTCTACCGTGCGCACCTAGGTGAAGGCGGTAGCCGATTACGCGAAGCACTTCGGCAAACCGCCGGATCAGCTGGGACCCGAAGAGATCCGGCGCTATCAGGCGTATCTGATCGAAGAGCGCAAGATTGGAGTCCGAACCGCGGCCACGCACACGGCGGCCATTCGGTTCTTCTACGTCAAGACGCTGAAGCGGCCGTATCCGGTGGAGGAAGTGCCCTACCCGAAGCGGCCACGCCGTCTGCCGATTGTCCTGAGCCAGGAAGAAGCCGTGGCCCTGATCAACGCGGCCAAAAACCTGTTCCACCGCGCGATGCTGATGACCGTTGTACTCCACCGGCATGCGGCGGGCCGAGTTGTGCCGGTTGAAGGTGCAGGATCTCGATACCCAACGGATGCTGATTCACATTCGCCAAGGCAAGGGCAAGGATCGGAATGTACCGCTGAGTCCGCACTTACTCGAGACGCTGCGCGCCTATGACCACTGGATGCAGCCGGAGACGTACTTGTTTCCCGGCACGGTGCACAACCGGCGTGCCGACAAGCCCATCACGTCGAAGGTGGAAGCGGCCCAACGAGCGGGCCTCTCCAAGCGAGTGAGCCCGCATGTGCTGCGTCACAGTTTCGCCACCCACTTGATGGAGAACGGCGCCGACCTGCTCACGGTGCAAGCGCTGCTGGGCCATACCGATCTCAAGCACACGGCGATCTACTTGCATCTGTCCGAGCGTCACTTGAAAGCGGCGGGTACACCGCTGGACAAAGCCATACTGACCCCGCTCGATCAAGTCAAGCGATCGCGCAAGCCGCTTCTTGAGGTGGATCTCCAGCCGTGACGCAGCCACCCTTCGAGGTGGCTGACATCATTCGCGCGGAGGGCCAGCGTTTCATCGAACGCAACCGGTCCTGGTTGAACGGCGGGCATCTGAAGGTGCTCGCCGCCATCGAACGTTGCCGCACGTCGGCGTTGGGTGGCCACCGGGACCGGTGTGCCCAGTGCGGCCATGAAGCCCCCTCCTATTCCTTCAACTCGTGCCGCAACCGGCATTGCCCGAAGTGCCAGTCCAACGCGCGGGATAAGTGGCTGGCCAAACACAGCGCGGACCTGCTGCCGGTGCCCTACGCGCATGTGGTCTTCACGCTGCCCCATGCGCTGGCATCGCTCGCCTATCACAACAAGAAGCTGCTCTATGGGTTGCTGTTTCGCGCCAGCGCCGACACCTTGTTGGAGGTAGCCGCCCATCCCCGGCACTTGGGTGCCGAACTCGGCATCCTGAGCGTGTTATATACGTGGGGCCAAACCCTCCAGCATCATCCCCACGTCCATTGCGTCATCCCCGCCGGCGGCCTTTCGCCGGACCAGCAACGCTGGATTCCCGCGCGGGCGAACTTCTTTCTGCCCGTGCGGGTGCTGAGTCACGTGTTTCGCGGCAAGTTTTTGGCGGAGCTAAAGAAGCTCTGGCGCGCCAAGAAACTCTGGCTGCCGGGTTCGCTTACCGTGCTGAAACAGGAGAAAACCTTTCGCGCCTTTCTGCGGTCCTTGCATCGCAAGAAATGGGTGGTCTACTCCAAGCCACCGTTCGGCGGTCCGCAGTACGTTCTCCACTACCTGGCCCGCTACACGCACCGCGTGGCGATCTCCAATCACCGCATCACGAACTACTCCGAAGGCAAAGTATCGTTCCGGTGGAAGGACTACGCCCACGGCAACCAACCGCGCGTGATGACCCTCGATACCGCTGAGTTCTTGCGGCGTTTTCTGCTGCATCTTTTGCCGCAACACTTCGTCCGCATCCGCAGTTTCGGCTTTCTGGCCAACCGCCGGCGTGGAGCATTGTTGCCCCGCTGCCGGCAGGCGCTCACGGCCCCCGAGCCTGCAGCAGCGCCCCGGGCCACATCTTCTGAGAAGATCGGGAGTTGTCCCAAGTGCGGCGGCCAGATGATCATCGTCCAGCGGCGCTCCGCCCGTGAGGTACAAACTATCCTGCACTCGAAGAAGGCGCCCTTTGATTCTTCCTGACCTTCCGGACCATACGGCGAACTCACGGCTTGCTCCGGCACGCCCACTCCCCGTCTGTCTTCACTCAGCAAAAAGCCCGATTCCAGGGTGGTTCTGGCCAAAACACTCTGCCGAATTCGATCAGCCGGGCCCCGCTGCAGGCGAATTCCACCTCATCCATCCACCCGCTGCGCCTCCCGCGCGACATCACTCCACCATTCAATACCCATAAAGATCGGAAGAGC